>JAUNSU010000116.1 GCA_030539035.1 Planctomycetia bacterium
TTTTCCCCATTCACAAAGACGTCGGCTCCGCCGCCGGGTGCCCAAGATGGGCACCGTCCCAGCGTTCGGATTCGAACCGTGTTCGACATCAATGTTTTTTTCCACTTCCCCGGTTTAATGGGAGATTGTGTTTTTTAGAGATTTAACTCTATCACAGAGCGGCGGCGTTGCCGCCGGGTGCCCAAGATGGGCACCGTCCCAGCGCTCGGATTTGAACCTTACACAAAAATCCTTGTTTTTCACCGCTTCCCCGGTTTAATGGGAGATTACGTTTTTTAGAGATTTTTACCACTTTACAGAGCGGCGTTGCCGCCGTGCAGGCTGGAAGCCTGCGTTCCCAGCCACCGCTTCCCCGGCTAATCACTAATCACTAAACCCTAATCACTATCAAAGGTCCCATCCGCGGTCATCCGCGTTTATCCGTGGTTTCAAAAATCCGCGCTCTGTACTCATTCATTTCCCTTTTCAGTCGATCGTTGTTCTTCCGGTTGCGACGTCAAATTCATCAATCGCGGGAATCAGCATCGCTATCGATGTAAAAAGATAGGCTCCGACAATGGAAAAGAAAACCCAATGCGGCTGGCCGAGCAAAAGACTCGTAATCGCATAAAAAGTCGCTAACGGACACGCAAAGGATGCCAGCGCAATCGCAGATGATGGATTCCGGGCACCGAGTGATACATAAAGACCGATTCCGCCGCCGATCACAAACGCTAAAAACGGCTGAAGCTGCGCTTCAAAGGATCCGCTGAACGCTATCATGATCCACATACAAGTCGCAATACCAATAAATAAAAAGAATACTATCCCCAAACTCGTCGCCACCGCACTTCTCGTATTCGAATATTGCATCCCTATATGTACTCCAACCATCGCCGCAAAGAAATAAAGGACCCAAAGTCCGATCAAAAGAAACATCAAATTACTGCCCGTAAGCGCTCCTTGCCAATAAAGATAAAAACAAAGAAGCATCGGAAAAAAGGCAACCTCCTTCATATTATAAAAGGTTCCCCCTAATTTTCCATAAACAAACTCCTTCGGCGTAATATCACTTACCAAAAGAAGATTGAACGTTCCTCCGTCCCTTTCGGACGTGAGCGAGGTAACCGCCTGGGCATTCAAAAGAAGCATGGACAAAATCAAAAACGGAAGCATGGGACCCGCCATTTGCATAAGCGTCGGAGCCGCATGCTGAACAAAAACCAGATGCAATGCGTATGCGCACATCAGGAAAAGAAGGAAATAAACAAGCCGGATAATAAACATCTTTCGGCCGTATGCGTGCGTGCAGATCTCACGCCAAATAATCGGATTGTCCCATACGTGCCGCACCTTGCCCGGCGCTGCCGAGATCGACGCGTCCATTTTAAAACGGCCTTTTTCGCTGTTCGCCGCTTCCGGATGAAGATCCGGATGTTCCGATTCCTGGGCCATCAGATTATGTTCCAGATTTTCATAAGGATTCGCCGAATTGTCCAGCTGTCCGCGGGCCGCTTTCTTTTCCGCTTCTTCCCTTTTCAGACGGGCCGCAACCGCTTCTTTTCTCCAGGTATCTTCTTCCGGAGTTCCCTGGCGCAGTTCACGGGAAGGATTCCAGATCCGAACCATGAAAATCGCGATTCCGTTAATGAGAACGGTAATGGCGGCAAAGGTAATGAGATATCCCTGGATGGGAGCGAGCAGAACGAGCGGAGAAAGGGAGCGTTCCTCAATCACCGGACGCGCGGCGGCTAAAACAGCTTGCCAAGGACTCATCGCGGCAACGATCGATGAGACAGGAACTCCAAACCATTGCGAATCCGGAAAAAAAACGCCGATCGCCTGCCAGCAGCCAAGCCAAAGAACAAGGATCAGAGCTGTTGCGGCAATCGCCTGAAAAGTTTTATCTCTCCAGAGCGCAACACACGATCCAACACTTCCGCAGGCAAGCATCCCGAACAAGGTAACCAAAAGGACCCTGATGATCTGAGGATAGGAGACCCCGCCAAGAAGCGCGGTCAACATGAAAATCGGAAGTGAGATCAGTAAAAACGTCAAGACCTCCAACAAACTGGAAAGGAGTTTACCGAGAACGAGTTCACTGTTTGAAAGATGGGTAAGAAGGAGAAGCAGGAGCGTTTTTCGGTCTTTTTCCTGCGCGACAGCCGAAGCGGCAAGGATCGCGGAGAGAAAGAGCATCATTACCATCTGCAACGGGGCCATCAGGGAAAAAAGCGAGGCGCCGAACCGGGAAAAGTCGCCGGTATCGGTGATCACCTGAGTTCCGGTCATTACGAGCCAGGCAGTACTGATCAGAAGAAGAAGGAGACCGCCGTAAACGGCCCGGGCGATGAACGTTCGTTCCCGCCGCGGGGCGATGGTAACTTCACGAGTAAAAACGGGTCCGATAAACATGTAAAACCTGAATCATTCCTTTTACTTTTAGTCAAACTGTAAATAAACGATTTTGAAACCACGGATTTCACGGATAACCACGGATACTTTTTTTGGTAAAAACACGTTTCCATCAAAAATATCAGCCCCGAATTTTATTGATTTCATCCGCGGTTCCAAACAAAAATATTTTTACAGTATGAGTACTTTTAGCCGGGATCAAGCCAAATCGCGATCTTCAAAGAGGGCGAGGGAAAGAACCATCGCAACCGCCGCGAAGATCAGAGAGTAAAGGCCGGACATTAAAATATAGGAGTTGGGGACGGCCCGATTCATTGCGACCGCTGTTTCCATATTAAAATGATCGAGAACCGGCAAAAACGCACAGACCAGATTGGCGAAGAAACCGACCAGCGGCATATGAACCGCGGCGTTGGAAACAACGATCATCGGGACCAGATGGCCAAGCGCGTAGATCGTCAAGCAGATCGTTAAGTTCGGAAGGAGGGAAAGCCGGGTCGAAATGGCGACCGAAATGGCGGTCAATACGATCGTTTCAAAAAACGCGAGGTAAAGACCGGGAAGAATGTTGACAATATACTGATAGCATTCGATTGCCGTTGGAACATCTTTGGCGGATTCCCGGGCATCGTAGACCAGTTTATAGGCGATTGTATTGACGAAGAAGAGTCCGAGGATCAAAAAGAGGGTCGTAACCGCGATCATGATCCCGAAATACTTTCCGAGGACAAAACGTTGACGTCCGACCGGTTTGGCAAGGATCATCAGAGCGGTTTTTCCTTCCAGCTCATCGGCGATCGAGGTACTTGCGCTCCAGATCGCGAGAAAGATCGCGAACAATTTCACTAATGTCAATCCCTGGGACACAACGATTTTGATATCTTCCCCCAGCGTATGATAAGGAAGGAAGAGGAAGATGAACAGGCCGAAAATTCCGGCGAGCATCAGAATCAAAAAGAGGGGTTGGAGAAGGGTTTCTTTCGCGGTAACCCAGGCAATCGCTCCCACTTTTGGGAAGACCGCCCGAAAAAGGAGGACCAGAATGAGAAAACCGATCAGAACACCCACTGCGGAAGCATCGATCCAGGTCAATGCCTTCATCCAGTTGGGAAGCCCAAATAAAAGGAGACTGAAATCATTTTGAAATACGTTCAACATCATCTTTTTTACCGTTTGTTCAATAAAGGGATTTGCGGATCCGAGCGGCCGAACAGACCGGGCGATTCCGTATAAATACTAAAAACTAAAAGATACCATATTTTAACGTATAAGTTCTCTTTTTGCAACTCCCAATAAAAAAACTTTTTGAAGTTCTTCGGTATTTTATTGAAAATTATCATTAAAATTGACTTTTTGCTTGCAAAGATTGAAGATGATGATATACTGAAAGGTAAATAATGCTGTGCGTTTTCGGTCTTTAAGTTCAACTCAGGGGCATTTGTCCCTCCTGTATTTGCGAAGTTTTTTCATGGTCTTCATTAAGCCTTTTACAAACGGTGATCTGGTTCATGTTCGTATGCTTTGGGAAAAAAAGGCTTTGACGACACCTTGGTTATTTAGACCGATCTCCTATGAATTGCTTGATGAACAGGTTTTCGGGAATGTTCTTTTCGATCGGCAAGGTTTTTTGCTTGCTTTCGAAGGAGATCGTCCGGTCGGAATGATCCACGCGTCTTTTTTGCCCGACAATGATTGGTCGGGGCCCTCGAACATCCATGGAATCATTGTTGCTCCCATTGTTGCTCCTGATGCGGAAGATCCAGAGACGATCGAAAAAGAGCTGATCATCGCAGCGGAGAACTATCTTAAAGAAAAGGGAATCAAAGTCTGGTGTGCCGGAGGGTGCGAAAAACTTTCTCCGTTCTATACTGGACTTTACGGCAACGGAATTCCTTATGGTTTTTTCGAAAATGATCAGAAAACGATCGATCTTTTTGAAAAAATGGGCTATCATTTTCACATGAAGTTCAAGCGTTTCTCACTGGATTCGCAGGAGTATTGTCCTCCGACGACGATTCGGATCCGGGAATCCCGTCAGCGGTTCGAGGTTTTTATGAATAAACCGTCGCTTACCCGAAATTGGTGGGAAGCCAATGTCTATAGAAATTTCCAGACTTTTGAATGGAATGCGTTCCTTAAAGATCATTCTTCCCTGGATCCGATCGGGGGCGCTCTGCTTCATCAAATGTACACAGCCGGTCGAAATGTCCAGTGTATTCTGTCCGATATCGGTGTTTCCGAAGCCTATCTCCGATTGGGACTTGGATCCATTCTCCTTACAACCCTCATCCACGATATCGCTAATATGCTCTATAGTGCTGTCCATATCAATATCGCCGTTTTCGAGCGGGATGAACGATTTATTTCTTTTCTGAAAAGACACGGTTTCAAGCCGATCAATGGTCAAATTTCTCTCTATAAAACAAGCGAGAATTAGTGATTGCTCATTTCAGGGATATAAGAACAGGAAGAACATTTTTCGCAGATAAACAGCGGCGGCAAACTTTGGGCGGGTTTGAGCCCGCCCTTACGGTGATTTCAGAATGGAATCAACGGCATTAACGCTGGAAACCGGGCTGTTCAGAACCAGAAGGGTTCCATGCAAGGCTGGTTTTCGTACAGCCAATGCCGGACAAACTGGCGATCGGCCGCCTGTTCTTTGCGCGTTTTCACCTCGGAAGAATGCGAAGCGCTTATGATCAATACTGTATCGTCCGGACTTGCTTCCGTAAGAAGCCAAATCATTGCTTCCCGACGGTTGGAAAATATCTTGACGCCGTCTTTATCTTCAAAACCGGCCAATACATCGTTCATTCTCGATTCTGCCCCGGTCGTTTTAATGTTGCCGGGAGCCAAGATTACCGTGTCCGCCAAATTTTCGAGTTCTTTGCCGATCATCGGGCGCTTACTGGTTTCGTTGTCGCCGGGGATCCCGAAAAGGCAGAAGATCCGCCCGGAAGAAACCCCGCGCAAAGTGTTCAGTGAAGAGGCGATCGAATCCGGTGTACTCGCACAATCCACAAAGACGGCAAAGGGCTGTCCGCAGTCGATCCGTTCGAGCCGGCAAGGAATGTGTTCGACCCTTTCGAGCCCGCGAACAATGGTTCGAAGATCGATATTCCAGCTGATTCCGAGAGCGGCGGCGATCATACAATTGTAAATATGCTCCGTTCCGATGATGCGAGTCCGAACCGGAACCGCGTCGATACCGGCAACGATGTAAAAGGTTTGGCTTGTTTTGTCCTGTTCGATCGGCATTCCGTTGACCATTGCATCGGAAGGGTGCATTCCGACGGTCATTACAGGCGATTTGATCAGGGGAAGAATGGCCTCGGTAACCCGATCATCCACGTTGCAGACGACAACAGATTCCGGCTTGATATAATCGAAGATCCGCATTTTTGCCCGGCGATAGAGTTCGACTGTTCCATGGATATCCAGATGATCTCTTCGGATATTGGTAAGGCAAACGGCGTCGAATTGAATACCTTCGAGAACACCTTTTTCGAGAGCGAGGCTGGAGACCTCGATGATAGCGTGCGTACACTTGTTCTTGACCATTTTGGCGAGATAAAGGGCCAATTTGGCGGCATCCGGGGAAGGATCGGAATTGGGAATGATTCCAACACCGTCGTAAACGCCGAGCGATCCGGCAAAGCCGACCGTATTTCCCGATTCGGCAAGGACACTTGCGATAATGTAAGAAAGAGCCGTTTTCCCGGAAGTTCCAGTTACCGCGATCAATTTGAGCTTTTCCGCGGGGGTTCCCATGAGCGCCTGGCATGCACGACCATAGACGAGTTCCGGTTTATCCGCTTCGAAGATGAAATCCTGTTCCCGAAAGAGCTGAAATGATCCCAAAAGACCGCGGCGAACAACGATGGATGTCGCCCCGGAAATAAGCGCTTGCTCGATCATTTCTTCCGCCTCTGCCGCGTTTTCGGAGAGGCAAACAAACAGACCTTTACGAAGTTTTTCAAAAGGATCCGTTCCGCAGGATCGAAATGCGATCTCTTTTGTTCCGACATAATCCCCCGATTCCAGAATCGAGGAAAGAATCACCGGAACTCCATTCCCAGGTTGAACTAACATGATACGCTTCCTTTACATTTAAAAAATGAGAGTCGATAAAACATTTAATCTAAATTGTCCGGATCAATACCGCTTTTTGAACGATCGACAGAGATTAAGTATTTTGCGCAGATTTCACTGAATACCTGTGTTTCCCTTGATACTTTATAATCTCTTTTGTTTTTTCACGCGATCCTTCAAAATTTTCATTCCCGAACAACAAATTTCCCGGGAAGGGCGATTCGTTTGTTTCTGCGTTTTTCTTTCGCCGGATCGACGGAAAATTTTGATGGATCCTATTGTTTTTTATCTGTTTTTTGCTGGAAAGGATCTCGACGTAAAGTCTGAAGATCGAATTCCGAAAAACATTGCGGCGGCTCTTTCCCCGTAAGGGAAAAAAGCAATCGTTAAAAGCGATATAATTACTATGATAAGGTGGATCTTCTGAAAAGTCAACAAAAAAATGGAAACAATTTCGGAATAATTCCTCAAGTTTTGAAAATCCTCTTTCTTAATCGTGAAAGTATCACTCTTCTTACCAGAATAATTTTCTTTCTTATCTCGTCTTCCCTTTTTATCTTGCATATTTTGACATCGCCAATGATTTTGGTTTGTGATTTTTAAAATTTGCGCAGAGTGCGTAATATGAATTCGAAAATGTTTTATTTCATTGATTGGAGAGCAGAAGTGGGAAACAGCGGAAGTCGAAAAGAGATCGGACAGATCTGTTTTTGGAAGAGAGGTCTTCGGGGAACGATGCTGCCGTTTATGATTCTCGTGATTCTTTTTTCGATAAAGTCCGAAGGGACGGAGTCGGCCGGAAGCATCCTGAAAAACAGTGCGGCTTCACAGGCTCTTTCCGCGCTGGACTGGATGCTGGGGAGCTGGAAATTCTCTCTTGAATCCGGGACCCTTTTGAGCCGGATTGAACGATCGAAATCTGAAAATTATCTTTTGCGGGAAGACCGCTTTTTTGACCGCCAATCGGTTCTGATCCATGAAGAAAAAACAATCATCGCCTGGAACCCGGTCAGTGAGCTTTTTGAAACATGGACCTTTCGTTCCGATGGTTCTTTTGGCGGAGGAATTTTCGAACAATTTGGAAATCAATGGAGCGCCCCGGTCAAAATGATCCTTTTCGACGGGCAATCCAGTACGGCAAACAATATCTATACACCGCAGGAAACCGGAGGATTTATTTGGGAATCGATTTCCCGGACTCTGGACGATCTTGCGCTTCCTGATATTCCTCCCACCGCGGCCGAAGAGGATGGTTCGGCGTCAAAAACACCGGATTGGGAGGGAAACGCGTTTTCGGCAAGATCTTTTATCGTCCCTTAAAAGAACCTGAATAAGGAATCACGGAAAGATCCTTATCGAAAAAGTGTAATTCTGGTATCGTTTTTCCATTTCTTAACCCAGTAAAAGGAGTAAGTTTTATGAAATGTTGTTTTTCCTGGACAAAAAAATTGTTTGTGTTCCTTGCCGTTTCGTTGACCAGCGCGGGCATTTTTCAATCGCTGCGATACGTTGTGTTGACCGATCCCGCGGAACTTCCGGCCTTTTTGGCGAAAACGAAAATCAAAGTGCTGAAGATTCTGAAGCCGGAAGAGACTGCGATCTCGAAATTGCCGCCCATTCCCGTTGTTCTGGACGCTGTAAACAGTAAACCGGAGGGAAAGAAATCGGCGGACTTCTTCCCGCTTTATCTGGAAAGTGATCGAAAAGGAGCGTATGCGGCCAACGCATCGAGTCCGATTCCGGCAAAGGAAGTAAAAAATGGAGCGGCGAAAGGAGATCCTCTTTCGGATAAAAAGGTCCTTCCCATGGAAGCAAGGGGAGTCGGTCCTGTTCGGATGCCGCAATCGGAGACCAAAGTGGCGCCTCAAAAAATGCCTGCCGGAACGGCGAAAGAAAATATCGATAAGGATAAAGAGATCTTCGAACGCCTTGTGGACGCCTATATTTACGCCTATCCCCTGGTGCTGATGAACCGAATGGAAAAGGAAATGACCGCAAGTATTTTCTTTGCTCCGAAGAACAAAATGTCCTATTTCACGCTTCTCCCGGACGCGCGGATGAGATATTGCGAATGTCCGAACGTGGATTCGCTTATGTCGATGGTCTGGTTTGATCTTTCTTCGGAACCGCAGGTAATTTGCATGCCCGCCGAGCCCAATCATCATTATCTTATGGAACTTCTGGATTCCTGGACAAATGTGATCACGGCCTTTGGAGACAATCAGGTCTCGGAATACCCGACGGCGAAGCTGGGGGGACGGACCGTTCGTTTCTTTGTTCTCACCGGACCGGGAACGGCGCAAAGATCGTTTCCCCAGGGGATCAAAGTCGTAAAATCGCCGACCGATTCCGCCTGGCTGATCAATCGCGTTCTTCTTGGTGTCCCTCAGGAAGACCCTTCGCAAACGGTTGTTTCCGCAAGCCGGACACTCTATGAATTTGAATCGATTCCGTATAAGATCTTCGAAAAAGAGACGGGCGGGAAATTTACCGCCGGATCGAAGATCTCCTGGCTGCGATCCTTGCCGCCGTTTGCGGTCCTTCAGGATTTTCCTTACGCTCGTCCGTTGACGATCTCCGAACGGTATGCGCAGAATTTGCAGCTTCCCGGAAAGGAGGAAAGTGAAAAGAAGTCTCTTCCCGAAAAGGAACAGATCGTAATGGAGGATGAAATCGATGAAGAAGACGACGATGATGCCGTCGATACCGAGCTGGAAATTGAGGAAGAGGAAGAAGCAAGAGAACCGGAGATGATCGTCCAGTATTATCGGACCCGATACGGGTATCGTCCTTACTATGTGCGGTATGCGCAGCAGGCAGGTGAAAAATCAAAGCCGGCAAAGAAAGAGGGAACATTGAAAAAGCTGGAAAAGAAAGGGGAAGAAGATATAAAGAAAGCGGAAAAGACGATGAAAAAGATCGAACATCATGCGGAAACGATGATCGACCGCGGAGCGAAAGACGGAGCGCGCTGGACGAAAGAAGGGATCGACTACGGACGGGACGCGATGGAATACATGGATCGCCGAATGCGGCGGGACATACACCGGCTTGCGCGGCAGTTCGGATCCTGGTTCGATTGGGATAATCGTTCCGCAATGCCGGACGCACGGGTATTCCGAATGAGCGGAACGGAGTTTTTTGAAACGTTTGCCTCTTTGCTTGAAAAGAACCCTGCACCGGCCGCAGATCAAAAGATTCTTGAGAGCATGAAGGATCTGGGACTTTTGGACGGAGAGAAAAAAGGGATCGAACCGAATACGCGAACGGCGTATCTGATGCGATTTGCGATTCCGTTTGCGCAGTCGAAGATTCGGCAGACATTGATTCGGGAATCGTTCCGAACGACCAAAGACGGGAACTGGATCTTGCCGGAAGATCTCGGCCGGTATGGAACCAATTATCTTCGCCGCGCGGCGGTTGCTCATGCTTTTATCGGAGCCAACGTTCCGGAGCAGACCGTTTATCCCTTTACATTATTGGATAAGGAAGGCAAGTTTCTGAACGGAAAGAATGAATATGTCCTTCATTTTCCCGCCGGACAGACCCCGCCGACGGATCTTCTCTGGTCGCTTACGATGTATGATCAGGATCATTATCTGGTGGACAACCGCCTGAACCGGTTCGGGATCCGAAGTAATCAGCCGCTTGTCTTCAATCAGGATGGAAGTTTAACGATTCGAATTCAGAAAAAGGAACCGAAAAAGATGATCACAAACTGGTTGCCGGCTCCGGAAGGGGAATTTCTCCTGATGCTCCGGATCTATCAGCCGAAAGATCAGGTTTTAAAAGGTGAATGGAAAATTCCCGCAGTGGAAAAGTCGGGAAAATAATAATTAAGTTGCAACTTACTTCAAATAGAGGAGAAAAAAAATGTCGAATGATACAACGAATAATAATTCTTCGGACGAACAGATGATCATGTCCAATACGGAAGAGCTTTTGGAATCGGACGGAACGGGCGGGTCCTGCGCGAACACGGCCCAGAGCGGATCAGGATTCATGAATTCCATGCTGGGATCCTGTTCCTGCTTCGGGGGATTCAGCGGAGTCTTTACCAATCCGGAATGGAAGAAACTTTCGAAGAACTGGTTTCCTTTCCTTTTACTTGGAATCGCCCTGATGGTATTGGGATTCCTTGCGATCGGATCTTCGCTTTTCGCGACCGTGATTACGGTCAGTTTAATCGGTGTTCTGCTGATGGTCGGCGGAGTAATGCAGACGGTGAATTCCTTTTACACCGGACAATGGAGCGGTTTTTTGCTCCACCTTGGACTCGGGGTCCTGTACTTTGTCGTCGGTTTAATGCTCCTTGACGCACCGATGCTCAACGCGATTACGCTGACCTTTCTGATTTCGGTTTTTTTCATTATCGCGGGTCTTTTCCGGATCATTGGGTCTTTATCGACTCATTATCCGGGCTGGGGCTGGTCCCTGCTGAGCGGCTCGATCACTTTCCTGCTCGGAATTCTGATCTTTAAGAGCTGGCCCAGTTCCGGTCTTTGGGTGATCGGCCTCTTTGTCGGAATCGAAATGGTTTTCAGCGGCTGGTATTGGATCATGTTTTCAACGGATTTGCATCTTTACCTTGAGAGCCAAAAGAAATCCTCTCAGCCCTCAGCGGTTTGATTTCGTCTGATCTCCTATTTAAAGAGACTGATGATCGCGTGAAAGAGGGAAGGGCGCGGCGGAGGACAGGGCGCCGGAGGGGGAGGGCAGTGCATCGGCGGGGGAATATGTCCCGGCGCTGCCGGCCTCATATACTGCGGGCTCTGTCCCCGATGGATCGGCGACGGTGCCGGAGCATAGTGCTGCGCAGGCTGTACTGCCGGCCTTGGGGCTTGAACGCCTGGTTGGAAGGTCCGGGGAGCATTTCCCGGATTCATTCCCGGATTCGAAAAGCCCCGATTCATACTCGGACTCTGCATTCCCGGATTCCGGTTCGGACCTTGCGGTCCCCGATTCATTTGAGGTCCCTGGGCAAAAACGCTTCCGCAGCCCAATCCCAACATCAAAATCGCGCTTAATAAAATCTTTTTCATCTTGTTTTCTCCTGTTTTGGCTTTTCCGATCTTTCGATTCGGTCTTGTTTTTTGGTTCTCATTCCTTCGATACTTACTATTACGCAGACTTCAGAAAAAAATGACATATTTTTTAAAAATCGCGTATAAACTCGGATTCTATGGTCCCCAGATATCCCAGACACTCCATCGGTCTCAGTATTTCCTTTTTGAAACCACGGATGTTCACGGATAACCACGGATGGATTTTATTAGTGTTTAGCGTTTAGTGATTAGTCGGGGATCAGCGTGAATCAACATCGGCCGGAGAATCGTGGTTCAACCTTAATCGAATCACAACGTTTTTTAGAGATTTAAACTCTTCGACCACGGCGGCTCCGCCGCCGGGTGCCCGGGACGGGCACCGTCCCAGCGCTCGGATTCCAACCGTGTTCGGTATCGACGTTTTTCACCGCTTCCCCGGGTTAATGGGAGATTGCGATTTTTATAAACTCCAACCCCATTACAGAGCGGCGGTATTGCCGCTGATTTTTCCTAATCACTATTTTTAGTTTTTTTTTGAGAAAAATAACGCAAATTTACCCCCCCCCCTATTTTAACTTGAC
>JAUNSU010000117.1:0-9957 GCA_030539035.1 Planctomycetia bacterium
TCTTTTCTCCGTTTTTGACAAGATCGTTTCCCGTTTGAAGAAGAAACGGTTCAAGGATTTTCCAGGACAGCCGCCAGCAGGCGTCTTCCGATTCCCCTTTACTGAATTTCCAATGATCATTGAAAGAATATTTTTCGGCGCCTGCCGCGGTTGGACCGGTCAAAACCGATATCGTCAGCGATAATGAAATCAGAGAACAAAAGATCTTTTTCAGCTGCATTGTGTACTTCCCGAAAGGGTTAGTTGTTCAAACTGGAAATCCGATGTACGGTATCAGCAGGAGAATTGCAAAGCCCATTTTTTTAAATAAATCCGCGGTTTGGAACAGGCCCCTGATCCCCGCTAATCACTAATTTTATTCCCTAATTCCGTTTGAATCAATGATCACGCTTTTTTGTCTTCTTCGGCTTCTTCCGCTTCTTCGAGCTCTTTCTCGTATTGAGCACGATCGATATCTTTCGTGATCCAGGGGCGTTTTCGATTCAATTTCGATTTTAAAATATCGACACAGACATTGACATCATCGACGACCTGAAAATCATACATTCCGACACAAAGGAAGTCGGCACCTCCTTCAAAGGCGAATTTGAATCCGTGCTTCGGACGAATCGCGCCGGCGGCAAGAACTTTAAACGCGATCCAGGGCTCCGGCCGGGAAGCCATGAACTCCCTTGTCTCGTCCGGCTTGCGGCAGAAGACATTATCGTGCTCCGTCGGCGTTTTGACCGACCAGTAATTATGATCGTGGAAGGTCTTCATCCAGAATTTCGGAATGAACCCCTTTTCGACGACCTTTTTCAGAGATTCGACACGATGTGCTCCGAGTCCGAACGGAATTCCGCTCTTTTCCAGCGTTCGAAAACATTTTTCCAGATCATTGAAGCGTTCTTCCCGAACGAGTTTATCGACCGTTTCGCCCTGAATATAGCAGGCAACCGCGCCGCGGTCGATCACCTTTTCGATAACGGTGGGATCTGTCGTCGCGCAATCGCCGATGAACTGGATCTTGCCGTCGGTCCATTTCCAATAATCGGAGACCATATCGAACAAAGAATAGTGCCCCAAAAAGGCATTGACTCCGCACTGTTCCGCAACATAGAATGTTTCAAAGACCTTGTTCTGTGTATGATAGGCTTTGACAAGATCGGAAACATAGATCAGGTCCCGGGCATGAGCCCAGCCGCCGATAAGATTTCCGCCGAGGATCATCCGGCTTAACCTGACGTTGCCGATCTGGGAAAGCGGGATCTTTTCGTTCAACTTGGCCCGTTCCGGCATTTTAAACGAGGTTCGAGTCGCACCGGAAACTGCGTCCGTCTTGGCGGGATCCGCAGGTTTTGCGTTGGCCGCGGCAGGAGTACTTACCGCTGCGGTCTGATGATTCGCGAGGCATTTTTCCTCCAGACTGCGAAGAACCGGAAACGCTCCGGCCGCTCCTACTCCGCCGATTACCATCTGTTTTAAAAGATCCCGTCGGGAAGAATTCTCCGGCTGACGTTTGTTCTGATCACTCATGGAAGATCCTTTCTGTTGCAATAAATAAATACAGTATCAATTTTAGGCCATCCCTACTTGTATTATACCATATATTACAGCGGACTGAAAGAACTTTTTAAAAATATTCCAGTTTTAAGGTTTGAATCAGTATTTTTCGTGATCTCAGGGAGTAATGCCGGCTTGATTAACAATGGTTTTGAGACGGCAAACCTGTGAAACCGGCTTTTTGGCGAGGATATCCTCTTCCGTAAAACGATGAATCAAAATTTCGTGATCCGTTGTCCGGTTCCGATCGTGAACGGCATAAATAACGCCATTATGATCCTGAACGGCGTCGGGATAGGAAACGCCCCTTCGCTCATCGAGCATAAGACCGCCCTTCCAGGTTTTTCCATCGTCCTCGGAAAGGAAGGCCATCATTTGTTCCCGTTTTGTCCGGCGGTCCATGGGTCCGTTCTTGATCAGGAGAAGCCGGCCCGACTTCAGACGTCCGATAAAAAATCGCGAATCCGGATGGGGAATTTTGGATGGGACCATTTCCGACCAGGTTTTACCGCCGTCTTTCGAGAACGATTCTCCAATACCGTATTTTGTTCGCCCCAACATCCAGAGAGAACCGTCTTTTCGTTCAACGATCATATGTTCATAACAGGAACGGTCTTTTGGGGGAACATGGGCCTTGCCCAGAAAATGAACGGTCTTACCCCGATCAAGGGATTCGAAGACATCGGCATCATTATATTCCGGGAAGGAGAAGACAGCATCCGGGGGAAGTTTTTCCATGGGGACCATCTTTCCCCGGGAATAATTGTGAGGCTTAGCGGCCATGAACTCGACAGGGAAGAGCCAACGGCCATCGCGAGTAACAAGCGGTTTGTTCTTCAAAAAACCATGGCAGATCCGGCGGGGAGCCGACCATTCGGAATTCGGGTTTTCGGGATCGTCGGGAGACATAACCCAAAGACCGCCTCGGCCATCCCATTGTCCGTAAAGAAAGGCGAAAAAGAGCCAGACCTTTCCGTTTGGATCTGTCCAGAAGCCGGGATCAAGAGTACGTAACGGGCCGGGTACATCGACCGCGAACAGCGGCGGAGTCCAAGTTTTTCCGCCGTCTCCGCTTGATGCGGCGACATGGCAGTTCTCTTCCCCTTCCGATCCGAAACTTCCCGTATGCCAGGCAACCCAAAGACGGCCGCCGGGCGTAACTGTTAAACTCGGAGCCGACTGAAACTTTCGTTCCGCGTCCTGCAAGTAACGCGGAACCGGACGTAAAACAGGAGGCGTTTGCATTGTATCCGTTCCAACGAAGGGCTTTTCCGGAAGATCTTTGATGAATTGGACAAGTGCCTTTAAATAAAGCGATCCGAATTCACGAAACTCGTTTTCCGAATGGGGCATTCCCGAAGCGGGACAGGACGGCACTTCGGCCGTTGCGGCGAACAGGGGATGAAGATTTTGCTGGAACCAGCCTTTCGACATGGCCGGATTGACATCGTTCGAAATACTGTCGGAAGAACCGTCATAAAGAATGGAATGTCCTTGAGTGAATTCCCGGAGCAGAGAAGATATTCTTTGACCATATGCCCTGCTTTCCTTGCTGTAAATCAGAAACAGCATATTATGAGCCCATTCTTTGGGATCGCGAATTCTTTTTCCGCGAATATCGAGGGTATTGGCATGAAAATCGATCGCGATAACATGTTTATCTTTGGCCCATTCGAGCGTCTGTTTTTGAATTGCCTGAACGGAAGCAAATTTGGCTTCGGCATAATCGCGATTATAATCATGTTCCTTTCGGGTCTGCCGCTGTCCGCCTTTTTCAACGCCGTCCCAATCGACCATAGGAACGACAAAGAAATCGGCGTTGGAGAGAATATAATTTCCGTCTTCACTTCCCGAGAGAGCTTCCCGGATCAATCCTTCGATCAGATAAGAAGAGACGGTTTCGTTTGCATGATGACGGGAAGTAATCAGAATTCCGATTTTTTTGGGCGAATTTGCGTTTCCGAACCTCAAGGACAAAACATCTTTTCCCTCTTCCGACCGGCAGAGTGTTTCCGCGCGAAAATTGCCTTTGCTCTGATCCAGTGAATCGATAAAACGTTTCAGATTCGGAGAGGAATAAGGATAAAATGGAGCAAAATAAACTTCCTTTTCATTTGGTCCGAACGAGTATTCAAAGGAGTTGGGAAGATTCTGGGGTTTCCCCGGCGAGAGCCAATTCCAGGTCAATCCGCCGTCGCGGCTGACAAGAGGTCCCCGTGCCGTTACATGGCCGAATATATTGCTGTTCGCATGTTCCAGCAATTGAAAGCGCAATTTTTGTCCCTGTGCGTTTTTTACGCGGAAGCACCAGTAACGATTGTCGCATTCCCCCTTGAACGGACCTCGGCTGTCGGCGGAAAACAGGACAACGTTTTTGTCCTGTGCGGCAATTTTAACATTGCCGCCGGGAAATTGATCGTCGATGGAATAAGAGGGCGATTCCCCCGCAAACAGACTGCTGGAAAGAATGACCAAACCGTATGCAATTGCTGAAATGAATTTCATGTTTATCCCCCTTTTATTTTTTCTGAAGAGATCTGCAATCAGTGGAAAGAAAGCTTTAAGGATTGATCGATTCGCCGCCGTTGATCGATCCCATCGCTCCCCAAATCCCGTAAGGACTAATCCCTTCGACTTCCATTCCGTTTGTTCGGAAAGAGGCGGATCCGGTGATCATATCAAACGATTGAGTTCCGCAGTCAATGGTCTCGGAAATAAAGGAGACAGAACCGTCGCCCTTGAGAACGTTGGCTCCTCCGGAATGAAAGCTTGATACGCTTAAATAGGCAGGATTGCAATCGTTGTAAGCAACGCAGGAAGGCGAATTCGGCGGAGTAACCGTTGTAACGGCACAGTTATCGGGATAGACGGAACAGGGGCATCGGCCTCGTCCGGTTCCAACAGTCGAGACACTTAAAGACGCGATATCTGCTGCCGAACGGAGAGCCGCGCAATGAGTGGCCGTATAGCTTCCGCCTCCGAAAGAAATGCTCGAATAATCGCTTGTGCTCCCCATCACGCCGTCGCCCCAATTGGCAACGTAACCGCCGAGAACACGATTGGTTTTTTCCTTGTCAAGAGCGACGAATTCACCGAAGGCGACCGTGTTGGAGGATCCGTCGATCAATTCGGCAAACGATCGGCATATAATAAAATCTTTTCCGCCAATGGGATAGACACCGCGGCCGCCGCCAAAGAATCCCCGTTTGTTTTGCATGCCGTTCAATCCGCCAATGGCCCGTACGGTATCGCCGAGAGAAGCGCCGTAATTGATCGTTGTTTGACCGCGCCAGGGACCGTTCGCTTTTCCCAAACTCGAAGCCGCATCGGAAGGGCACTGATACGTCGGCAAGGGATCAAACAAATAAGGGCTGTTCTTATAGACGGTTGCCGAATACGTGGAATTCCAGGCAGGCCATTCTCCCGACGACGCAATTTTTGTAATCACCTGCTGATACCTGTTCTGCATTTCACAGAAAGGAAGCAGCGCGGTATGAGAGTTCCAGAGACACGTTGTCCAGGACTTCCCGACCCCCATCGCAAAAGGAGGAAAAACATTATTGTTATCATGATAGTTGTGAAGAGCCAAACCGATCTGTTTGAGATTGTTTGTACACTGCATACGTCGGGCTGCTTCCCGGGCCGCTTGAACGGCGGGCAGCAGAAGCGCGATTAAAATTCCAATGATCGCGATGACAACAAGAAGTTCGACTAATGTGAATCCCAAACGACTGTATTTTGTCATTTGACACTCCTTTCTTTGATTTACATTCACGTAATTGGTTGAAATTGTATATTTCAAATTCATTGAAAGTTCTCTTTAACGATCCTTTCGCCTCTTATAAGCGAGTATAAGTGATATCAGGAGCAAGTCAAGATAAATATCCGGATTCGTGAAAGTTTGGTTCATTATGTATACAGGAAGGGTTATAATGTTTATCTTTAACAAGTACAATATAATGGATCCGATCATGGTTCATTATGTATATCGAAAGTGATAATATGGATATAAATCCGGTTGACAAAATTTTAAAAAATTATGTAATAGAATGCGAGTTGTAAAAACTTGCGGCGGACCGATTCTGGTTTCGTACTCATACTGTAAAAATATTTTTGTTTGAAACCACGGATGACTCTGATAAACACGGATGAATTCAATATGAGAATTGGTGTTGATATTTTTGATGAAAACGTGTTTTTCCCAAAAAAATATCCGTGAAAATCCGTGAAATCCGTGGTTTCAAAATCGGTTATTTACGGTTTGAGTTTCGTAAAAAGCACGGTCCGATTATTGTTTCAGGAACAATCAGATAAAGTTAAAGAAAAATTGGAAGATCATGAATGCATCATTGAAATCGCGTCTCAGGGACGGAAAGATCGTAACCGGAATCTTCATAACGGAGTTTCGAACGGCCAACATGGGAACACTATTGGACATGGCGGGCTGCGATTTTGCCATATTCGACATGGAGCATTGTTCATTCACGAATCAGGATCTTTCCGCGGCGCTGCCCGGTTTTCGAAATTGCAATTGCCGTCCTCTGGTTCGTGTTCCGGCGGTTCGAAGAGAGTTTTTTCAATCGGTTTTGGACGGAGGGGCCAAAGGAATCGTCGTCCCTGTCGTGGAATCTCCTGAACAAGTTCAGGAAGCGGTTGCCATGATGAAATATCCGCCGCAGGGAAAACGGGGATTGTCGTTCTGCTGTCCTCATACCTGTTTCAGAGAACAGGATCGCGATTCCTATACGCAAAACGCGAATGAAAATCTTTTGCTTGTCATTCAGATCGAAACACAAACAGGTCTGGATCGTTTGGAAGAGATCCTGGCTGTGCCCGGGATCGATGTCGTTTTCATTGGCAATATGGATCTCTCTTTATCGATGGGAGTAAAAAACGATTTGGCGAAGGGGCCTGTTCACGATGCCGTTCAAAAAATCCTGCGAAGCGCCAAGGCACATGGAATCGCGGGCGGCGGAAACTTCGTTCGTCCGGAATTGGCCGCTCAATTTCAAAAAGACGGACTTCAGTTCATCTCTCTCGATTCCGATGTCGAACGTTTTATCGCCGGTCTGATATCGGGGATCGAAACCGTTCATAAAGGGCTCAATCTCGACGCGGTTCCTTCTTATGATGCCGAAATCAATTTTTGACGGATCAAATTCGCGGAAAAACCAGGAACGAAAGATGTTTGTAAAAAAATATTTGAATCTGATATTCAGAAAAAAACAATCGGAAGGAATCTCTCTTACGGAGGAAGAACGGGACGTACTGCGAAAAATAACTCGGACAGGATCCGTTTTGACTTTTGTGCTTCTCATCGCGTTTCTGATTCTTACATTGACCGGTCTGACGAAAACCGGCGGGATTCTGCTGATCCTGTTCTGGATTTTACTTGCTCTCCTCATGCGGGGATACGAAACAACAAAGGCTTTCTGTTATCCTCTGCTTGTGCTGGGATGTGTAACATCGAACATGTATTTTCCCGGGATCTATCTGAACTGGTTCGGGGTGAAAACGACAGCGCTGGTCATTCCCATTTTACAGATCATTATGTTCGGAATGGGAACACAGCTGGCACTTAAAGATTTTCGGCAGATCATGACGGCCCCTGGGCTGTTCTTATTGGAACCCTTGCGCAGTTTATGATCATGCCCCTTGTCGGATTTACTATCGCGTCGCTGTTCCCTTTGGATCCGGAAATTGCGGCGGGAATCATTTTGGTCGGCTGCGTTCCTTCCGGAATCGCCTCCAATGTTATGAACTATCTCGCCAAAGGAAATATCGCCCTGTCCATTACGCTGACGGCGATTACAACTCTCCTCGGTCCGATTGTAACGCCGCTTTGGATGAAATCCCTGATCGGAACGGAGCTCCATATAGACTATGTCCAAATGACCTGGGACATTATCCGTCTGGTCGTTCTTCCAATCGCGGGCGGAGTTGCTTTCCGTTTTTTCTTGCCGAAGATCACAAAACGAATGGAAACAAAACTTGCGTTTTTCTCGATGATCGGTCTTTTATTGACCATTGTTTTCATTAACGCGGCCGGAAGAGACAATCTGATGAAAGTTGGTCTTCTTCTCATTGCAGGCTGTCTTTTGCACAATGTAACAGGCTATATTCTCGGATACACACTTGCGAAACTATGCCGATTTGATGACAGTACATGCCGGACGATTTCGATCGAAGTCGGAATGCAAAACGGCGGATTGGCGGCGGGACTTGCGATTAGTCTCGGCCGGGCCGCGACGATGGGACTCGCTCCCGCGATCTGTTCTCCCCTGATGAACATTACTGGAGCAAGTCTTGCGATCTGGTGGTGCGGTCGTTCTCCAAAACAGAATACGGGAAGCTCAGATACCACGGTTTTACAGGAAGACAATCAGAATGGCCTGCCCGCGGAAAAATCGAATTCGGAATCATAAAAGAACAAAGATGAAACAGATGAAATCAGATCAATCAATAATGCGGATCAAGCGGCTCGTGTATCAGGCGAATCTGGATCTTGTCAAGCATGGACTTGTTCAAGGAACCTGGGGAAACGCAAGCGCACGGTACGAATCCGGAAAATGGATGATTATCAAACCTTCCGGCGTCGATTATTCCCGGATGTCACCAGAAGATATGGTCGTTGTTGATATCGCCTCGGGCAAATGTGTCGAAAACGGTCTGGTTCCTTCCTGCGATACACCGACTCATCGCTGTCTGTATCTTGAATTTTCCGAAATTAACGGGGTGGTTCATACGCATTCGATCCATGCTTCGTCCTGGGCACAAGCGTGCCTTGATCTTCCCATTTTGGGAACGACGGCCGCCGATTGTTTTGCGGGAGATATCCCCTGTACGCGCAAAATGACGGTCGAGGAACTGGAAACGGATTACGAATGGCAAACCGGTAAAGTGATCGCGGACACTTTCCGATCACGGCACATTCATCCTCTGGACATTCCTGCCGTTTTGGTCGCTTCACATGGTCCGTTTACTTGGGGAAAAGATCTGAATGGCGCGGTGGAATCCGCAATTGTGTTGGAACAAACGACAAAAATGGCGTTTTTGACCTGTCAAATTGCGCCGAATATCAACGTAAATTCCGATCTGTTCAAAAAACATTTTTCCAGAAAACACGGCCCCAATTCTTATTACGGACAAGAGATGAGAGATGAATAAAAAAAGATTTGCACTCGGCATTGATTACGGAACAGCGAGCGTTCGTGCGGTTATCGTCGATATAGACTGCGGATCAGAAGCGGCCGCCGCCGCAGTCCCCTACCCTTCCGGAACAGACGGTGTTCTGGTCGATGCGGAAAATCCCTTGATAGCAAGACAGAATCCAAAGGATTATCATCGGTGTCTTGCAGAGGCGATTCATCAAGCAATATCGGAAGCTCGTAAAAACGGATTATCGCCCGATCTCATCGGAGGAATCGGTGTTGACACAACCGGATCGACTCCGATTCCGGTCGATGATCAGGGAATACCGCTCGGATTCCATCCTGAATACGAACAGGATTTGGATGCGATGGCCTGGCTTTGGAAAGATCATACATCGTTTGCGGAAGCGGAAGAGATCACCGATCTTGCCAAAAAGCTGGGACGTCCTTTTCTCGTAAAGTGCGGAGGCGTTTACAGCAGTGAATGGTTCTGGTCGAAAATTCTTCATTGTGTCCGGACAAATCCCCGATTGTCGAATCAGATTGCGTCCTGGATCGAACTGGCAGATTATATTCCGGGCTGGCTTACGGGAAATCGAAAGCCGGTAACTGCGGTACGGGGAATATGCGCCGCAGGACATAAATGTCTTTACAGCGCAGCTTGGGGTGGCTGGCCGGATGAGGACTTTCTCAATCGGCTCGATCCGTGTCTTGTGCGGTTTCGAAAGACTTTGCAAACACCGCAAACGTCGGATCAAAAGGCAGGTTTCCTTTGCGAGGATGCGGCGGAGCTACTTGGTTTGCCGCGGGGAATACCGGTTGCGGCAGGAGGATTCGACGCCCATTTCGGCGCAGTGGGCTGCGGTATTGTTCCCGGATGTTTGGTAAAGATCATTGGCACAAGTACCTGTGATATCATGGTTCATCCCCTTCAGAATGATCTGGCCGATATTCCCGGTCTCTGCGGAATTGTACCCGGCTCGGTTCTGCCGAATATGTATGGTTTGGAGGCCGGACAAAGCGCGGTGGGAGATCTTTTCAATTGGTTCGTTCATCTTTTTGATTCTCAAGATTCCTTGTGCGGAATATCGCATGATTTTCTTACCCAGGAAGCCGCTTCTTTACGGCCTGGACAAAGCGGACTTGCCGCGCTCGACTGGAATAACGGCAATCGAACCATTCTGACCGATCCCCGTTTGAGCGGTTTAATCATTGGAGCTACCCTTCAAACGCGTCCTGCGGAACTGTATCGATCGTTAATAGA
>JAUNSU010000117.1:9967-12020 GCA_030539035.1 Planctomycetia bacterium
AAGCGACAGCATTCGGAGCATTGACAATTGTCAATCGCGTGGAGGAATACGGCGTTACTGTAAAAGAAGTTGTGAATTGCGGAGGGATCGCGCAAAAAAATCCTCTTCTTATGCAGATTTATGCCGATGTTTTCAATCGTCCGATGCTTGTCAGTGATTCCCTTCAGACCTGTGCGCTTGGCGCCGCGATCTTTGGCGCCGCGGCAGGCGGATTGCATCCCGATATGGAAAGAGCAATGCAAAAGATGAGTGCGCCGGCTTCAAAGGTTTATTATCCTCAAAACGACGCGGCTGCCGTTTATAAAGATATGTACGATATCTATAAAACAATTCACGATGCCTTTGGAAGTCAAAACGGCGTTTTATCGAACATCATGAAAAAACTGGCGGATTTGCGAACGAATTGCAAATGAAAAGATCTTCCTTAAAGGAAAGTCCGGGAGGGAAATCAGTTGGATTGCGGCGGGGTTCCCTGTGCGGCGATCCGAAATTCCATGGGTGTCATTCCGGTCTCTCTTTTAAAAGTTCGGACAAAACTTGCGGAAGTGGAGTATTGTAAAAACGAGGCGATTTTTGCGGTGCTGAAATCGGTTTCGATCAAAAGTTCTCTTGCCCAATCGATTCCGCAGCGCAGTATTTCTTCTTTGGGAGAACAGTTCTTCCAAGTCTGGAACAGGCGGCACAGCGTCGTTTTGGAGACACCGGCGTTTCGGGCCACATCGGACACGTTGGGACGTTTTGCGATATTTTCGCGAATATATCCAATTGCGCGGACAACGACAGGATTTTCGATTCCGATGGACTGTGTCGATATGCGGGAAGCGATGTGTGTTGCCGGAACTTCGACGGGAAGAGGAGGCAATTGTTCGCCCGCCATTTTCTTCTCCAGCAGAAGCGCGGCCTGATAACCGACTTCCCTGCCGTTGACGACAACGCTTGATAAGGAAGGAGAAGAGCTGGCACAAAGATCAGCGTTGTTTCCATAGCCTAAAATCGCCGCTTCTTCCGGAACCATAATATTATTGGCGCTGCAAATATTGATCAGATAAAACGCGGACATATCCCAATCGCAGAGAACGGCCGTTGGTTTGGGAAGAGACCGCAGATATTCACTGATCGATTTTTCATTTCCCTGCCACCATCCCCATTTGGTTTTGGATTCATTGTCTTCATCATATATAAAAGCTTTGAAACGATCGCCGTGGATTCCTTTTTTGTGCAGAGCCTGCTGGAAACAGGCACATCGTTCTCTTGCCCAAGGAGTATTGGAAATGGAGAAAAAGGAAAAATATTGAAAACCGCGAGAAATAAAATAGTCGGCGGCCATCATGCCGTTTTTTGTTTCATCATTACGAACTTCCGAAAAAACAGTTTATCATCGCCGAGAAGTTCGACCATGGGAACATGGAGCGAACGGATCTGTTCATAAGCGGCAAAGGTCGAACATCGCGAAATAATCCCATCGCATTCGAGTTTTTCGAGATCATCCGGAAGATCTTCCCAAACGCCCCGATCCTGAAAATAGAGAACCCAATCCCGATTTTCCGATACACGCCGTGAAACGCCGTTAATAATATTTCTGCCGAAACTTCGCGAAGTTTCTACCAAAAGCAGAATTTTCTTTTTCCAACCCATAAACCACCTTTTCCGTTGAAAGCGGAGGCATCCCATGAAACAGCAGAACACGATATAAAAATATCCATAATCGTTCATTATGTTCTATTTCAGTCGCATTGTCAATGAAAAATGAAAATTTTCCATTCCTTTTAAGGGAAAAGTTTATAATATTCCGCACTTTTTTCGGAAATATGCGTCGTTCAGACGGCAGGAACGACTGTCCTTTCCCTAATGAAGGTCGCCCGAGATCAGGGGACGATGGGGACATAGGGGGCCTTGGCGACTGGTGAACGGGGTTGGCCCCTTTGTCCCCAGTGTCCCCATCGTCCTCATTGTATCCTCCTTGTCGTTCCCGTAAGTGGATTCGAACTCTTTTGCAAAAATATTACAAATCCGGACAATGGAAGAGTGGCCGCTGCGAGACAGATTAACAAAT
>JAUNSU010000118.1 GCA_030539035.1 Planctomycetia bacterium
GAATCAGGGCGAAGGATACCGGAATCAGGGCGAAGATTCGAATTACTCGCGTCCGTACTCGCAAGATCGATACAGTAATCTGGAACCGACACTTGGTGCGCGCGGTCGACATGGAGAGCCCATTTCACTTGCCGAAGAGCTTGCCCTGGAACGGCATCGCGCTCCCAAAGAGAGCATTCCGGAAGAAAACAAAGATATTGCCGCCGAAGCCTCTGAAAAGGATTCTCCGGCGGACAAGGAAAAAGCAACCTTCATTTCCGATCTTCAAAAGATGTCCATGTACGAGCTGGTTGTTGAAGCCCGAAAAGAGAGCATGGATATGATTGCGGACGAAACGCGGCAGGACCTTATTCTTCGTATTTTAAAAGAACGAATTCGGAAAAACGGCTTGATGTTCGGAGAAGGAACTTTGGAGATTTTGCCGGATGAATTTGGCTTTCTGCGCAGTTCGGAATACCATTATCTTTCCTGTCCGGACGACATTTACATATCTCCCAGCCAAATTCGCCGTTTTGGCTTGAGAAATGGCTTGACCATTTCCGGGCAGATTCGTCCCCCCAAGGAACGGGAACGGTATTTTGCATTACTTCGCATAGAAGCGATCAATCAGGAAGATCCGAATCTATTGGCTTCCCGTCCGCTTTTTGATGATCTTACCGCGATGCATCCGAATGAAAGAATCATCATGGAATCCGCAGACGGAGATATCAATACACGAGTACTGGATCTGGTCGTTCCTGTTGGATTTGGACAACGGGGCCTGATCGTAAGTCCTCCTCGGGCCGGAAAAACGATTCTGATGCAGAAGATGGCGAAGGCAGTTCTCGCGAATTATCCGGAAAGCTATGTATTTATGCTTCTGATCGACGAACGCCCGGAAGAAGTAACCGATATGGAACGGGAAGTAAAAGGACCGCACTGCGAAGTAGTGAGTTCAACATTCGATGAACCGCCTGCGCGGCATATTCAGGTATCGGAAATGGTGCTTGAAAAGGCGAAGCGGATGGTGGAATACGGGAAAGACGTTGTAATCTTTCTTGATTCGATCACGCGGCTTGCGCGCGCCTGGAATATGGAATGCCCTGATTCCGGAAAGACACTTACCGGCGGGGTTGATTCCAACGCGCTTCAGCGGCCGAAGAAGTTTTTCGGATCGGCCCGAAAAGTCGAAGAAGGCGGATCGCTCACGATTATTGCGACCGCGCTTATTGGAACGGGCAGCCGAATGGATGAAGTGATCTTTGAAGAATTCAAGGGAACAGGGAATCTTGAGATCCGGCTGGATCGGGCCCTTGTCGATCAGCGGATCTGGCCGGCGATCGATATTACCGCAAGCGGAACGCGCCGGGAAGAAATGATCCTTGATCCCGAAGAACATACGCGCATGTCCATTTTGCGGCGGCAGCTCCTTCAAATGAGTCCAACCGATGCAATGGATACTCTTGTAAAGAAATTGCAAAAGACTCAAAAGAACGTTGAATTCCTGATGAGCCTGAAAACAGATTGATCAAAGGAAAGGAACAATAGAGATGAAATTACATCAGCTTTCATTGTTTTTGGAGAACCGGCCCGGCCATCTTCTGAATGCCTGCAGGACCCTTGCGAACGCGGGTATCAATGTAGAAACGATGGCCCTTTCGGACACCGAGCAATTCGGGATCCTCCGAATTCTCGTAAAAGAATGGGAACGCGCGAAAAAGGTCTTCGAAGATAAGGGAATTTGGGTCAAGGTAACCGAGGTAATCGCGGCGAAAACCCCCAATCGTCCCGGCGGATTGGCCGATCTTCTGGAACAGGTCGCGAAAATTGGCCTGAACGTTGAATATATGTATGGATTTGATTCCATGGTCCTCAACAGCGCTCTGCTTGTTCTCCGATTCGACGATCCGGACAAAGCCTTACGGCTTCTTACCGAAAACGGCGTTGAAATCGTGGGAGAATCAGAACTCTTTCAAAATAAATAAGGAATTGCATAAAAGGATTTGAATGATGTCCAAGGACATTGAAAAAACAGAATCAGCCGGCGATAATGAAAACCGGGAAGAAGGACGTGTGCTTCATTTTATCGAACAGATCATTGAGGAAGACAATCGATCCGGAAAATTCGATCAACGGGTCCATACGCGATTTCCTCCCGAACCGAACGGATATCTCCATATTGGACATGCGAAGGCGATCTGCCTGAGTTCCTCAATGGCGAAGGAATATCATGGTCAATTTAATCTTCGATTCGACGATACCAATCCGGTAAAGGAAGAAACGGAATATGTGGAATCGATTAAGGAAGATGTCCGCTGGCTTGGTGCCGATTGGGAAGACCGGATCTTTTTCGCCTCCGATTACTTTCAGCAAATGTATGATTACGCAGTCGATCTGATCAAAAAAGGGAAAGCCTATGTTTGCGACCTTGCCCCGGACCAGATCCGCGAAATGCGCGGAACTCCAACGGAACCGGGCAAACCGAGCCCTTGGCGCGATCGATCCGTCGATGAAAACCTGGATCTCTTCGAACGAATGAAAAACGGCGAGTTCCCGGATGGATCGAAAACATTGCGTGCGAAAATCGATATGGGTTCTCCCAACTTCAATTTGCGCGATCCGATCATGTATCGGATCCTTCACTCGGATCATCATCGAACGGGCAATAAATGGTGCATCTATCCGATGTATGATTGGGCCCATGGACTGGAAGATTCGATCGAAAGGATCACGCATTCGCTTTGTACATTGGAATTCGAGCATCATCGCCCGCTTTATGATTGGTTTTTGGATCAGTTGGGGATCTATCATCCTCAGCAGATCGAATTTGCCCGTCTGAATTTGAATTATACCGTAATGAGCAAGCGCAAACTTCTCGAACTGGTAAAAGGAAATTATGTATCGGGCTGGGATGATCCGCGAATGCCGACGATCTCCGGTCTTCGCCGACGGGGATACACCCCGGAATCGATTCAGGATTTCTGCCGAAAGATCGGAATCGCCAAATTCAACGGGATCATTGATTTTACCGTTTTGGAAAACAGTATTCGGGACGATCTGAACAAAACCGCCGGACGCCGGATGGGAGTTCTCCATCCGTTGAAAGTGATCATCGACAACTATCCGGACGATCAAACGGAAGAGATGGAAGCGACCAACAATCCCGAAAATCCTGCGGACGGATCCCGAAAAGTTCCGTTTTCCAAAGTTCTTTACGTGGAACAGGACGACTTCATGGAAGACGCTCCGAAAAAGTATTACCGTCTTTCGCCCGGCCGCGAAGTGCGCCTTCGATACGCGTACTACATTACTTGCCTGAACTGCGTAAAAGACGAACAGGGCAATGTTGTTGAAGTCCATTGCACCTATGATCCGGCGACCCGCGGGGGAAGTTCTCCCGATGGACGCAAGGTTTCCGGAACGATCCATTGGGTAAGCGCGGCTCACGCAATCAACGCGGAAGTCCGCCTTTACGATCGGCTCTTCAAGGTCCCGAATCCGGACGATCCTTCCGACCCCGTCGATTACAAGGAATACCTGAATCCCGAATCCCTTCAGATCATTGAAAACGCGAAATTGGAGCCGGAACTTGGATCCGCCAAGCCGTCGGAACATTTTCAGTTCGAACGGATCGGATACTTTACTCCCGACAAAGATTCAAAACCGGATCATCTCGTCTTCAATCGGACCGCATCCCTGCGGGATTCCTGGAAGAAAATGATGTAAGCCAAAAAATATTGATCCCGATCAAAAAGAAACACCGGACCGCTTTTTCGCCGTCCGATGTTTTTCCTTTCTTGATCGGTCTTTTGATCAGCCCGGTGTTTTCCTTCCCTTGCTGATCCCCGTCGATCGAATGATTTTATTCCGTCTCCGAGAGTGTGATATTTTCCTCATTTCGCAAACGTCCAACGACATGATTGGGAAGTTTGCAATGAAAAACAACGGTCTCATCCGTATATTCTCTGGAGAGGATTTCCCCCTCCCGGGCAAGAAGCGCGGCGATTCGGCCATCACCGACAGATGCGGAAACCCGAACATCCTTGAATTCGCGGCTTAAAGCATCGCTGACCGCGGAAGTCAAGTGTTCGATCCCCTTGCCTTCCGCCGCGCTGATCGGAATTGCGTGCGGATAATGCTCCAAAAGATGATCGATCACCGACTGCGATTCCGCCTGATCGATTTTATTCAAGGCCAACACGGTATCTTTTTCCCGAATCCCGATATCTTCCAGAACCTTGTAAGCGGAAAGGATTTGGGCAAGGACATCGGGATTGCTTGCATCGGCAACATGGATCAGAAGATCCGCGCCGGTTGCTTCCGCGAGAGTTGCCCGAAAGCTTGCGACCAGATGATGAGGGAGATCGCGAATGAATCCGACCGTATCGCTTAAAAGGACCGGCCCCCAGCCCGGAAGCATCCATCTTCGCGTTCTTGTATCCAAAGTCGCAAAAAGCAGATCCTTTACAAAAACGGAGGAATCGGTCAATCGATTCAGCAAGGTACTTTTTCCCGCGTTTGTATATCCGACGAGGCAAACGGTTTTCGACCATCGGCGTCCGGCGACTTCTCGATTTTTTCGTTCCTGGATCTGATCGAGTTCCTTTTTCAGAGCGGCAATTTTCTTTTGCGCGATCCGCCGGTCCACTTCGAGCTGTTTTTCACCGGGTCCGCGAAGCCCGACACCGCCGCCCGCCTGTCGTTCCAAATGCGTCCACATTCGGCGCAGACGGGGCATTGAGTACTCCAGCTGGGCCAATTCGACCGCAAGACAGGCTTCATAAGTTTGCGCCCGGCTTGCGAAAATATCAAGGATCAGCTCCGTTCGATCCAGAACTTTTACTTTGAGCTTTTGCTCCAGATTTCGGGTTTGCCCCGGCGCGAGATCATTATCGAACAACACGACATTAGCGTCGGTCGAATCGACGATCTCTTTCAGTTCGTCCACTTTTCCTTTACCGAGATAGCATGCGGGATCCGGGAAAGTGCGCCGCTGGATCAAAGATCCGACGACTTGAACTCCAGCCGCTTCCGCCAGTCCGGCAAGTTCGTCCAGAGGATTCGATCCGGTTCCTTCCCCCTGCAGATAGGCCCCGACCAGAACGGCCTTTTCCGATTCCAGCGTCTCTTCCCGCGAGAGTTTATCTGTATGCGTCGACGCATCAAAGCGCTCGGTGGACCAGGTATCGTCTCCAAACCCGGATCCTTCACCAGGCCCCGCATTCTGCATCGGATCTTCAGCAGGATCATCCTGTTTTTGAGATTTCAGAGAGGTTTTATCCTTTAAGTTTTTAACCGCTTTATGATTATTATAAGCGCCTTCGGAATCCCGATTTCTTTCACCGGGATTCTTGGGACTGTTCTGATTATTCCGCATTGAGATTCTGATACTCCTTCCAGCTGTTCCATTCCGAGATCGGATCGCTCTTCCCCTGTTGAATTCGAAAACGGCACTTGTAAGAAACCGGGGCATTTTTCCCAAGTGAAAAAACGTGAAACGCGGGAAACGCGATCATAATATTCCGCGAAGAATAATATCGGAACGGATTCGGAAAAAGAGGATTCTTTTCCGATTCGAACATAGTGATCGTTGTAAAATCGGCGGCGGCTTTCTTTTCGAGTGTCGGATATTTACCAAAGATCGAAAGCCAAGCGGCTTTTCCGAATTTCTGCGGATCCGTAATGATTTCGGCCATTTTATCATCGGATCCTCTCCATTGATCCGGAGCGGGATGAACGGTCCGAATGGAAAAATCTTCCGCTTCGGGAACCATTCGAAGCGCGATTCCTCCGTATCCTCCATAGTTGACTTTCTGCCGACCTGCGATGGCAACACCGTCAACCAGCGCTTCCAATTCCAGGGACAAATCAATATTGCGGCTTTTCTTTCCTTCGATTCCGGTGGTTTTTGAAACACGAATACGGGAAATTTCTTTTACAATTTCCGTCGGATCACCGTCGAATTTCCAAACATTCACCGCTTCCAGCTCGGCAAAATCCTTCCCAATGGTTGTCTTTACGGTTCCTTTGGGATAAGCCCGGATCTTGTTGACCGCCCAAATATCCCCGATTTTATCGTTCCAGCGAACTTCGCACCAGCTCCACCATAAACCGCGGTGATGAGGATGATCCTTGGGATAATCATCCGTAAGCGGCTCCCCGTTGAATCCGTAAACCGGCTGGATATAATCGCTCCGATCCGCTCCGAAAGCCGATCCGTCCGAATAATAAGCCCCATCGTAGGGAGTTGCTTTTTTACTGAAATAATGAACCTTCTGATCCTTGGGATAAGGAACAACACCGAAATGATAGCTCAACGCGGGAAGATCCCCGTCGAGAATTGTATAGGTTTCCGTATTTTTATCTTTCGTGATGGAAAAAGAATTTTCCGCGGCAGAAACGGAAAGGATTCCCAGAAAACATAAAAACATCACTGAAAAAACAAATTTCATAATAATATCCTTTTGAAGTACGATCATTTTGCCCGCGGATGAGATCGCTCATAAGCATCGCGAAGTACTTTCGTGCTCACATGAGTATAGATCTGGGTCGTTTGCAGGCTTTTATGCCCCAGCAACTCCTGAACGGAACGGATATCCGCGCCATTATTTAAAATATGAGTTGCAAAGCTGTGTCTAATTGTATGCGGAGAGGTTCTTCGATCAAGTCCGGCCTCTCTGATATATTTCTCCAGCATACGGGCAACGCTTCGTGTTGTCAATCGGGTCCCCAGCCTGCTGAGGAAAACAGGTCCATTTTTGAGGAACTTTTTTTCCTTATTTTTGATAATGGAGGGCCGAAGACAGAGCCAACCCTCCAAAGCGGATCGGGCGTAGGATCCGATCGGGGCAAATCGTTCTCTTTTTCCTTTTCCGCGAATACGGAGCAGATCCTCATCGAGCATAAGATCTTCCATGTTCATTCCGGCAAGTTCGCTCACACGAAGTCCGGCGGAATAAAGGGTTTCCAAAATTGCGCGATCACGGATTCCCGCCGTTTTTTGAATGTCGGGCGCCGAAAGAAGTTTGCTCATTTCTTCAGTCGAAAGGACATAAGGGAGCCGATGGGCCTGCCGCGGATTTCGAAGACTTTTCACTGGATTTTCCTGAACCCAGCCTTCCCGAATACCAAAACGGTAAAAACTTCTCAAAGAGGCCAATCGCCGCGCGATCGTGGTATCCGCGTACTGAGCTTCGTGCATTGCGGCAAGATATCCGCGCAGATCATGAATCGAGATCTTGTCCGGAAGCGGACATTCTCCTCCGTTGGCGTCAAGAACATATTCGATCCAGCCTTCGAGATCTTCCCGATAGCTCTTGACCGTCAAGTCGGACGCGTTCCGTTCCACTTTCAAAAAACGAAGAAATCTTTTGATCGGAATTCGGAGGTTTTTATCGTTTATCATAGAAATGAAAAAGGGAACTGAATTCACAGTTCCCGTAAAGTGCATCCCGGAATCGAAAAAATCCATTTTTTCCGAAAAATTCCGAAATGATCATGCCCTCTATTTTTTCCCGTCAATGTTCCGCGTAATTGCCGTATCGCTGAAGGGAGGAAATGTTCTGCTGCTGATTTCTCCGGCGAATCTTTTGACTCAATACCGCCGCATCATACCAGGAAAAACTCAGATCCGGATCAGACGCGTATCGCCCCAAGGTGCGGAGAATTTCTGTTCGATTCTCCTCTGTATAAAGAAAAACATACCGTTCTTTTCCCTTTACCAAGGCCAATACATTTACGTTAATATCCTGTTCCACAATCTGTTCCTTTGAATAAATCGAAATAAATACACTGATCAAATTTTAAATGAATGGATTACTTGCCAAATTCTTAATGCCAATTATCACTATCGGACATTTTTCCGGAAAGCATTGACGGAAAAATTTCATGTCAAAAAACTTCCCTTATCGGTAAGTACTGGAAGATCGGAGCAACTGGAATAATTTCCCAATCGACTCCCTTGAATCCCCTTCCGTTTATAATATCGGCAAGTTCCGTAATGTTTCTCCAATTTAAAATTTCATTTTATCCAAAATTTTGAAAGTTTACTTATTATGATGAATGTTCTGATCATTTTCGGCGCATCCGGGGATTTAACCTCCAGAAAGATCATTCCCGCGCTTTTCCAGCTCTTTTCCGAGAAAAAATTGCCAAAGCCCTTCGCGGTGATCGGGATCTCCCGAACCCGATTCACCTCGGCCGAATGGAGAAAACAGTTGAAAGCATCAATCCAAAAAACCATGAAAGACCCGGACTTTTCCCGCGATTGGGATCAATTCGAATCGATTATTCATTATTTTTCCGGGGATGTCAAAAATCCGGAAATGTTTTTTGAATTGAACTGCTTTATCAAGGAAATCCAAAAGGAAAACGGTGAAAAAAACGCTGAAATTGTCTATTATCTCGCGGTTGCACCCATCCTTTACACGCAGATCATTCAAAATTTTGAAAAAACGGGGCTGGCCGCAAAAGATTTCCCGGACAAATACGGGATCATTCTCGAAAAACCATTTGGAATGGATCGGCAATCCGCAGAAGATCTGAACAGACAACTCCATTCCGTCTTTCAGGAAAATCAGATCTTTCGCATTGACCATTATCTGGGAAAAGAGACGGTCAATAATATCTTTGCCCTTCGATTTGCGAATACGATATTCGAACCTCTTTGGAATCGCGATTATATTGAACATATTCAAATTACAGTGAATGAATCCCTTCCGGTCGGCCGCAGAGGCCCCTTTTATGAATCCACCGGAATATTACGGGATATGTTCCAAAATCATCTGCTCCAGCTTTTATCGATCACGGCAATGGAGCCGCCCGCCCAATTCGACGCGAAATTCGTAAGAGATGAAAAAGTAAAAGTCCTCCGATCCATTCGAAAGTCGAAATACGAAATTGAAAAAAATATGGTTTATGGACAATATGTAAAATACAGAGAAGAACAGGGAGTTCATCCTGATTCCCTGGTTCCAACATTTATTGCTCTTCGCCTTTTCATCGATAATTGGCGATGGAAAGGGGTCCCTTTCTACTTGAGAAGCGGAAAATCGATGAGCTGCCAAACATCTCAAATCCTGATCCAATATAAAAAGCCGCCTCACTGGATTTTTGAAAACGAGATTCAAAGAAAAAGGGAAAAATCTTCTTCTGATCCGGAAGGAAATTCCCTTTTGATCCAGATTCAGCCTTCTGAAGGGATTCGATTGAATTTTTTAAGCAAGGTCCCGGGAACAATCATGCTTTTTCAGAACAGTGAATTGACATTTTCCTTTGGAAATTACGGGAAAAATAAACTGCCGGAAGCCTATCAGCGTCTTCTTTTGGACGTATTTTCCGGCGATCCCTCTCTGTTTGCCCGAAATGATGAAGTGGAAGCCGCCTGGGATATTATCGATCCTTTTCAAAATTATATCGATTCCGCAATCAGAAGAAACATTTCCATTCCATTATATGAATCAGGAAGCTGGGGGCCTTCCGCTTCCGATCTTTGGATGCAAAAACAGGGGCGAACATGGTTGAATCTCTGTCCGATCATCGACCGCCCCGAAAAAAACGGATCATATTGATTCGATCTCCGCATTGACCATCCGTTTTAAATAACTCATACTGTAAAAATATTTTTGTTTGAAACCACGGATAAACACGGATGAAATCCATATAAGATTCAGGGCTGATATTTTTGATAAAAACGTGTTTTTACCAAAAAAGTATCCGTGAAAATCCGTGGTTTCAAAATCGGTTATTTACAGTTTGAGTAAATAAAAAAGCCGGATCGATCGGTCCGGCTTCTTAAAGATACTGATGATCTAAAAAATTCGATCTCTATTTTTCATCGGAATTTTCTTTAAGATCGAGCTTTAACGCGAGTTCTTTCAGCTGCTTTTCGACAACAGGGGCGGGAGCACCGGTCATCAGATCCGATGCCTTTGCTGTTTTCGGGAAAGCAATGCAATCGCGGATATTGTCCATTCCGGAAAAGAGCATTACAAGGCGATCGAGTCCGAAGGCGATTCCCCCATGCGGCGGAGCTCCGAACTGAAGGGCGTCCAAAAGGAATCCGAATTGAACTTTCGCCTCTTCCCGACTCATTCCGAGGAGAGAAAAGACTCGATTCTGTGTTTCCGAATCATGAATTCGAATGGTTCCTCCGCCGAGTTCAAAGCCGTTCAGAACGAGATCATAGGCTTGCGCGCGGACGCGGGCCGGATCACTCTCCAGGTACTGGAGATCTTCTTTCAAAGGAGCGGTGAAGGGATGGTGCATTGCAACCCAGCGTTTTTCTTCTTCATCCCAATCGAACATCGGGAACTTGATGATCCAGCAGAAATTCATTTCATTGGGATCGATCAACTTCAACTGCGCGGCCAGCTTTCGGCGAAGTCCGTTTAAAACGCGGCAAGTCGTTAAATAGGTATCCGACGAGAAGAGGAGCAGATCATTCGGCTCCGCTTCCAGGCGCTTTCCGATTTCGACAAGAGAATCCGCGGAAAAGTTCTTCGCGCTGGATCCTGTAAGAACACCGGCGGCGTCCACTTTGAACCAGACAATTCCTTTGGCTCCGAACTGTTCTCCGGCCCAGGCGGTCAATCCATCGATATCTTTCCGACTGAACTTGTCGGCGCTGTCCTTCACGTTGATCCCCCGAACGCTTCCGCCGTTGTCGGCAACATTCCGAAAGACTTTGAAATCAACGGTTTTTGCGATATCGGTAATATTTTTGAGTTCCATTCCAAAGCGAAGATCCGGGGCATCGTGTCCGAATCGCTCCATTGCTTCGTCGTAGGTCATCTGGGGAATCGGGAGAGAAAGATCGAGTCCTTTTACATTTTTCATCAGTCGAACAACCAGATCGCTGATAAGTTCCATGATATCGTTCATTTCGATAAAGGACATTTCGACGTCCATTTGAGTAAATTCCGGCTGGCGATCGGCCCGAAGATCCTCATCCCGGAAGCAATGCGCGATTTGGAAATAGCGGTCGTATCCGGCGATCATCAAAAGCTGTTTATAAAGCTGGGGAGATTGCGGAAGCGCATAGAACGATCCCTGGGAGACCCGACTGGGGACAAGATAGTCCCGAGCACCTTCCGGAGTACTTTTCCCGAGGATGGGCGTTTCAACATCCACGAAATCTTTTTCATCGAAAAAATCGCGAATTTCTTTTGTGATTCGATGCCGCAAGGTCAATACACGCTGCATATCCGGCCGCCGAAGATCGAGAAAACGATATTTCAGACGCATTTCTTCGGAAGGAACTTCCGGAGCACTTGGAATAAAAGGAACGACTTCGGAGCGGTTCAATACAACCAGCTCTTCCGCTTTGATCTCAATCTCGCCTGTCGGCATTTTCGGATTGACAAGGCCTTCAGGACGCGGAACGACTTCGCCCGTGATCTGAACAACATCTTCATTTCGAAGTGTCTTTACCAATTCAAACTGATCCGCTCCCATCGTGGAGTAAAAGACCGTTTGGACTTTTCCATATCGGTCCCGAACATTAACGAAAAAGACTCCGCTGTGATCCCGTGCGGAATCGACCCAGCCGCAAATCGTAATTTTTTCCCCTTGATCGGATAAACGCAACTCACCACATGTTTTTGTACGCAGCACGGTTTCTGTTCCCAAAAATAAAATTTTAATGAAATATACAGAATTCCTCCACTTGAGGAACTCTATCTTTTGTCCATTCTCTGTTTTCCGCAATGAACACACTCCATTTTATATAGAGCGCATTGCAAAAAACACTCTCAGATCAGTATAGAACAAAACTGGACAATGAACAGTCCCGCTCTGATTTTTTCGATAAAATGAACGGTATTTTGGAAAAAAAGAGGGATTTAAAGAAATATTTTTCCGATATGCAGAAAATTTTTGAAGAAACCTCTTTCCTAAAAT
>JAUNSU010000222.1 GCA_030539035.1 Planctomycetia bacterium
CGTGTTTATCCGTGTCATCCGTGGTTTCAAACAAAAATCTGTTTACAGTTTAAGTCATAAAATTAAAATTTGCGAGAAATCGGGTAAGCCCTCTTGGAAAAAAGGGAATAGTCTGTTATAATTTAAGAATACACATTTCATTGTCCGTGTTCAGGGCCGTCCTGAACGCGGACAGATTCGTTTATAAAGAGCTTGCATTATCAAAAAGAATCTGTGAAGGAAAGGATAAGGGTTCAATATCATGTACGATCCGATTCCGATGACACGTGAAGGATACAATCGCCTCAAGAAAGAGATCGACCGGCTTACAGATGAAGAGATGCCGGTCATTTTGGAACGCCTGGCCGCGGCCCGGGAAGAAGGCGATCTTAAAGAAAACGCGGAATATCATGGCGCCCGTGAAAGCCAAGGGCAGCTCCAGGCCAAGATCAATGAACTTAAAGGGCGGATCAGCCGCGCGCAAATCATTGATCCGGCTTCCGTCCCCCAAGATGAGATCCGCTTTGGCGCAACCATTGTCGTAAAACGCCTGAACGACGATGAAATTCTGGAATACACCCTCGTTGGCGCTGGCGATGAAGATTTTGACACCGGCAAGATCCTTGCCACCTGCCCCCTTGCCCAGGGATTTCTCGGTAAAAAGGTGGGAGATATCGCCGAAATCAAGGTTCCCGCCGGTTTAAAACGGTTCGAAATTCAGAAAATCACCTATAATTACGATTAATCCCGAACAGGAACGGATGAACAGCGATGCCCGACAAACAAGCGCTTCTGAAAAAACTTGCGGCCTTCCAGCAGGAACAGGTTCTGGAATTTTGGGACGAATTGACCGAAGAACAGCGGTCGAATCTCGCCGCACAAATCGACAGGATCGACTTCTCCTGGATCAATGAGCTTTATACTCATCGGAACGATCCGCCCGCTTCCGCGGCCTTGGCCTATAAAGCAAAGGAGCCGGTTGCGTATCATTTAAGTGATCAGCGGGAAAAGATCACGCCTGTCTGCGAAAAAGATTACGCCGCCTGGAATATCAAACCGGCGGAAGCAATCGCGGCAGGCGAAGAAGCTCTTCGCAAAGGAAAAATCGCGGCGGCCGTTGTCGCCGGTGGTCAAGGGACCCGACTCGATTTTCTTCACGCGAAAGGGATCTTTCCAATCGGTCCGATCTCGGGCGTTTCCCTCTTCCAGATCCATATCGAACGGATCCGCGCCATGCAGCGCAAGTATCATACAAGGATCCCTTTTTGCATCCAGACCAGTCCGGCAACGCATCAGGAAACAATCGATTATTTTAAGGAAAACGATAATTTCGGACTCGATCCGGAAGATGTTCTGATCTTCTGCCAGGGAACAATGCCGTCGGTGGAATACGCGACCGGGAAGCTCCTTTTGTCGGCGAAAGACCGTATCGCAGTGAGTCCGGACGGACACGGCGGTTTTCTGGCCGCGATCAATTTGCCGCAGGAAGATTCTCCTCTTGCGAACGTTCGGGCAAACGGAATCCTTTCCGAATTGCAGCGACGCGGATACGAAGAGATCTTTTATTTTCAGATCGATAATCCCCTGATCGATATCTGTTCTCCCGAATTCATGGGCTATCATATTCTGAGTCAATCGGAATTTTCGACACAGGTGATCCGCAAGCAGAATCCTCTGGATCGGGTCGGAAATATGGTCGTCGTCGATGGCCGCCTTTACGTGATCGAATACAGCGATCTTCCCAACGATGTTGCCGAACGGCGCAAGCCGGACGGATCGCTTGAGATCTGGGCGGGCAGTATCGCGGTTCACGGCATGAATATCGAATTTCTCAAAAACAAGGCGTTCTATTCCAGTTCCCTTCCGTTCCATATCGCGAAGAAGAAGATCTCTTATGTCGTATTGGATAAAAACGCCAAAAATGAGTCGGGCGATCCGCTTTACGGAACCGTTCTCAAGCCCGATGCCCCCAACGCGATCAAGTTCGAAAAATTCATTTTCGATCTGATCCCGCTGGCAAGGAATCCGATCGTGGTCGAAGTCGATATTCAAACGTGCTTCGAGCCCTTGAAAAATCATCCGAGTCAACCGAAGGACAATCCGCAAACGGTCCGTCGGCAGCTCTGCGCGCTCTATAAACGCTGGCTGAACGAGATCGGAATCCAAGTTGCTCCCGATGTATCGATTGAGATCTCACCGCTCTTCGCCAACAGTGCGATCGAACTGGAATCCGAACTGAAAAAACGGAACTTGATCCCCGCTTCCCGAACGATCGAAAAATCCGTTTATTGGGAGTAAAATAATGAGTACGGAAGCCTTGAGCATTGCCGTTTATCCCGGATCGTTCGATCCGGTTACCTTGGGCCATCTGAATATTATCGAACGCGCAAGCCGTCTGTTCGACCGATTAATAGTCGGAGTGGGAATCAACTGGGAAAAGGAGCCCTGGTTCTCTCCGGAGATCCGGTCCGATCTGATTCGAAAATCGACGGCCCATCTTCCCAATATTGATGTCCGGACCTATGAGGGCTTAACGGTCAATTTTGTACAGCAGTGCGGAGCGCGGATCATGGTTCGGGGAGTTCGTCCGATTACGGATATTCCCGCGGAATTGACCATGATGATGGCCAACCGCCGGCTCGCGCCCGATGTAGAGACGCTTTTCATGATCGCCGACGGAGAATTGGCACACGTATCCAGTTCACTGATCAAGGAAATCGCCAACGTCGCCAACGAAGAAGTGCTCAGCAGCTTCCTTTCTCCCCCGGTCATTGAAGCGGTGAAAAAACGGCTTCAGAAGAACTGAAAACGGTCAAAGAAATCATAGGACTCAAAAGAGATCAGTTCCGAACGGCACTTTTGCGGTATAAAAAAGAGACGGTTCAGAAAAGCGCTTATGTCAACATTGGAATATGATGGTCATTGTGAAAAAAGGGTTCAACTCAATAATGAGGGGAGAGACAGGTTAAATTCTTGAGATCGCGAGTA
>JAUNSU010000007.1 GCA_030539035.1 Planctomycetia bacterium
TCTTGTTTCCTATACCAATTTTCTGATTTTACTCATTTTTTTGAAAGTGCAGTAACGAAATAACCATGATTATAAAAATGATAAGTCCAAATCTTTTCATAATCGGAATACGCGACCACGGATTTTTTACTAAGATTTCATCTTTGGATAATTCTCGTACGATAAAATTTTCCGGACCTGTTACCGCGTAATAGTTAGCAGAATATGTTAAACAGAACAACCAGAATACCCCAAAGTAATGGTACTGGATAACAATGTTGTCGTACAGATGTACTATACCAGACCCCGAATTAAAGATGATCATTTTGTTTAGCTCCAAAAAAATTAAAAAAATTTTAAATTATCAGAATTTTCTTTGTGAACAAATCAGATTCAACAAAATTCGTGCTTTTTACCTCGATTCGGTTCCTCGGTAATTTGCGCTGCGGGTCGATTTCGCTCTCCTCGATCTCTCGCCACAACACATGATTACCGAGTTACCTTATGAATACATGCTTTCTGCTGAACCCCGTTTCCTTAAAAGTATTTCAACGTGCCCGAAAACTCCGTTTTATCCGGATAAATCAGCTTGACCGAATGATTCTTCAAGTTTCTTAAATACTCCTCAAAGGTTATCTTCGCAATTCCGTCCTCAATCGCCAATTCCTGATCAAATAGGACAAATTTGCCCGCCGGAACCGGAAGCTCACGTCCGTCCTCAATAAACAGACTCAAAACCGTTTCCGGAGCAACTACAGGCGGAAACGTCAACTCCGCTTTCCAGTAATGAGGATCCTCCTTCGGACAAACAGCCGAAAATACGATCACAACCTCGGCTTTGTCCGAAGAATAAAGCCTTCGATATATATTGTCTCCGCTCGCGGCAATCTGTGAAAAAAATATGCCGACATAAGATTCACTCCAAAGAGATAAATCAATCTGCTCCAGTTTGTACAGCTGCGCGATCTTATTCGTCAACAACACCCAACGCTTTTCTTCATCTTGCTTTTTCATTAAAAACGTCTTTACCATTATGATTTCTTCTGCCGTTGCCGCATACTCGGACGCAAACTCATCATAAATGAGACACCTTATCTCCTCTTGCCATTGCTCGCGGCACTTTTTACAATGGCAAAGATGCGCAAATACCGCCGGATTCGATCCGTTTGGACAATCTCTTGCCCATTGCTGCAGTACTCTTCTGTCGGGACAATCCTTGATCATGCTGTTTTCCGTCATCTCCATACAGGATTTCTATTTATATAACGAATATCCATTCGTATAACGAACGCTTTAAACCAGATTTTACTGAAAATATCGCTAATAAATCGGAAATTTTTCCATAAACCGGTTGCTGTATTGCCCCCCTCTACTGGAAATATTCTGAAAATTACCAATAAAGTGACAGGAGATTTCCCGATTTTTTTTATTTTTTTTGAAAACTGCGGATTTTTTGTGAAAAAGTTAGCTAAAAAAAGTGCTATTCAGGACTGATCTTTTGTATAGGTTGTATATTGTGTAGTTTACCGCAGATAAACGCAGAGCGATTTTTTTGTTGGGTTCTTGAAAAGACTTCGTTTTTTGAAAGGTCCTTTCCCGTTCTCAGATGTTTTTTAACAACAGATCGCACGGATTACCACGGATGGGACTCTTGGTAAATTCGAAAATCGGGAAAATGGAAAAGATACAGATATTGGAATACGGCTTGAGCCCGATGCAGGGATGGTGCCGTCTCGGCCTCCGGAACAAGAGAAAACAGGGATTCCAGAAAAAGGGTTCCCCCCCAAACACAGAAGAGTTCGAATCGCACGTTTTTTAGAGATTTTACCCTTTCACAGAGCGGCAACAGGACCGCCGGGCAGGCGAGACGGCTGCAATCCCGGCCTCCGCTTCCCCGGTTAATGGGAGATTTCTCTTTTAGAGATTTTACTCTTTGCCGAGCAGGCAGGGCCGGCACTGATCCCAGCTAATCCGACCGCTTTTCGTATCCGATTTCGCCGCCGAAAGCTGTCAATTTAGTGAATCGCGGTTTCCGAGGACTTATTTCAGATCGTTTTAGGTTCCATCAGAGCACGCATTTGCTCTTTGGCCCTATGGTAAATTTGCCTTGCGTTGGTTTCGGAAACTTTCAAAATCCTTGCGATTTCTTCATGAGTAAAATGCGTCTGTGTAAAAAAGAGGAATGCATACGCTTTTATAGGACTGATCTGCCATAAATCATTGAAACACTTTTCGATGGTTTCCCGTGTTTCCTTATTTTCGATATTTTTAAGAACAGTATTTTCATCTTCCTTTTCATCAATATAATTACCGGGATCTTGCCGCTCAAAGTTTTTCTTTTTTGCGCATTTTTTCTGAACCATATTGCTGATTACTCGGGCAACCTGTTTATAGAACCATAATTTTAAGGATTCGTTATCATTTTTTCTTTCAAAACGGGTAAGCAGATCCTCATGTGTTTTAGGGTTGATTCGGGAGAGTTTTTTCCATACCCCCCCGAAAACATCTTCGATGGGGATCGAAGATATACTCAAACGATACCGATTCGAGGGATATTTAGTTGCCGGAACGACATAGTTTACAAAAACATATTCCCAAGCATCGTTGTCTCCTGTACGAAGAGCATCGATGATTTCCTTATCGGACCAGGTAGAAATATCTTTAGCTGCCATAAGTTTGAAATCTCTGAAAATGGTTTAGGTGAAAGTACCAGAAAAATATTTGAACATTACCCCCCTTCCGTAAAGGGAGCAATTTTTGACCGTTTGGATCATATGGATGAATTTTATACAGAACAAAATGAGAAAAATCAATAACCCCAAACACCCTTGAAAAAGATTTTTTTTAAAACTTTTTGGATTATGAACGGTATAATTTGTATCCTATTAGAATTTTAGAGCGATAATTGTAAAAATAGTTAAAATAGGCAATATATCAATGGGCAGGTCATTTGGCGTTTTTCGATTCTCCCGGCGAATGTAAGTTTTCCGGGAGACCAAATAACGATTACAGGGCTGCCCGGCGCGCGAGCAGGGAATGGATCTTAGACTTCTTATGGAGAAAACTGTCAGATCAGAAGAAAAAAATTAGTCTTCCGAAAGAATTCCGAGGTTCCAGGGGATCTCGCCGTATTTGCCGGGAGAAATGGCCTTATCAAGAACTCCCTGATACAAAAATTTCCATCCAGAAGGTTCGATCTCCATTTTTTCATCATATCCGGCGCGAAGAAGCTCTCCATGGCTGAACGATTCCGACCAGATCGGACCGTCAAAATGAACGTTTTTTGTTCCCGCAAAAAGTCCGTTCGATCCGTTCTGAAGCGGTTCCCATTTGCCGTCAAGCCGTTCGGCAGTGTAAGCCTTGTAAACGCGATGGCCCTTGATCGCGTCCGAAAGAGAGTCCAGCGCGTGCTTGTTGATCGCTTCAATGATCGTAAGATACCGGTTCTCTCCTTTGATCTTGTATGTATGGCTCGCTTCAAAAATGTCTCCGTGAAGAGCAAGTTCCGGCTCCGACCATCCGTAAGGAAACGCGGTCAAACTTGTCTCTTCTCTCCACATATCCCCGTTGTTTGTTGTAAAGAAGAGATAGGCTTTCTTTTCATCACAGATGACCCAATAGTCGAGGCCGGGCCGGACTTTCTTCTGATCCTTATAATACGGAGCCTTTTGGTTCATTGGTTTAAGCGGAGTCCAGGAATCGGGATCCGCGATATTTTCGGTTGTAGAAAATGCGGCTCCGTAATGGCCGCCGTATTCCCAATTCCAGTCGGGATGGGCTGCCTGGCAGATCATGTACCATTTCTTCTGAGGCGTGAAATAAAAGACTTGGGGAGCACAGCAATATCCGGAGTGCATCTTCAAAATTTTGCGCGGTGCCCGATTCGCGTCTTTCCAGTCGGCAAAGGCGGTAAATTCGATTTGATGCGTCTTCTTTAGACTTCGAATGGTCATAAAAAGATAGTTCACGCCGTTAAAATGTACGATCGATGGATCTTTAACGGAATAGCAGGGATCATTCGGACGATCTGCCGGAGTGATCAGGGCCGCGGTCGATCGCCATTCGAAAGATCGGTCCTGCGCCTCGGTCGAAGAAGATCTGAAAAACAGGGATCCCAAAAGGATCAGACTTGTGAAAAACAGTTGCGCAAGCGTATTTTTTGACATTGATCTTTCCTTAATTTTACTTTTTCAACTCTATAAATATATTCCTTTAAAGGTCTCTTTATTTGACGAGAATGTCCTTTTCGAATCCGGACCAGACATGAATCGCATTGCGCGGACAGGCCGTTCGACAGGAATCGCATTTCGTACATCGATCAGATTCAATCGTCTGCTTTCGATACGGCTTGAACTCAATCGCTCCGGTCGGACAGATCTCCGAACAAATCGTGCAGCCATTGCACTCATCGCCGATTCGATATTCGATCAGATCCCGGCATTTGCCCGACGGACAGCATCCGTTCAAATGCGCTTCATACTCTTCCCGAAAATACCGCAGCGTCGAAAGAACCGGATTCGGCGCCGTTTTTCCCAATCCGCAAAGACTTCCTTCATGAACGGAAAGTGCCAGCGATTCCAGATTTTCCAGATCGCCGTTCCCTTTCCCTTGTGCAGATTTTTTGCCTTTTCCGGAACAGATCCGATTCAAAATCTCCAGCATACGACGGGTCCCTATGCGGCAAAAAGAACATTTTCCGCACGATTGCTCCTGTGTAAACTGAAGAAAATATCGGGCAATATCGACCATACAGTCGTTCTGATCCAGAACAACCAGACCGCCGGATCCCATGATCGCACCAACAGCGGCAAGAGATTCAAAGTCGACGGAAGTATCGCCGAGTCGAGCAGGAACACATCCGCCCGACGGGCCTCCGATCTGAACCGCCTTGAACTGTCCGTCGTTGATCACACCTCCGCCGATCTCTTCGACAATCGTACGAATCGGAATTCCCATAGGCACTTCGATCAGACCGCCGCGCCGGATCTTGCCCGCAAGAGCAAATACTTTCGTTCCCTTGCTCTTTTCGGTTCCGTACTGCGCGAACGCGGATCCGGAATTCTGAAAGATCCAAGGGATCATGGACCAGGTTTCCACATTATTGACCAGAGTCGGCGATCCGTAAAGTCCAGCCTGAGCCGGGAACGGCGGACGAAGCCGGGGCATTCCGCGCCGCCCTTCGATCGATTCCAGAAGGGCGGTTTCTTCTCCGCAAACAAAGGCGCCCGCCCCTTCTTTGATCTGAACATGAAAAGAGAAGTCGGTTCCCAAAATGTGATCGCCGAGCAGTCCTTCCTGATTGAGAATATCAATCGCTTTTTGAACTCTCTGAACGGCAAGCGGATATTCCGCGCGGATATAAAGGAATCCGCGATCGGCTCCCACTGTACGGGCCGCGATCATCATTCCTTCCAGAATTTTAAAGGGAAAAGATTCCAGAAGCATACGATCCATAAAAGCGCCGGGATCTCCTTCATCACCGTTGCAGATCACATATTTTTGAGATCCTTCGGCTTCCCGGACAGCGGTCCATTTTCGAAAAGTGGGGAACCCTGCCCCGCCTCTTCCCCGAAGTCCGGCGATCTCCAATTCCTTCAATACATATTCCGGATCCTTTTCCGTAAGGATCTTCTGAAAGCCCTGAAAGCCGCCCCATTTCCGATATTCGGAGAGATCGAGAGGACTTGCGGTTCCGCCTGTTTTCGTCGCAATGCAAACCTGATGTCCCAAAAACGAGCAGACCGGTTCTTTATGAAAATCCAACGTCTTTTCTTTGACCGGATCGTTTTCTTCACTGCTCCAGAGTGATTCCAAAAAGGAAAGAATGCTTTCCCGGATCCGGCGGATCCATCCCTTGGGACGATATTCCTTTTTGAGAATGGATTCCACATCTTCCGGAGCAACTTTCGCGAAGAAACGGGACTTCCCTTCCGGAGAGATCACTTCCAGCAAAGGGACCTGATGGCACATTCCCACGCATCCGACCGGTTTAACGCGAACAGGAAGACCGTTGACTTCCAAATAATTCCGCGCCGTATCCAGAACCTGTTTACTTCCCTGCGCCTGGCAGCAGGATCCCAATCCGATGCGGATCTCACCGAGATACTGATCGGGAACATAATGCGAGCTTCCCTGATGATCCGCATTTTGTGATCGGGCCAAAAAGTCGTCCAAAATTTCCCGAACATCCGCCGGAGCAACATGTCCATAAGTAATTCCGTCGATACGGATCACCGGAGCAAGCGTACAGCAGCCAAGACACGCGATTTCTTCCAGAGTAAAAAGGCCCTGCGCGTCGGTATCGGATTCGTTTCCGATATTCAGTTCTTTTCGAAAAGCGTCGAGAACAAGGGAAGCGCCTTTCACATGGCAGGCGGTTCCCGTACAGATGGAGATCGTATGTTTTCCGACCGGATGAAGACGAAATTGAGAATAAAAAGTCGCGACCCCCATCAGATCAGATGGAGTGATTCGCGTCTTTTCACAAATATTGCGCAATATCGGTTCGGGAAGCCAGCGATACATTTTCTGAATTCGCTGAAGGATCGGGATCAAAGATTCCGGATCCGATCCGAATTCGGAAATGAGTTCCCCGGTGATCTGCTCGACTTTCTGCGGATCAAGATCGGCATCCGTCGTATTTAATTCAATTTCATTGGACATAATACGATTATTTTAAACATTTCGGTTCCGAATACAAGGCCTTTCCCGATCAAATACTTTTTTTTCGCCCGGGGTTGGCCTTTTTGTGAAAAATAGTATATAATCAGAGGGGGATTCACGCGGAATGATTTCCGAATACGTTGTTTGTTTTCCGCTCATTTTTCTTAGAATTGTCTGTAATGAATAATATTATCTGTTTTTTTATCGACGGTTTTCATTCCGGATTTCCGGGAGCGTATGGAAATTCGGAAGGATTGACGCCTGCCCTGGATTCCCTTGCTTCCGAATCCGTACTGTTCGATCAATATTTTACGAATACAATGGATCTTTCCCGTCTTTACGCAGCGTATTGGCAAGGAATGGATCCGGCGAAAAAAGATCCGATTTCTTCCCCTTCCCTTTTTGAGATTCTTCGAGATCAAAATTATCGAACCGTTCTTTTGAGTAATGATCGAAAGATCACGGAACTTCCGATCTCGTCCGAATTCGAGGAAATTGCCCTGTTCGAGGATCAAAGTGAAGGAAAAGCGGATCCGCCGGAATCTCTGGAGGAATCTCCCCTTTTCACCCTTTTTTCCGAATGGGCCTCCAAAATTCTTCGAACCTTCCGATCCGGGAATGAACGGCCATTTTTTATCTGGTGCCATTTAAAAGATTTTTACGCACCGCAAAATATTCCCAGCGATCCGGAAGAGGAATCTGCCGACGATCCGATTGATCTTAATCGCGAAAAATACAAATCCGCGATTCGAATTCTGGACGATCTGCTTGCCGGAATGCTCGACGTTTTCGACGAATACGATCTTTGGAACAATACGATCTTTCTTTTGGGCGGAGCCCGGGGATGCAATTTCGAAAAACAGGATCTTGCCCAAGCGATCTTTCGAAAGGAGGAATCGATCGATCTTGTTCCGGACGAGATCCATTTACCGCTTCTGATCCGTTTTCCCGCAGAGGAGTTCGCGTCTGTTCGTGTCGGAGGTCTGTGTCAACCGGATGATCTTTATCGGACCTTGCGCTTTATCCTTTCCGGCCGCGCAGAAGAGCCTTCCGGTCTTTTCCCTCTTATGGAGGAAACAAGGGATCAGATCCGTCCTTCTGTTCGAGTGGTCGAGAACGGAAGCGGCTCGAACAATCGGGTTCTGATCACCGATAAATGGTACCTCAAAATTCGAAAGGATCCATTGGAGAACAGCGATCCGAAATACGAACTTTATGTCCGGCCGGACGATCGATGGTGTGTGAATGAAGTCGCCGATCGTTGTGAAGAGATCGTGGAAGAATTAAGCCGGCAATGGGATTCGAATTAAAAGTAATGGATCAGAGAATATCGATCCTAATCATAAAAACCTTAATCATCAGGGAAAGGAAACAGAAATGCCGGAGATCATGAACGTTGGAATTATCGGATACGGAATGATCGGCAAGGTTCACGCGTTTGCGCACGCGGCGCAGCCGTGGTATGCGCCGGATCTTCCGATCAAGGGTCGGATTCTTTCGGTTGCAACGGCGCATGAAGAGACGGCCCGCACCGCCTGCGATCAGATCGGGGCGAAAAACGCCTTCACCGACTTCAGAAAGATCACGGAAGATCCCGAGATCGATATCGTTCATATCTGCACGCCGAACGATCAGCATCTGGATCCCCTTCTTTCCGCACTGGAGAACAATAAGTACATCTATTGCGACAAGCCTCTTTGCAGCACAAAAGAGGAAGCGGACCGGATCATGGAGAAGATCCGGGAAACCGCGTATAAAAAGACGTCCCAAATGACCTTTCATCTCCGCTTTTTTACCGCGAATCAGCGTGCGAAGCAGATCCTTTCGGAAGGTCGACTGGGGCGGATCTATCAGTATCGCATCGGATATTATCATTCGAGCAGTACAGATCCTTCGACTCCTTATAAATGGAAGCATGGAGCGGCGGGCGGCGTGATCCGGGACCTTGTCTCCCATCAAATCGATCTGATCGATTATTTGATCGGATCGCCGAGTGAGATCCTTGCGGACTCCATGATCGCTTGGGAAAAGAGATCTCTTGCCGGATCAGAGAATAAAACCGAAGCCGTCCTTGCCGAAGATTCCGTTTCCTTATTGACTCATCATCGAATCGGGAATTCTCCGGTCGCCGGGGTTGTCGAAGCAACCAAGCTCGCTTCCGGATATGAAGATGAACTCCGCTGGGAGATCCATGGAGAAAAAGGATCGCTCCGCTTCTCTTTAATGAACTCGCATTATCTGGAATTCTTCGACGGGACAAAAGAAGCGGCTCCTTTCGGCGGTGATTCCGGATGGACCCGTATTGCCTGCGGCGGACGATATGAAAAGCCGGATTCGACATTCCCTTCTCCCAAATCGACAACCGGCTGGATCCGCGCCCACGTTGCCTCTTTGAGCCATTTCTTACAGGCAATCGCCAAAGGAGAAAAAGGAGCACCGGACCTTCTGCAAGGATATCATATCCAGTTGCTTCTCGATAAAATCGCGGAATCGGCCCGGGAGAAAAAATGGATCCAGATCTAAGGAGCGGTCCAGCCGGCGTTGACCGCATCGCGGTTTTGTGAATAGGAAACCGTATTATCGCACAGTTTTTCCGCGTAATCGTGCAGTTCATCATGCGAAAACAGCTTGAGAACACGGGAAACATAGGCGAGAAAAACCGTGCGGACCGTTTTGATATTCCCGGAATGATTCGCTCTTTCCGACGCGGCAAGGGGAAAGCCCTTTGCTTTGATCTCTTTGGGGAAAGAGTCGATCATCGCGGGATCATAAAAGATCGATCCATTCTCCGGAACGGAAGCGCCAAATCGGATCAGGGAAGAAGAATCCATTGCGATTAAGAGATCGGGATGATCGGCGACTGGCGATCCGATCGGATCATTGCTCATTACAACGGAACAGGAAACCTCTTCATCCTGTTTACAGGGGCCGCGGGAAGGAAGTGCGGAGACGTTCAATCCTTTTCGCGCGGCGAGTTCGGCGAACGCTTCTCCAAGCGCGAAAACCCCTTGTCCGGCGGATCCGGCAATTTTGATCCGCACTTCTTTTCCAGTGAAAAATGGAGATCGATTTTCGAAAGGTTCGAGCGGTTTTAGATCAAGGACATGAAGGACTTCCTTAAAATCGGGATCTCTTCTTTTTCGGATCATGGGAGCGCGGGAATCGATTTCATCCTTGAATATTCCGAGAGGAAAGGTTTTGACGACCTCTTCTTCGATCCATCGACAGGCGTCGACAGGAGATTTTTGCCAATTTTCCGGACAGGGAGAAAGGATCTCGATAAAAGCGAATCCTTTTTTGGCGGCTTGGGCCTGCATTGCGCGATGGATCAGACGTTTTGTTTCCCGAATATGCCGAGGAGAACTGACCGCGGACCGCGCTGCAAGCACCGGGGCGGGCAAAAGCGCGATCATCTCGGATACGCGCAGCGGCAAGCCGTCGTTCAATACGGATCGGCCAAACGGACTGGTCAATGTTTTTTGACCGAGCAAGGACGTCGGCGCGAGCTGTCCGCCGGTAAGTCCGTAATTATTGTTGTTAATCAGGAAGGCGATCATATTTTCGCCCCGATTGGCCGCGTGAATGATAGAGCCCATTCCGGCCGCACTCAAATCGCCGTCGCCCTGATAAGAGATCGTAATCGCGTTCGGATGAGATCGGGAAACCGCGGCTGCAACCGCCGGCGCACATCCATGAGGGGCGGAAATCGCGGAAAGATCGAAGTAATTTCCCATAAAAACGGAGCAGCCCAACGCGGAGATCAGTATGGTCCGATTCTGAATCTCCAGATCGGCGATCTCTTCCGCGATGAGTTTATGAACAATCCCATGTCCGCAGCCGGGGCAATAATGCGTCGATTCACCATTCCCTTTCCGATGGGAAAAATGATCAAAAAACGTATTCGGTTTTTCCAGTGAAAAGGGCATTTTCTTTCTCCCTGTTTTTTAAACAAAATTAAAATTTATCAATTCAAGGAACAATTATTTGTTGACCTGATTCCATGCTTTGAAAAGGAACCAGGAACAGAGAACAGCGATTCCAAGCAGAACGGATCCAAAGAGAAATCGCCCGTAAAGGAACATTCCAAAGGAAAAGAGAGCGGCGTAAACGGCAATACATCCGATCACAGAGCAGAGAATTCCGAGAGGAACACTCCATTTTTCTTCCGGAATGGCGAGGGGTTCACCTTCGGCGGCGGCTTTTTCGATAATACGGCGCCAGCCGGGTCCTCCCGCCCGACTTCGTTCCACGAATTTTCGCAAGGTCTTTTCATCGGTGGGCGAAGTGAGAAAGGTAATAAGGATCCAGGCGGCCGTAGTAATCGCGACGCCAAGCAGAAGTTCCATACTGCTGCTGAAGTTCAGAGCGTCCGGAAGCTGCCGGGATCCGTCGGGCATTTCCACAGCCCACAGGGAAAAATGAAACAGTTTGAAATAAAGAGCGGTGGGTAAAGCAATCAGCATTGCGGCGATTTCGCTGTATGCGTTGACCCTCCACCAGAACCAGCGAATGAGGAAAAGGAGCCCGGTTCCCGCACCGATCTGAAGAAGGATCTCGAAATTATGAACCGCACTTCGAAGATTCATCGCCAAAATACAGGCAAGAATCATGAGGATCAAGGTCCAGATCCTTCCCATGAGGACGAGTTCCTTTTCCGAAGCCTTTGGACGGATAAACCGATGATGAAAATCGTTTACCATATAGGAGGAACCGAGATTCAGCAGGGTCGCAATCGTCGACATAAAGGCGGCGAACAGTGATGCGATCATAAGTCCGAACAGGCCGGGCGGAAGAAAATTGAGCATTGCCGGATAGGCCATATCGTCCTGGATCATCTGTTCAGGAAGTTTTGGGAACGCCGAACGCAGGGACGCAAGGTCCGGATAGACGATCAGACTGGCCAGCGCAACGATGATCCAGGGCCAGGGCCGGATCGCGTAATGGCAGAAGTTGAAAAACAGGGTCGCCCCAATCGCGTGTTCTTCGTTTTTTGCCGCAAACATTCTTTGCGCGCCGAAGCTGCCGCCGCCCGGCTCCGCTCCCGGATACCAGGTACTCCACCACTGAACCGCAAGCGGGATCACCAGAAGGGCAATCACGGCATCCGTATTATTGAAGTCGGGCAGAACCGACAGCTTATTGACAACTTCCGGATGGGAAAAGAGCCCGGAAAGGCCTCCGACTTGCGGTAAGTAAAGGATCCAAACCGCAGCGGCGACTGCTCCGATCATGGAGATCAAAAAGAGAATAAAATCGGCCCAGATCACGGCCGACAAGCCGCCCATCGCCGAAAAAAGAACAGTAATTGCGCTTGCGGCGACCACGGTAATGATCGGTTCCATTCCCAGCATAATTCCGAGGATCTTGATAATCGCGAGGATCACGTTCGCCATTACGACCGTATTGACGATCAAACCGAGATACAAGGTTCGAAATCCCCGCAGGAACGCGCCCGGCTTTCCGCTGTATCGGACTTCGTAAAATTCGATATCGGTCATTACGCCCAATCGGCGCCATAATTTCGCATAAATAAAGACCGTGGTCATTCCGGTCAAGAGAAAGGCCCACCAGGCCCAGTTTCCGGCAACTCCCTGCTCGCGGACAAGTCCGGTTACCAGGTTCGGGGTATCCGACGCAAAGGTCGTCGCAACCAAAGAGAACCCGAGAAGCCACCAGCTCATATTTTGACCGCTCAGAAAAAATTCGGACGTACTTTTGCCCGACCGCTTCATTGTAAAAAAACCGACAAGAAGCATCGATCCGAAATAGACGATGAGAATAATATAGTCCGCCAAATGAAGCTGCATTATTTGTCCTTTTTTCCGTTTTGTATTTCTGTTTACGGGTTTCCCGGTGTTTTTTAAACCTTTATTATCATTTTTTGCGTCCTTTCTGTCAAGTATTTGACAACGGATTTTTCTTTTGGTAAAATGATATTTTCCCATGAGGAGATCTTCGAAAACAAAATTCCGCATAATAGCCCTCCAACTCAAGAAAGGTATTCCATGAAAAGAAAATTCTGTTGTGTATTGTTTGTCCTTTCCCTTTTTCCCCTGCTTTCAGTTTCCCTGATCGGACAGGAAGCCAAGGAGATCAAAAAAGTTGCTTCGCTTCCGGAAATCAAAACGGTTCCTTCCGCGAAAGAGGTTCCATTATCCGAATCTCCCTGGGCGGACTGGACTTTCGGATCCGGAGATAAAAAGAAAGCCGAATGCACCTGGATCACAGAAGGATCCAAGGGCAAGGAAGGACATCTCCGAATCGTCTACGACGGTAATGATCGATGGTGGTTCTCCTCGCCCAAGATCCCTGTCGGAAAGGATTGGAACGCGATCAACGCTTACACCTGGGCTCGAGCCCGAAAAGGAGATTATGTCTACATCTCTCTTTATACCTGGCGTGGAAAATCCTCTGCCGGCGGACGATGCGGCGGAACCCTGATCCCGATCGAAAGTTCCGACTGGACCCATCTGCTCGCAACCGGACCGGGCGAAGGTGCCGAATATTATCAAATCACCATTAACGGGAAAGGCGCGTCCGATATCGATCTCGCTCCGACAACGGTCTTTTCCTGCAAACCTTTCGCGAAAGAAGATTTTCATCCTTTTACCGGATATGCGAAAAAAAGAGTCGATGAAAAACTGGATCGCGGAGTAATCGCAATCGCAAGTAAAGAGGGCGCTTATCTCGGATGGCGGCTTCTGAAAGATGATCCCAAAGAAATTGCTTTCAATATCTATCGGCGAGAGAAAGATAAATCGTCCAAAAAATTAAATGATTCTCCCCTGGCTGCAACGACCGATTTCGTCGATAAAGACGCTAAAGCCGGAACGGAATACACTTGGGTGATCCGACCGGTTCTCAATGGAAAAGAGACCGGAGAAAAATCGAGCACATCTCTCGTGATTCCCCAGAATAAAAAAGAGTACAGGAATTATATTTCCCTTCCCTTGAGAGATAAAGACGAGGTAAGCCGGATCTCGCTTGCTGATCTGAACGGGGACGGGAAACTTGATTACATCGTGAAGAAAGGAAGATCGATCGTCGATCCTTATCATAAGCCGGGCTACTGGAAGAAAAGTCTTCGAACGATCTCTCTGGACGCTTATCTTTCAGACGGAACGTTCCTCTGGACGTATGATTTCGGATGGTCCATTGAACAGGGGATCTGGTATTCGCCGATCCTTGTTTACGATCTGGACGGAGACGGCAAAGCGGAAGTCGTCGCCAAGGCCGGGGTCGGAGATCCTCGCGATGGAACCGGACGTGTCCATTCCACGGAAGAATATCTGATCATTCTGAACGGAGAGACTGGAAAAGAAATCGCACGGGCTCCCTGGGCTTCCCGGGACGGATTCTCCTATAATTACGCCAGCCGGAATTTCCTTTGCATCGCCTATCTGGACGGAAAGACTCCTTTCCTCGTTTCCCATCGCGGTACCTATAATATGATGAGAACCGCATTCTATCAATTCCACGACGGCAAACTGGAAATGGTCCATCAATGGAGCAACTGCTGTGAATTCGATAAACAAACCTGGGGACAGGGCGCGCACCGCATGCACGCGGCCGATGTCGACAACGACGGATTTGAAGAGATCTGCGTCGGATCGTTTGTCTTCGATCATGATGGATCGATTCTCTGGTCCCTCGGACTCGGACATCCGGATCATATGTTCGTCGGCGATCTGAATCCGAACAATCCCGGCATGGAGATCTATCTCGGTCTGGAGTCCCGAAATAAAAAGAACGGAATGTGTATGCTCGACGCGGCGACCGGAAAATATCTCTGGGCCTACGACGGTCCGACCTGGCATATTCACGCAAGCGGACTTTGTTCGGATATTGATCCCCGATATCCCGGATATGAATGCTTTGGCGGCGAATCGAAAACCCCCAACATTCCGGAAACACGCTATCTCTGGACTGCCGACGGTAAACTGCTCGCAAAAGGATTAACGGAAAAAGAGGTCGGTGTTCCCGGACTCGGAACCGGCTCCGTCTGGTGGGACGCAACTTTGCAGCGTGCTCTGCTCGTTCGAAAAAAGGAAGGCGATCTCATGAAGCTCCAGTATCCCAAACAGGAATTCATCAATGAGAGATTGCCCGGCACCGTTTTATTGACCGGCGATTTCTTCGGCGACTGGCGCGAAGAGGTGATCTCGTTCGTTCCCGGTGAAATCCGGATCTATACGACATCGATTCCCGCGGCCGATCGACGCGTTTCTTTGATCCAGGACCGCAATTATCGGGCCACTACGATCGAAAACATGGTCGGATACACTTCGACCCCGGCCCCTTCGTATGATCTGAAAAAGAAATGATCTGCTGATCGATATAAATCATCCGAACCCCAATAAAAAAAGGGCGGAAATCAATCCGCCCTTGGCTTTGTATCCGATTAAGAGGAAATATCAGTCGAGGAAGCCGACGAGTTCCTGGCTTCTGCACGGTTGCTGCAGCTTTCGGACCGCTTTAGCTTCGATCTGCCGAATTCGTTCCCGGGTAACCTTGAAAATATGCCCGACTTCTTCCAGCGTATAGCTGTATCCATCGCCAAGTCCGTATCGGAGTTTGATGATTTCCCGTTCCCGATAGCTGAGGGTCTTGAGGACCTTGAGGATTCGGCGTTTAAGCATTTCCTGAGTTGCCCCGGATGCGGGATTTTCAGCGGTTCCGTCGGGAAGAAGATCGCCGAAATGGCTGTCTTCGCTGTTGCCGACCGGACGATCCAAACTGATCGGAAAACGATTCATCGCGAGGATCCGACGGGTCTCATCGACAGGGGTATTGGAGGCTTCGGCCGTCTCTTCGAGGGTCGGTTCCCTTCCATTTTCCTGCAGGAGCTGCCGGGTAACATTTCGCATCTTGGACATGGTTTCCACCATATGGACCGGAATACGAATCGTTCGGCTCTGATCGGCAACGGCGCGTGTAATCGCCTGCCGGATCCACCAGGTCGCGTAGGTGCAGAACTTGAATCCGCGGCGGTATTCGAATTTATCGACAGCGCGCATCAAACCGGCGTTCCCTTCCTGGATCAGATCGAGGAAGCTCAAACCGCGATTTCTGTACTTTTTCGCGATGGAAACGACCAGCCGGAGGTTTCCTTCGGAGAGGCCCCGTTTGGCCTCCTGATATTTCAAAAAGATCTGCTTGATCTCCTTGACCCGATTCCGGAGACTCGTCGGAGATTCCTGCGTAATATTGAGGATATTCCGATATTCATTCCGCCAATGCATACGCTCGTAGGCGGGACGTCCGGCCGCTTCATGCTCCTTGATCCAGATTCGAAGTTCATCGACCCTGCGGCTGTATCCCTCAAGCGTTTGAATCATTGCTTCAATACGCTGGGTGCGGAGTCCGAGCTCTTCGACCAACCGAACAGCGCGGCGCCGGCGGCGGCCAAGATCCTTCCACGCCTTGGCGCGTTCCTCTTTGTTGAGAGACTTGTTTAAAGCTCTTCGATAATCGCGGGCGTTCAGTCTCAACATTTCCTCAAGGGAGGCAAGGTTGGCAGGGAAGCGGCACAAGATCTGGCGTTTTTCCAGATTATCCGCTTCGCTGACCTGAACCGTACGATCAAAAGGAAGATCGTTTTCATGGACTCTTTTCAATGTTCGAACCGCATGCTGCATTACATAATCGCACTCCAGCAATTTGGTCCGAAATTTCAGTCGGGTCAATTCGATCTGCTTTGCAAGATAAACTTCGCGCTGACGGGTCAAAAGAGGGATCTCGCCCATTTGAGTTAAATACATACGGACGGGATCATCGGACCATGTTTCCCCAGGTTCCGCTTTCAGGAACTCTTCATCAATCGATTCCGGCTCTTCTTCGGTATCGATCAAAAGTACGCCGGAAGGATCTTCATCCTCTTCAAAGTCGAGCACTTTGTCCACGGTAAGATCTTCTTCGTCAACTTCGGGCCCCAGGGTATCGTCAAAATCATCAATCAAAGATTCACTGTCGTACAAAACGAAACTCCTATTTCCAAAAATGTATTTCTCCGAACCATTCAAGAATTCGGAAACAGATCCCATTCGATAGAATTACCAGAATCACTTATAAAAAATGAAAGCTTCCTCCTTATTATTCTTTCGCGCAAAAATAAGGCGGAAAACAGAAACCGGGCAAACGGGAACGGAATCTTTCCTCTAATCATCGGAAAAAGGTTGGGAAGGTAATATAAAAACTCTTCCGAACTCCCCCTTCGGGACATGAAAAAAACTCCGGCAACCGTCTTTGCTGATATAATCTCTATGATAATCACTCTGCAGAAAAAATACCAGCAAATACTTGAATTTTTTCCGATTTTTTTCAAAATTTTTCGAAAAAAAATCAATTTTCAAATTCCAAATTCCATATATATACACTAAAGCATTTCTTTTACCTATTTTTTCACAAAAATCTCATCTTTTAGATATCTGTATCTATTATCAACAAGATTTCTCTTTCTTTCAGGCTGGAATTCGGAGGACGGTTCTGTATATGTCTATATTATAGACACATTGACGCAAAAAGAAGCAAAAATTTTTACAAAATTGATATAATTTTAACCATTCTCGATCTTTTAAACGCAAGAATCGGTAAAAAATACCATTTTTGCCCGTCAAAAACCCCTTTTATCAGTAATTCGAGCTGTTAAAAGAAGCGATTTGGCTTTCCTTCAAGAAATTAGGGGGGAAAAGCCGGAGGGGCACCGCGTTAAACTCAACGAAAGCGGAAAAGTCGGGATAATCGGAAAAATTTCCGTATTTTAACAATTTTTGTTAATCCGCAAGGTTTCTTCGGACGATAAACTGAGTACGGGATTTCCCCGTGATCGTGTTTGGATGTTGGCGAGGATCGCCTTCATCACTGTTTTCGGAGAGAATAAGGCGCGTCGAAAGAGACCGCGAAATAAATCTTACCAAGTATTGTCAAGGACGATATTCATGAGTAAAAAAATAAGTCGGAACATTCGTAATTACTTCAAGCCGTTCCTGTTCGGAGCAGTTCTCTCCGGTTCACTTCTTCTGCCCGGCGCGGCGGGAATCCCGGGATCCGGGCCGTTGTACAATGTCCTTTTCGCAGCAAACAACGTGAATCAGGATGTTTCCAACGGCGGAACGATCACGGACACAACACTCAATACCGGACTCACCGGAACAAACGCTGCCGGAAATATCACCGTTTCCGGAACAGAGACCGTTCCGGCTGTCGCCGTTGTCGGCCAATTAAACACGGAATCCGAAAATCTCTATGATGTCGAGACTGCGGTTAATCTTGTTCTTGGTGAAGGATACACCTTCTCCGTGGGGAGTACAACCGATGGAACAACCTCTCTCGGAGCCCTTTATATTATTGGGACCGGAACCGGAGAGAGCGCGGCCAATTCCACCTTGACGATCAATTCGGGAGCCAATCTTTCCGTTCTCGCGGGAAGTACTTTCCAAATCGGATATTACAATGAGGGAACTCCTGTTCAGACCGGCGGTCTGATCATTAACGGGACCTTTACAAATGCCGGAAATTACGATAATTACGGAACTTTGACCGTCAACAACGGCGGATCGTTCACCACAAACAATACATGGAACATCGATCTTGAAGGACAAAGCGGGTTGACAAACAACTTCGGCAAGATCACCGTCAACAATACTGCCGGCCAAGCTAATCGCGCTTATTTCGCAGGATATACCGATTACGATTCCGAAAACAGCGTCTTCGGACAACTTTATACTGATGGATCTCTTCAGATCGGAACCACGGCCGCCTCTGTTCAGGGAATTCTCAACGTCCAGGAGAATTATTACTCCAATGTTTCCACGACTTTCAGTCCGGTAAAAGCGGCGGAAGAAGCGGCCAAAACCGCTGGACTCGACAGTGCTGTCTATATCAAGGGACTCGTTCAGATGGGTGTCGAAGGGCAAGCGGAAGACGCGGTAACCCTGAATATCGGAGTCTGTAATAATATCCAGAATACCGATAACACCTATCGTCCCAACGTAATCGTCGGCGGAATTCAATTCCTCAATCCGAACAGCGGAACCGATCCCCAGCTTCTTCTGCAAGGGACCGACTCTTCAAGCAGTTCGACCGCTTCGACCGGAGCTTTCCTGCAAGTCAACGGATTGACATCCAAATTTGACTCCACAGGCGCCCAATCGACAACCGGAGTTTACGACGTTTGGCTTGAAGACAACTTCCAGCTCAACGGTGCTTCGACCCTTCTTTTCAACGATACAACGAACAAGACGAGCGGGATGCGGTTTGCGGCAGATTCCGCGATCAATAAGAACGCGATCATGCAATCGGTTGGCGATTTCAACCTTGGCGCCGCCCTTGCGGACACAACAGCAACGAATGTCAGCTTAACCGTGAATGGTCTTTTACGGGTAACCGACGGCGAACTGTTTCTGCAAAATCTGATCGAAAACAATACCGACGGCAAGGTCTTCAATCTGATCAACGCCGGGAACGGGCAAACTTCCGGATCGGGAACCAGCGCGACCACCACTTACTCCTATGTCGATACCCTGAATTTAACCGATGATACCGCGATTTTCACGAACACCGGAACGTTCCAGTTTAAAAATTTGACGATCAACGCGGCGGACACAACACCCGATACACCGAATACCGCAGTCTTTCTCTCCGGAGCGGACAGCATCACCGCTGTGAATCAGATGACCGTTCAGCAGGGAACCGCTCAGCTGGGCGGAAAGCTCAGCGGACTCACTGGAACCGGGCTTGATACGGCAACATTGACCATTACCGGAAACGCGGCCAACAACGAACAGGGAATCCTCAAAGTCAGCGGAACCGCCGCGACGATCAGCGGACTGGCTGTTCAGTTTGCGAACAACGGGATCATTACCTCCTCGGCCGATACCGACGTATTGACCTTTGAAAATACCGTTTTGACGAATAATACCGCTCTTACAAGTGATCTTGTATCGGTCAATACCGTGAATTTCACAAGAAACCTTGATACCAGCAAGTCCCAAAGCGCGAACTTTATCAGCAATGCGGGAAGTACTTTTTCCCTTCAGGACGGAGCGACATTGAATTTCACCGGAGGCGATGAGACGGGATATTTCACCTATATTACCGTCCTGTTCGACAAGGTCAACGGACAGGACAATGATGTTCTCAGCTTCGGAGACGGCAATGGAACGGTTACCATGGACGCAAATACCATGATTCAGACCGATAAAACCAATCTCGCCAGTCTGAAAAAAGGAAATTATGCCCGTACTTTCGTAAAAACAACGGACGGCACCAACAATCAATTCAACGCGATGATCGAGGATCTGGATTCTCTCTTCTATACGTTCAGTTCCACAAAGGACGCGAGCAATACGGAGATGACCTTGAATCTGAGCATTAAAGGATTCGATGATTTCGGAACCACCAGTAATCAGAAAGCGGTTGGATCGTACATCGAAGGACTTCGAACCGATGGACAGGCTGTTCTTTCCGATAATCTTGCGAACATGCTGAACAATATCGCGGCCGAATCCAGTACAGCGGCGGAGATCGAATCCGCTTATGATCAGCTGTCCGGAGTTCAACGGGCCAACAGCATGATGCTCGCGATGGATTCTCCTTGGACCACTCCTTTTACCCAAATGTCCTATGGACGGCATCTGGTAAAGGCGCCTTCCGGAAGTTGGGACGGATGCTGCGGAGACGCTTCTTATTATCGCGGACAGCTCCCGCAGGGATACAACGGATACGAAAATCTCTACTCCACTCAACCGCAGAGAAGCGCGATCTTCGAAGGATATGATCTTGTTCGAAATTCCTCCTGGGGAACCGCGTATCACACCAGCTTCAAAGCGAACAGTGATGGAAACAGCGCCGATTACGGAATTTCCCGTACTGGAACACGAATCGGAATGGATTGGGTCAACTGCATGGATACCATTGCCGGATTCACAATGGGCTATTCCCGGCCTTATCTTTACTCGGATACCCAGCGAATTGAAATGAACAATGTTCATCTCGGACTTTACGGCGGACGACAAAATGATTACGGGTTCGGAATCAAGGGCTATCTCGGCGCAGGATTCCAGGATTATCACGCAAAGCGATCGGTTTCCATTCCGACGATCGGTCTGAACGATCTTTACACGAGTCGAAATTCCGGGAACTCACTGGCCGCGGCGATTCAGATCTCCAAAGAATTCATGATCGACTGCAATTACATTATCCGTCCGGTTCTTCAGTTTGATATGCAGCAGGTTTGGACCGAAGAGGTTTCCGAAGGAACCGCGGCCGCCGCTCTGAACTATGAAAAAGGCGATTGGAATCGATCTTTCGGACGGATCGGACTGGAATCGGAATTGAATGAAGCCTTCTTCCAGTTCACGGGAAGAGCGTATTACGGGATCCAGCTCGGCGGAGACAGTGCTCCTGAGATGGGAATGTCCTTTGCGAACGCGACCAACGGCGGAAACATGATGATCCAGGGCGTCGATCTCGGCGAAAGCTTCTATGATCTTGGAATCGGAGCACTCGGATATCTGGATTGCGCAAAACGGTGGTCGATCAGCGGAAACTATGATTACACCGGATCGAATGAATCGTCCGCGCACACCGGAGAAGTCGCTCTTACCTTCCTCTTCTGATTAGTGCTTTGTGTTTAGCGATTAGCGGAATCAGCGCCGAAGGCGCATACGAAGGGCGGTCATTTTGGCCGTCCTTTTTCAATTGGCAACGCCGGTGGCCCCTTCGATTAGTGTTTGGCGGGGATCAGCGCCGCACTCCGCAATAGACGTGGAGTTTAAAAAAAACACAATCTCTCATTAACCCGAGCGGCGAGGCGCCGCTCCCAGTTCGCGCTTCCGCGCGGTTGCCGGAGATCCGCTCCCGTTGGTCGCGGAGTTTGTAAAAAACGTAATCTCCCATTACCCCGAGCGCTGGGATGGGGAAGCGTCCTCGCTTATCCACGGCGGCAAAGCCGCCGTGGTCGAAGAGTTGGAATCTCTAAAAAACGTTGTGATTCGTATAAGGTTCGAACCACGATCTCCCGGGCGGCGCTCGATTCCTCGAACGAATTTAATCAACCGTAATGATCTTCGATTGCGCGTTTCCGCTTTTATCGGTCCAGGTGATCTTGTAATTTCCTTTAAAGCCGCGGAATTTCAGAACAGGCGCTTCACTGTCCGCTTTTTTGACCAGATGGGTCTTCCAGTCGTGATTGATCAGCTTGTTAAGAGCGGTAAAAGAAGGCTTCGGCTCCATATTTCGGGTAAACAGACCGGAAGTAAGAGGTTCACCGGGCGCGCCGCAATCATCGACGACATTCCACCAGGTAATTCCCATCATGCTCGGCCAGGAGAACCAGTACCGATAAAGATTTCGAGCGACTTCCGCCTGAATGGCCCGGCCTTTCGCATCATCGCCGGGCGCGGTGATCGTGATCTCGCTCAAATGAAGAGGACGACCCAGTACATCCAGCGCACTGAGCCGCTCCTTCTGGAAATCCGGGGTCTGAATCGGTTTGCCCGCGGCGACATCACGCGTCTGCTTCGGATTGAAAAGGTGCATCTGAACTCCGACATTCGTGATTCGACAGCCTCTTTTCAGAAGATCCGCGACCTGATCCGTATACTTCTTCGAGGTGCAATAATCGTTGATATTCAGTTCGACCGATTTCGGAAAGACCTTATCGGCCAATTTCAGCGCTTTATAAGCATAATCTTCCGGCATGATTCCATATCGACTCGCTTTTCCGATATTGAAGTCTTCCGCGCTTTCGTTGACGATGTCCCAGCGATTCAACCTGTCTTTATACCGCTCGGCCAATTCGATCATTCGTTTGTCGAAAAGGCGCTGCATTTCATCTGTTTTGGCCGGATCGGTCGGAAGCCAGCCGGGATGCTGCCAGGTCCGATTGCCCCAGATGATCGTGTGTCCGTTCATCTGGATCCCTTTGGATTCGCAAAACTCAACGCATTGATCGGAAGAAGGACGGCGCCAATGGGTCTCCGCTTTCGGATCGGAAACACTGTTCCAGTATTCTTCCGTATCTTCTTTCGCGGTTTTGAATCGCGGCTTGCCCGGCTCCGGTTCGAATTTCTTCCAATAGAATGCGATCGTTGCCGAATTAAAGAAGGTTCCGTAAAGATCTTTATACTTCTGGTTCCGTTCGGGCGTTCCCAACTGATTGAAATTGAAAATATGGGCTCCGAAAAGGAACTTGTGGGAGATCTGATCGATTTTGATCTCCGTTCCCGGCTTGACATCGGAAAGAGCAACCGCTGCATCGGCTTTACGGTACTTTTCGATTCGGGCATCGATCTCTTTTTGGACCTCATCGTTCCAAATGGCGCGATAGGCCGGACTCATTACATCCGCGGATTCCTTCGCGGAAAGATTCGGAAACAACGGAAGACAAAACAATGTCAACATCAGAAAAATTCTTCGTTTCATCGCAAACTCCTTTCATTTAAGTGGTTGTTCTCTGATTTTACGATGAATAAAAAGGTTTTTCAATGGAAAAACATTGTATTATATTATCGACTTACTATAAAATATTAAACCTTTCGGGAAAAGAGCGTCTGAACTGCCGGTAAAATCTTCCTTTTACGGCAATTTGTATTGCCCACTTGACATAAACAAAAGGAGTATTATAATACGGGAGTTGATTGGAGGAAGCGAAGTTTGCAGAACTTCTTTTTACAGGGAATGGAGATCCGCAGAGGATTTGAAAGGAACTGTATTGTTCCTTCAGAACATAAATATCGCGGGGTAGTAGCAGTTGGTAGCTCACGAGGCTCATAACCTTGAGGTCGCAGGTTCGAGTCCTGCCCCCGCAACTTGTAAAAGTCGGTTGTTCCTCCGGGAATGGGCCGACTTTTTTTTTGATTTTTTTTCAAACCGATCATGGACAGACAACCGATGAAAAACGACTTCTTTGGTGCTTTTAACGTATTACCGCTGGGTTCTAAAAAATTCGGATATTACCGATTGGCCGCGCTGGAAGAAAAAGGATTGGTCCGACTCTCCGATCTTCCTTATTCGATCCGTGTGCTTTTGGAATCCGTTCTTCGAAATTGCGATAATCAGATCTTTACGGAGTCGGATGTCAAACGGCTTGCGGCCTGGAGCGCAGAAGATCGGACGAGTGATACGGAGATCCCGTTCATGCCGGCCCGTGTGATTTTGCAGGATTTTACCGGGGTTCCCGCCGTGGTCGATCTTGCCGCGATGCGATCTTCCATGAAGAAAATCGGCGGCGATCCTCAAAAGATCAATCCGCTCATTCCAGTCGATCTTGTGATCGATCATTCGATCCAGGTCGATTACTTCGGCTGCAAAGAAGCGCTTGCGAAAAACGTCGATCTGGAGTTCAACCGGAATCGCGAACGATACAGTCTTCTCCATTGGGCGCAGAAATCGCTCGATAATTTCCGCGCGATTCCCCCTTCCGCGGGGATCATTCATCAGATCAATCTGGAGTATCTCGGACAGGTCGTTTTCCGGGGAAAATGCGAGGATCCCGATCTTGAGGCCGTTGTTTATCCCGACAGTGTTGTCGGAACCGACAGCCATACGGTAATGATCAACGGACTCGGCGTTCTCGGTTGGGGAGTCGGCGGAATCGAAGCGGAAGCCGTAATGCTCGGACAGCCTTACTATATGCTCGCGCCGCAAGTGATCGGCGTCGAATTGACCGGAGAACTTCAGGCAACCGCAACGGCAACCGATCTCGTGCTTACCATTACCGAAATGCTCCGAAAAGAGGGCGTTGTCGGAAAATTCGTCGAATATTTCGGAGAAGGCGCGTTCTCCATGTCGGTTGCCGATCGGGCAGTCGTTGCCAACATGGCCCCGGAATACGGAGCGACCATGGGATTCTTTCCCGTCGATCAAAAATCGATCGATTTCCTCGTTCAGACCGGACGATCCCAGGATCAGGCCGATCTGGTCGAAGCCTATGCGAAAGCGCAAGGTCTGTTCCGAACGCCGGATTCGCCGATCCCGCATTATACGAAAACGCTTTCCCTTGATCTCTCGACGGTCGGATCCTCTCTTGCCGGTCCGAAACGTCCGCAGGATCGAATTCCTCTTTCCAAAATGAAAGAGACGTTCCAAAAGACATTGCGAACTCCGGTAAAAGAACGGGGATTCAATCTTTCAGAAGAAGCAATCGCAAAAAAAGCGACAGTCTTCGATTCGGAGATGGGACAGGGATCCGTGGTCATCGCCTCCATTACGAGCTGCACCAATACGAGTAATCCGGATCTGATGATCGCGGCCGGACTTTTGGCCCGAAATGCCGTTAAACGGGGACTCAAGGTCAAGCCGTTTGTGAAGACGAGCTTGGGCCCGGGCTCCCGTGTTGTTTCCGATTATTTGATCAAGGCCGGACTTATGGAAGATCTTGAAAAACTCGGATTTCAGGTCGTCGGATACGGCTGCTTAACCTGTATCGGAAACAGCGGACCGCTTCCGGAACCGGTCGCCGAAGCCGTTTCGAAAAACGATCTGGTCGCAAGCGCCGTTTTAAGCGGAAATCGAAATTTTGAAGGCCGGATCAATCCGCTGGTCAAGGCAAATTATCTCGCGACCCCGGCGCTGGTGATCGCCTATGCGCTGGCCGGAACCGTCGATATTGATCTTACTTCAGAACCGATCGGATTCGATCCCGAGGGAAATCCGATCATGCTCTCCGAGATCTTTCCGACTCGAAAAGAGATCCGGGAAATCGCGAAAGACACCGTTTCTTCCGATCTGTATCGAAAAGAGTATGAAAATATCTGCGAATCGAATCCGCTTTGGAACGCGATTCCGACCAAACCGTCGGAATTGTTCGATTGGGATCGGACCAGTACTTACATTCAGGAACCTCCATTCCTTGAAGGATTGACGATTGATCCGAAGCCGATCGATCCGATCGAAGGAGCACGCGTTTTACTCCTTTTGGGGGACTCGGTAACCACCGATCATATTTCTCCAGCGGGCGCGATCAAAAAAGATTCTCCGGCGGGCGAATATCTCCTGGATCGGGGCGTTCCGTTTGAAGCGTTCAACAGCTATGGGTCCCGTCGGGGCAACGATCGGGTAATGGTGCGCGGAACGTTTGCCAACATTCGGATCCGGAATCTTCTGGTCCCGGGCTCCGAAGGGGGAATCACCCGATACTTCGGACGAACCGATCTTTCCGGTGCGGATCTGAGCGTCTATGAAGCCGCGATGAATTATCAGCGTGAAAATGTCCCCTTGATCGTCCTTGCCGGTGCGGAATACGGAACCGGAAGCAGTCGGGATTGGGCGGCGAAAGGAACGGCCCTTCTTGGGGTAAGAGCGGTGATCGCGGTTGGATTCGAGCGAATTCATCGCGGAAATCTCGTCGGGATGGGCGTATTGCCGTTGGAATTTCCGCAAGGCGAAAACGCGGCTTCCCTGGGACTGGACGGAACGGAAATTTTCTCGATCGATCCGATCGGACCCGATTTTATTCCGCAAAGTTCGATTCGTGTTGTCGCTCATCCCGCGGATCCTGCCCGAAAGGACATCGTCTTTAACGCGAAAGTCCGAATCGATACCCCGGTTGAACTCGTTTACTACCTCAATGGAGGCATCATGCCGACAGTCCTGAGAAAACTCGCGGCAAATTAACTTCCGTCTGTAAACCCAATACGGAATTTTTCTCTCGCTGAGGCGCAGAGGGATGATTACAAGTTCAAGCCCCGTTAAGTGAAATGTTTTATAATTTGAATAGAATGATTCAATTCATTTTTCAGTATTTCAAAAATATAAAAAATGGACAAAAACACAAAATAAAAAATCTGCCTTATTACTTAAAAGAGCCGGCATTTTAAAAGATCTCTCTGCGCCTCTGCGCCTCTGCGCCTCAGCGAGATAAAAAAATAACGCCGGAAATCTTGAGTAAACAAGGAATTCGGCAATAGAAAACAAAAGATTTACAAATTGATTATTAGATAGGAGTTTAAAATTATGGAATCGAAAAAACCGGCGGAGATCACTTTTTCCTCCTTTCAGAAGCTGATCTGCGATATGTACTCGCGGAAAGATATCGAACGGGGCGTCGACGGAACGTTCATGTGGTTAATGGAAGAGATCGGTGAACTTTCGTCCGCCCTTCGAAGCGGATCGAAAGAAGAACTCGAAGGAGAGTTCGCCGATGTGATCGCCTGGTTGACAACAATCGCGAACGTAAAAGGAATCGATCTCACCGAATCCCTGATGAAAAAATACGGATCCGGCTGCCCGGGCTGCGGGCAATTGATCTGCACTTGTCCCGATTCCGAAAAACCGTAAACCAATGATCTGCCTGTATAGCCGATAATGCCGTTCCTCGTTCAGGTTCGCCCCTGAAATTCCCCGCAAACGGCATTATTTCCGCCCCCTTCTTGACGAATTGCGTTTTCAGTCGTACAATATCCCTAAATCGTTATTTTTTATTATCTTATGTAATATAATGATAGTTTAAATTTATTCCTGTTTCTTATTGGGTGAAAGATGTCGATTACCAAAAAAGATATAGTCCATACCATTTCGGAAGAAGTAGATGTTCCGCAGCAAAAAGTCAAGGAAATCGTTCAGAAAACGTTCGATGCGATCATTGAAATTCTCGGTACGGACGAGAAAATCGAACTCCGTAATTTCGGGGTTTTCAAAGTAAAAACACGCGCGGCCCGTCCGGCCCGAAATCCGAAAACCGGCGAAGAAGTTTGGCTGGATGAACGAAATGTGATCACCTTTAAGCCGGGCAAAAAAATGATCGAACTCATTCAGAAAAAACGAAAAAAGAAGAACTCAAAAAAGAAGTAATTCTTCAAAAGAGCCTGAACAGGAATCCTTCACTGATTATGCGTTCGGTTCTCTGATCTGAATGGTAAAGGCTTTCGGAGGCGGCGGCGCTCCCTGCACGGTTCCGTCCTCCGATTCTTCCCCGTAATAAATCGGATCGAATCCGGGACATTCCGCAACACAGCGTCCGCAGCCGGTGCATTTCTTCGGATCGACCGTCGGAAGTCCTATCATAAGATCATCCGACCAAACCGATGAAATCGCGTCCCAGGGACATTCCCGAATGCAGATATTGCACTCCTTCTCCATGTAAAGAACGCAATGATCAAAATTGTAAACCGCAATTCCTGTTTGAAGATGCGCCTTCTCTTTCAGATCAAACGGCCGAATCGCGCCTGTCGGGCAGACCTGTCCGCACGCAATGCACTCTTTTTCGCACGAACTCTTTTCGATCTCCACAGTCGGCGTCAAATTATAGAAAAGCGATTGCGGATTCTTTCCGTCCTCTTCTTTCGCAGAAGATCCGAACCCGATCGGGATCAAGTGTCCGTTCGGACAGGCAGAAATACATCGCCCGCAGGAAGAGCATAAAGAGGAAAAACGCGGTTCGGCAACCGCTCCCGGCGGACGAAGTCTTTTCGTTCCCGATCCGAAAACCGTCGTCAACGGCGTCAAGATGAGAACCGAATAGATCGATACCGCGGCCGAATAAAGGAAAAGCCGACGGGGCTCTGCTTCCGTCTTTTGCGGATCCGATCGAACGGCAAGATCCTCAATCAAGTCCGAATCAGACCGCTTTCCGCGAACGAGCACTTTCCGCAATCGGAACAGAATATCCTGAAGAGCCCCCAACGGGCAAACATTCCCGCACCAGATCCGGGGAAAGATCCCTTCCGCGATCAAAAGCGCGATCGCTCCCCAAATGATCCCGTTGCCCGAACGAAAGATCCCCTGAAAAAGGAGAAGCGGATCGAACAGGATCCAGCGCGTTAAAACCGGAACCGCGAATATCGATCCGATCAGGACAATAAGCAGAATGATCTTGCCCGACCAGAAAAAGCGAAAAACCCGATTCGTCTTTCGGCCCAGGATCTTTTTGGACCCGGATCGGATCAGATCGAACGAGCAGCCCATCGGACAGCAATACCGGCAGAAGAACCGTTTTTTCAGAAATGACGCGCAGATCAGGATCAAAGGGACAATCGCGGCGTAAAGGACCAGGGACCCGGCCGCGATCCGAACAAGAAACAAAAATGGGCTGGCCGCTGCCGGATAGTTCGTGAGAACCGGATCCGCCGTTCCCCACCAAGAGAGAAACGCGCAGATCCCGAAGATCAAAAGCCGAAAAAAGAAGGTTTTCACGATCTATCCCAAATAGGCTTTCTGCTTGATCAGCAGTTCGCGGACCTGTCGGAGATCGACTTTTCGGGCCGTTGTATTCTGAAGAACAGCGGCGGCCGCGGCGCATCCGGCCGCATGGCCCGACATCCAGCAGTTTGGAATCACGCGAACCAGTTCGGAAGTATGCGTATCGGCGCAGACACTTCTTCCGGCCGTTAAAAGATTTTCGATATTTTGCGGAAGCATCGCACCGTAGGAGAGCTGCCAAGGGACATGATTATTGGACCAGGATCCGCCGATTCCGACACAATCTTCGTATTTGATCTCCTTATTCACCCCATCCCGGGTCAATTCGGTCATTCCCTTAATAACGCGGGAAACACGAACTCCCAACTGCGGAGCGGTTTCGATCAGCTTGACCTCTTCAAAGCCGGGCTGCTGTTTTAAGAGGAGATAATCGGACCAGATCTTCTTTCTGTATTCGACTTCCAGATCGGAAAGAGCCTTGGGATCAACACCGTCGGAGAACTTACCGCGCATTCCGACCCAGCGTACTCCTTCGATCGGAGTGATCCCGCCGTAATTTCGCGGCCGTTTTGTCCCTTTTTTCAATTTCGGCATATCCATATAGCGGTTGGGCAAACCGATAATATATTTTCGCCGTTCATAAGCGGCGCCCGCGGAAACGAAGACATCGCCGTCCCCGGTTGTATCGATGATCTGTTTGGCCATAATCGCTAACGGTCCGATCTTGGACTGGATCACAGCTCCTTTGACGACCGATCCTTCGTTAATGGAATCGGAGATCCAGGAATGAAGATAGATATCGACCCCGGCTTCCGAGAGCATTTCGACCAGCAGATATTTATAGGCTTCCGAATCGACGGTCGGATTTCTTCCCTTGATTCGGCCAACGATGCCGTAAGGCATTTTTTCGAGCCGCTGCATCATTTCTTCGCCGATTCCCTGCACGACCTGGACATTATTCGCCCAATGGCCGAGGATCGCGAGGACAAGTCCTCCGGTCGCCAATCCGCCGAAATGATTATATCGTTCGACAATCGTCGTTTTCACGCCCGCACGGGCCGCGGCGATTGCGGCAACGCAGCCGGCCGCCCCTCCTCCGACAACGAGGACATCGGTTTCCTTAATCTGCGGGATCTTCAGTTCCGGACGAATCACTTCCCCATTGACCAGGCGGAAAGGAACGGCCTCGGATCCGGTGAGCATATCGCCCCGTTTAGCGTCGTTGACTTCACTCAAACCGAAATCGGCCCGAGCCTGCTGATTCAGGGCAAGATAGCCAACCGCCGAAGAAATTCCCATTGTTCCAAAGACTTTCAGGAGATCGCGCCGATTCAATGAATGATCCATTCCCTGTTCCTTCTCTTAATAGAACGAAGGGTAAGCCTGAACTTACCCTTCTCGATTTTTAAAATTTAATCCCCGTTTTACCTTTACTTTTCCCGTTTTTATATGGACGGGACGCGAACTTTCTTGTTCGGTTCACTCCATTTTGCCCGTAGATGTATCGGTAATATTTTTTGCATTGCCCTTACAGGGCGCTGCAAAAACAACCTAAACCACCGGGGGATGATCGTCCTACTGTGTTGCTGTTTTTTCGGCCAATCAAACCAACACCAAAAACCTGAGATATCAAAGAGGACAATCAATAATTACATCGTTTTGGATTCCCCGCCGTTGGTCGATCCCAGGGCGCCCCAGACGCCGTAGATCGATTGGCCGACATGCGGAACCGCGTGCAGCGTCGTCGAGGATCCGGCATCAATCGTTTCCGAAATGAAGCGGACACTTCCATCGAAAAGGGAAACGTTCACTCCGCCGGAATGATTGCTCGTCGGGGTCATCATTTGACTCATATCATTATGGTTTGATTTCACGCAGGAGGGCATATTCGGCGGGAGAACCGTACTGAATCCGCCGAATAAGTACCGGCCGTTAATTCCCCGAAGTCCGCGGAAGGAGCTGGACGCCCAGACGAGGAATCCGGGATTGGTCGTACTGATCCGCGAAATACAGGTACTCAAAAAGTCCGTCGATCCGCCGCTGGCCACTCCGCCTTTGACGCGGTTGTCTGATCCGTCCGTTATGCCGGTTACCCCTTCACTGAACGCGATTGTATTGGATGTCCCGTCGATGATCGCGCCCATATCTTTCCAGTAGAAAGGAGCAAATCCCGCCCGATCGCACATCGCGATATGTTTCCGTTTTTCCGCCACGTCCGTATTATAGATCACATTCCATTCAACGTACTCGACATTATCGCCGCGGCAATCGAAGTAATTGGTTCGATTGGCATATCCGCCCACAATTTCTGTCGCATTGGCATCGGAAGGACACAAAAATGGCGGAAGCGTCTGAACACCATTGCCCGGGCTAATATTATTATAAACAACAACATTGGAGGCCATGCACCTTTGGATTGCGGCATCATAGAGCGGCTGCATTTCCATAAACGGCAGGATCACAAAAAGCGTTCCGTACTGGGAAACATCGGCCGTGGTCGCGGTTGCCGCCGCTTTTTCCGGATTTCCGTATCGGAAATAGACTCGGGCCGCAGGCAGATACTGATACACATCATGATAATTCTGCGTTGCCAGGGCCAACTGTTTGAGCTTATTAGTGCATTCCATCCGTCGGGCCGCTTCCCGCGCTGCCTGAACAGCCGGAAGTAAAAGTCCGATCAGGATCCCGATAATCGCGATCACGACCAAAAGTTCAACCAAAGTGAACCCGGCGGTTTTGAAAACGCTGTTTGTAAAACAGCTATTTTTTCTCCCCCCCCCATTTTGACATTTAAACATCTTCATATTTCTCTCCTATGAAAAGTGTATGATGAAAGCCCGCAAAAACGTTTTTTGGTTTCGCACCGAAAACGGACAATGACGATCTGCCCATACTAATATATAATAATAGGTCGGTCTTAAAAAGTCAACCTCTATTTTCCGCAGAATTACCATTGTTTTTCCGCAAAATTTGAAACCGCAGATAAACGCAGAGGGTCTTTCGGCGAATCCGAGCCGGTGCGGAAACCGCGGATGGAACTTTGAGAAATCCTTGTTTTTTGCGAAGACCGAGGAAGCGGAAAAGAGATTGATTTGGAAAAAAGGTTGGAACCCGAGCGCTGGGACGGTGCCCGTCCCGGGCACCCGGCGGCCCCGCCGCCGCTCTGCAATAGGGTTGGAATCTCTAAAAAACGTTGTGATTCGAACTCTTCTCAAGAATCTTTATTTTACTCTTTTTTATTGTGCCGCATCTTCGATGTTGGTCTTTCGGCCAAAAACCTATAATCTGTTTTCGATGTTGTACCCGAATCCTGCGGGCTGAAAGCCCAACGCATTCCAGCCCGGGGCAAGGGAGCGAAGCGACCGGCACCCCGGGTCAACGTTCCCCAAAAAAACAGCGCGCTGTAAGCGCAGTGCAAAAATGGAGTAGAATTCTCTAAAAAACACAATCTCCCATTAACCCGGGGAAGCGAAAAAAAACGTTGATACCGAAAAGGGGTGGAATCCGAGCGCTGGCGGCGAGGCGCCGTTCCCAGTTCGCGCTGCCGCGCGGTTACCGAAAACCCGCTCCCGTTGGTCGCTCTCTTTATCGACTATTCCAACCGGGTTAAGCCCGTCCCGGGCACCCGGCGGCCCCGCCGCCGCTCTGCAATAGAGTAAAAATCTCTAAACAGCGCGGTGATTCGAACAGTTCCTCACTCCTCACTCCTCACTAAACTTTTCGCCCGATATAGAGCGCGACGGTTCCCAAGGTAAAGGATCGCACGGTAATCTCCTTTAATCCGGCCCCGGCAAGCCGCTGTTTCATCTTTTCGATATTGTCAAATTCGGAAACACTCGATGGAAGATAATGATAAGCGCTCTCCCGATTGCGTGCGATCATTTGCCCGATTCGCGGAAGAATCGATCGAAAATAAAATCGATAAATCGAAGAAAAGATCGGAAAAGACGGCATCGTAAACTCAAGAATCGCGACCGATCCGCCCTTCCGGCAAACGCGAACCATTTCCTGAATTCCGCGATCCGTATCGGACATGTTCCGCAAACCGAACGCAATGGACACCGCGGAAAAAAGATCCGATTCAAATGGAAGATCCAGACCGTCTCCCTGCATGAACGCGATTTCATTGCGATCGTCAAGAGCCGCGCGTTTCTTTTCCGCTTCCGCGAGCATTTCCGGAACGAAATCGACGCCGACGATCTTCGGCAGATCGTCCGAATTCGGATCTTTTACGCGATTCGGAAAGATCTTCTCTCTTAAAAGAGGATCGAATCGCGCCTCGATCTTTCTCTTTCGCAGCGTCTTCAGAAAAAGAAAAGCCAAATCACCGGTCCCGGTCGCAAGATCAAGGATCGGCGCGTCCAGTACGGATCGTTTATCGGGTAAAAGAAGACGAAATAAATCGTGCGTCGTTTTCCGGCGCCAGGAATAATCGATCCCCAGCGAAAGAAAATGATTCAGAAAATCATAGCGCGGCGCAATTTCGCCGAACATCTTCCGGATCCGGTCCGGATTCTTATCGACCCCGTTTTTCGGCATGGGTTAAAACGATTCTTCTTCAGAAGGAAAGGATCCCGACCGCACATCCTTAATATACTGGCCGGTTGCCTGAACAATGATCTCTCCGATCGACGCGTAAGATCGGGCATGCTTCGGAAGCTCCTCTTTCGTTTTCAGACCGTAAAGGAGATAATCATGAAAAACGAGAACCTGTCCGTCGCAGAGATTGCCCGCCCCGATTCCGATCACAGGGACAGGGAATTTCCGGGCAGCCTCGCCCGCCGACTCACGGGGAACACATTCGAGCAGGATTCCGAAAACGCCCGCATCGCAAAGAGCTTCCGCGTCGTCCATTAAACGATCGTGATCTCTTTGAACTTTATAGCCGCTGATATGAACACTCTGCGGCTGAAGCCCGCAATGGCCGAGAACCGGAATCCCCGCTCTTACAATGGCGCGAACGGTCTCAATTCGATCGCGTCCGCTTTCGATCTTAACGGCATCGGCCCCGGTCTCCTGCATGATCCGCGCGGCTGCCCGCAGTCCGTCGTTCGGACCCAGCTGGCAGTAAGGAAACGGCATATCGACAACGACAAATGCCCGGTTCGCCGCTCGGGCAACGATCTCCGAATGATAGATCATCTGATCCAGGGTTACCGACAACGTGGTTTCCCGCCCTTGAACGACATTCCCCAAGCTGTCGCCGACAAGGATCATATCGACGCCCGCCGCGTCCACGAGAAGCGCGGAAGGATAGTCGTACGCGGTCGCCATTACGATCTTTTCATTCCGTTCCTTCATCTTGATCAGACGGGATACTGTCAACGCGTCTTTCGATTTACTCATTATACGTTTATCAGTGATTAGTTTTTAGTAATTAGTGTTCAGATCAAATTTCAAACCCGATCTGAACACAAAGTTCGGCAAACATTACCGAATACACCTCATTTTGCCGGTTTGGCTTCCGGCTTCACGGCGGGCAGCGGCGCGGCGGCCGATCCGGCGGGCACCTTCGATTCAATCTTTTGAGGAGCCGCTTTGGAATCCCTGAATTTCTGAACCAGTTTTCCGCAGGAAATATAAGCGGCAACCGTGGTCGCGCAAAGAGCGAGAATGAGGAACAGATTATTGAATGCCCGTTTCCAGCCGTATCCCACCGCGTCTTTAATAAAGCTCCGTTTATTATTCAGAACAAAGATGATCATATACGCGATGGGCAAAAGAACGCAGCAGATCGCCGACGCGATTACCGGGAACCAAAGCGGAAGAGGAACCACAACACCGAGAATTCCGATCGTCGGGGTCATCGCGAACAAACGGAAACGATTCTTCGTCATCTTGATCCCGAGCATTTCGCACATCGTAAATCCGCAGACGAGCATATGCGCACTGATCGCGCCGCCGCACATTCCCATCAGACCAAGGCAGAAGATGATCCGGCCGCCGGGAAGACCGCGGAACGATTCCGCCGCCGCAAGAGGAGCCAATCCCTGTTTCACTCCGTCAATTCCGTCGTAAACTCCGGTTACCGTCATCGCGATAATGATCAAGGAGGTTACTATCGAAAAAGGAATGAACATGGTCATCGCAAGGTCCCATTTCGCAAGGGTCCGATGTTCTTTCCCCCACCCTTTCGCCAAAAGGGAATAAGGATAAAGAAAGGTCATGTTGATCCCGACCGCCGCTCCGAGCATTCCGAACACTTGCAGATAAGTACTCGTTTCAACAACACCCTGCGCGTTCTTCGGGAATCCATAATAGCCGGTAAAGCCCCGGAAAATCTCAAGCCAGTTGATCTTGTGGACATTCATAAGAACGATCACCAGGAAGAACAGCATTACAAGCATGATCACAAAACGAAGGAACCATTCGTACATCTTGATCCCGCGTCCTCCGCTTCCGTAGTTGAAGACCATGAAAACATTCATCGCAAGGAAGAAGAGTCCAACCAGGATACTTACAAGATATCCGATGTTGGTAATACTCGTATTGATTACGATTCCCGCAGGAGCAAGAGTCTGATTCGCGGAAACGACCCAGGCGGGAATATCGCCGCCGTTGTTCAGGGAATATCCGAACAGTTCAAAAAGATCCCGACCGGCTCCCGCAAGAAGTGTATATTGCGGAAAATGCCAAATCACCGACGCGAAGATCGTTCCAAGCGCCCAGAGAAGAACGCACCATTTTCCAAGTTCACGCCCGAAGGAAACATAAGGACGCTCCTTGGTGGAAAGAACGATATTTGAGAGCGCGGCCATCATCATTACGCCGAGAAACATCGCGATTGGCTGAACCCAAAGAAGTTTATATCCGAAAGAAGCTCCGGCCAGAACGGAAGCGGTCGCACTTCCTGCTCCCAGGGTCATCGCGCTCTGAAGAAGGCCGGGCCCTGTCCGCCGGACATATCCCTTGACTTTCGTTCCGAACGGCGCTTTCGCCAGATCGTTGAGTTCCTGTACTTCTTTAGCCAACTTTTCCGGATCCCATTTGGGACTCATCGGAAGGGCTTCCTGTTTTTCATTTTGAGACTGAATAGGGGCAGATTGGCTTGACATGAACACCTCTGTTGTTAAATTAAGTAATTTGTGTTAAATAAGCTGTTTACACAAGTTAAACAGCTCTTCATTGTTCATATTTTCGGAATACTTCAAGTATTCAACAAATATTTTCCCTGATCCGAAAGGAGACGCCTTAAAAAAGACATGATCCCAATACTTCAGGAATTATCATTATAATGGAAAGAATATCGAATAGCAAGATGGGCCCTGAAATCTTCCTCAAAACGCCTCTTAAAATGGTTTGCCCGGTTAAAAATAAAAATATGGGGAATTTACGTTGAGATTATCGGCTTGCATTGCTTTTAAAAATGGTTATAATAGGAAAAAATCATCATTTTTTTGAAAGTGAAATGCGGGAAACCTCCGATAAGGGGATAAGAATACGCTGTTTTACGGGATTCTGTCAAATTACCAAATCCTTTGCAAAGAGAATAATAAAGAGTAATGAAATTTTCGCTGATCGATAAAATCATTTCGGTAGAACCGGGAAAATCCATTATCGCGACGAAATCGCTGACGATGGCCGAAGAATACCTCAAAGACCATTTTCCCAAGTTTCCCGTAATGCCGGGTGTTCTGATGATTGAAGCGATGACCCAGGCTTCCGCTTGGCTCCTTCGGATCAGCGATCAGTTTAAGTACAGCATCGTGATTTTGAAGGAAGCCCGGAACGTCAAGTTTGGAAAATTTCTTCAGCCGGGCCAGACCCTTCAGGTCTCCGCGGTTATTACGAAAGAATCCGAACATGAAGTTGTATTGAAAACGGAAGGAACAATCGACGGACAGACCCGAATCCGCGCGATTTTAACAATAAGCCGATACAATCTGGCCGAAAAAAATACGGATAAATGTGTCGTTGATAATATCGTGGTCAATAAGTTGAAAAACGAGTTGGCCATCATTTGGGATGGAAATTTCCTCCCCAAAGAGGAATAGGAAGTATTTGAAATAAACCAAGCGGTATCTTAGCCGAACACGGACAGGCCTTTTTTCCTCCGCTCCAATCGCGGAGAGATCAAAAAAAGGACATTTTCCTTTCCGATCGGTTTTTAAAAGATCCCGCCGAACGAATCTTGTTTGATTTGTTTGTCAATTTTAACCAAAAAAAGAAGGATTGTTTTTTGATGGCGACGAAAGAAGAAATTTTTGAAGGTGTTCGTGAAGTACTCGTTGACGCTCTTGCCGTAGAGGAAGATGAAGTCAATCCCGAATCCACCTTGGTAGACGATCTGGGCGCGGAATCTATCGATCTGCTCGATATCGTTTTCAATCTTGAAAAGAAATTCGAAATTAAAATCGACCGCGGTGAAATGATCCCCGAAGATCTTCTCACCAACGCGGAATATGTCCAGGAGGGCCGCTTGACCGAGAAAGGTCTTGCGGAACTGAAAGAACGTCTTCCCTTTGCGAATCTGGAAGCGTTTTCCAAGAATCCGATGGTCCAGAATATTTCGAAAATCCTCACCGTCAACGATATGTGCCATATCGTCGAATCGAAATTGAACGCCTGATCCCGGATTTCAAATTTCGAAGGATTTCGATCTCGCGAGGAGTAAAAACCCGTTTTTTGCTCCCCGACGTTATTTTTTTATCATTATAAACCGGAAGGAAGTGGGATGCACTGGTATTGGATCGACCGATTCACCAAATTTGTAAGCGGTAAAAGCGCGCAAACGATCAAGATGGTTTCCCGTGCGGAAGATCATCTCGCGGATCATTTTCCCTTTTATCCCATTATGCCCGCTTCCCTGATGATCGAAGGACTCGCGCAAACAGGCGGTCTTTTGATTCACGAGTTCCGGAACTTCTCGGCAAAGGTCGTTCTTGCGAAAATTCAAAAGATCACTTTTTACGAAGAAGAAGTCGTTCCCGGAGATTGCCTCCTTTACGATGCCGTTGCAGATTATATCAACGACGAAGGATCCATGATCTCCGTTTCCGTCCAGAGGAATGGAAAACTGATCGCCGAAGGCGTTCTGGTTTTCGCCCACCTTGGAGATGAGTACGCAAGTCAGGATCTTTTCTCGGAAAACGAACTGATCGATCTTGTACGTGCGTACGGTTTGTTCGAAGTCGGCGTTCATCCCGACGGATCGCGAATTATCGATCCCGTATTGAAGAACAAGTAATGGGGAGGATCGCCTCTTCCACCCTTCATTATCAAAAATATCTGATTTTAAGGAAGAACAGAGTATGAATCGACGTGTTGTGGTTACCGGAGTCGGACTGGTTACTCCGCTTGGATATGAAGTCGAAACCGTTTGGAAACGCCTGCTCAACGGGGAATCCGGAGTGGACCGGATCACGCTGTTCGACGCGTCCAACTTTCAGACCCAAATCGCTGCGGAAGTAAAAGACTGGAACATCGGCATGATCGGAGAAGATCCGGCTGATTGGGCCCATACGGATCGGCATACCTGTTTTGCCGTCGGCGCCGCCCAATACGCGATGAAAGATTCCGGTCTTCTGGATCAGGATTTCGATCATACACGGCTCGGCGTTTACACCGGAGCAGGTGAAGGGCGCCAAGATTTCGGTCTGTTCGCGAAAATGATGATCGCCGGACTTCGGGAAGACGGATCCCTTGATTACGGACGATTCGTTCAGCGCGGAATGGAAATACTGGATCCGGTTCGGGAACTGGAGCAGGAGCCGAACATGCCCGCCGCCTATATCGCGGCCCGATTCCAGGCTCTTGGCCCCAATGTCAACTGTCTTACAGCCTGTGCGGCAAGCGCTCAAGCGGTCGGCGAAGCGGTCGAGATCATTCGGCGCAGCGAAGCGGATCTCATGATCGCCGGCGGTGCCCATTCCATGATCCATCCGTTCGGCGTTACCGGATTCAATCTTTTAACCGCGTTGAGCACGCACAATGATTTCCCGGAAAAAGCCTCCTGTCCGTTCGATAAAAACCGAAGCGGATTCATTCTCGGAGAAGGGGCCGCAATGCTCGTTCTTGAAGATCTGGATCACGCCAAAGCACGCGGCGCGAAAATTTACGGAGAGATCACCGGATATGGATCGACTTCCGACGCCTATCGAATCACCGATATTCATCCGGAAGGGCGCGGCGCGATCAGCTGCATGCAAATGGCCATCGAAAGTGCCGGTCTTAAACCGGAAGATATCGATTACATCAACGCCCACGGAACAAGCACAAGCGTCAACGATCGGGTCGAATCGCTCGCCATTCGAAAGACATTCGGCGAGTACGCCGACAAGGTTCCGGTCTCCAGCACGAAAAGCATGACTGGACATCTCATCGCCGCCGCCGGAGCAAGCGAACTGATCTACTGTCTGTTCGCCATTCGCGATCAGATCCTTCCCCCGACCATTAACTATGAAACCCCTGATCCTGTTTGCGATTTGGATTATATCCCGAATCAGGCCCGAAAAGCAAAATGCGATACCGTACTGACCAACAGCTTCGGATTCGGCGGACAAGATATTTCCCTGGTTGTTCAGCGTTATCGACCCTGATCATTATGATGTCCGATCCCAGTATTCGCTTCGATTATTCAGAGGCCATTCGCCGGCTTTGCGAAGACGTTGTCTTGCGCTTGCCGGCGTTTTCTCATATCAAAATGGATCAGATCGGCATTTCGATCCGCACGACCCGAAATCGAAAACAGTTCGGAACTTTTGCGTCCGTTGTTCCTTTGCGATTCGAAAACGGCACCGATTTTATCATGAAAAGAGGGGTTCGCTGGGTTTGTCAAAAATTCGTCAACAAACAGGGAACGGATCTTCTCTATATTCTTTCGATCTATCTTCAGCGCTTTCAGGATCTTCCGCTTCTGGATAAAATGTCGACGATCCTTCATGAACTGTATCACATCAGTGAAAAATTTGATGGAGATATTCGCCGTTTTAACGGACGGTGCTATGCGCACGGATCGTCCCGAAAAGAGTATGATCGGCAGATGGCCGTCTATGTTCAGGATTGGCTTCGACGGGACCCGCCGCCGGAATTATGGGAATTTCTCAAATTGGATTTCAATGAACTTCGAACCGCGTATAAAAAAATCGTCTATTCCGTTTACAGTGTCCCCAGATTGATCAAGGACCCTAATCAATAATTTGAACAATCTGTATAATTTAGGTAATGTATGAATTACAATAATAATTGAAAAGTTTCCGATTTCAAAAAAAATTATGTCAATCTGGTAAAATTCCTTGTAAATGGTGTTTTTACCTATTGGAAAATCTGATATAATCACTCTTTTACGGGGAATGGGAAGATTCCCGCTTTGAGTATACAGATCTCCCAGCCTTCCCTGTTAATGATCTCCATTGAAAGATCTCTCTCGCGCGAAATCGAATGGTTCATTTGGTTTTATGAACAGAGGGAAATCGAATCACACCGAACCATGTTAAGGAAAAAAGAATGTTAAAACAATTAACGATTTTGACGGCGTTTGCCGCCTGTTTTGTATTTGGAACGAACGTAAACGCGCAAGCGCCCGCCGCTCCTGCGGCCGCTCCGGCTGAACTCAGCCTGGACAAGTTAATGCCAGCTCCGGAAAAACTGGACATGAAATTGTTCGAACTTCCGAAAGACGCCTCCGCGGCGGATCTCCTCAAATTCGTCGAAGGCCTTGAAGCCAAAATTCCCCAGCCGAAAAGTGAAGCGGAAATGAAGCAGCTCGTCGAAGCGATGAGCAAGACCTTCAACGCGGTTGCCGAAAAGATCCTGGCGATGGAAAAGGCAACCCCCGAAGAAAAAGCGGAAGCCCAGCAGTTGAAGATCGTTGCCTTGTCCGCGAAAACAAGCCTCGATCCGAGCGATAAGGCCGCCGCGGAAGAACTGAAAGCCTTTACCGATACCATGATCAAAAACGCCAAAACCGTTGACGAAAAGGTCAAGGCTTGGCAAATGAAGCTCCAGGCGATTGTCGGCGCCGGACAGAGTCCCGATGTCTTCGAAAAGCTGAACGCTCTTGCGGATGAAGCCCTCAAGGAAAAAGAAGACGAACTTCAGATCCTCGGACTGGAAGTCAAAGCTCAATCCTGTTTAAGCAAGGGAAAGCAGGATCCCGCCGCAACCGGTGAAATGGTCAAATTCATGGAAGGAATTCTTGCGGACGCGGCCCGATCAGAAAAAGTTCGGATGAAAGCCTCCGAACTCAAGTTCCTCGGACTCCTCCTTGATTCCGACAAAGATCCCGCCAAACAGGAAGCTCTTGACAAGTTCTTCAAGGAACTGATCGCGAAAGACGCTCCTCTTGAAAGCAAAAAGGCTCTTTATCAGCTCCGTCTCCAATCTCTGATGGATCCCAAAAAGGCCTCTCCCGAAAATGATAAAAAAGCCGCGGAAGTTGTTGAACTTCTCTTGAAAGAAAAAGCTCCCGAACTCCGTTCCCTTGGAATCGCGGTAAAATCGAGTCTTTTACTGAAAGCCGCCAAGGAAAATCCGGAAAAGGTCAATGATCTTTTCACTTTTGCGGATTCCATTCTTGCGAATAATCCGACTCCGGAACAAAAAGAACAGGTTCTCGGAATCAAGGTTCAGGCTTATATTGCGAAAAGCCAGGCGGATCCGAAAGCGACTGATGAACTTCTTGCGTTCATCGACAAGTCTCTTGCCGAGAATCCCCAGGGCAAAATTTTGACCTCGCTTGCGAATATCAAGATCCAGGTCCTGATCAATAAGGTAATGGAAGATTCCAAACGGCTTTCCGAGCTTGAAAAGACCTTTGCCGAATTTTCGAAGAATCCTGATCTGAAGCAGCTCGTTGATTCCGTTCTTCCCATTATTTACATGGTTCGGATCAAAAGCGTTGCGGATCAAAAAGGATCGATTGAAGATCTCAACAAGATTCTTGCCGACATCAAAAAATTGATGGACAAAGAAGAAGGGGCGGCGGATCTTGTGATCCAGTCCCAGGATGCGATCAAAAAGATTGGCGAGAACAATAATGCGCCTGATCTTTGGACGAAGACCGTAAAGGACTTTGCCGACTTCTGCGCGGCTTCCGCGAATGAAAAGGTCAAAAAGCAGGGATCCGCTTTCAGCGGAATTATTGAAGTAAGCGAGCTGATCGGAAAACCGATCGCCTTTGAAGGCGTTCAGGTTGGGGCGAAGGAAAACGGACAGTTCAATTCCTCCTCGCTGTCCGGCAAAGTCTATATGATCGATCTCTGGTCCACCTCGAATGCCGCCTATTTTGAAACGATCGAAGATCTTAAAAACCTTTATGAGGGATATAAGGAAAAGGGATTCGATATCGTCGGGATCAATCTGGATGAAAATACTCAAATGCTCCAGCGCGCGATTCAGGTCTTTGGAATGCCTTGGCCCGTCGTTTCCTCGAAGTTGACCAAAGACGGCGGAAAAGCGCTTCCCGAAGTCTTCACCGCCGCGGGATCCGGAACGAAAATCCTCGTTGACAAAGAAGGCAAAGCTCTGCTCGTCTCCGGCGATATGAACGAGATCAAGGCCAAAATCGCTTCTCTTCTCGGTGAGCCCGCCAAAAAAGCCGAAGAGAAAAAAGAAGACCCCAAAAAGTAATTCGTTAATTTATCAAGAATGAATTGACGCAGGACCGGTGTTGAACCGGTCCTTTTTTTTGATCCTTTTATTTCGATGCGGCAAGAAAGATCGCCGCGAAGCTGCAAAAATTCAGCATGAAATGAATCGCAATGATCGACGCGATCCGATGCGAGAACCAGTAATGAATCCCCAACGCAACCGCAAGGACAAAAATCGGAATCGGATCTGTGATCTGATCCGGAAAAGTATTTCTCAATACAAACTGAAGTAAAAACAGCGGCGTCAATAAACAAAAGAAAACCAAAACGCCCTTTAAAAAATCGGAACCAAAATGCTTTAAGGAAAATCCGAAATCAAAAAAACGTGCTCCATAAAGCAATTTTAACCAGCAAATCGCGAAAATCATCGTAAATAAATGCGCGAACGGCATGATCAAAATCCCGGCCAAAAGCGCGTTCGGATCCGATGCTGTCTCTGAACTCCGGATGTGAATGAACGCAAAAAACAACGCCGGAATCAAAATCGTTCCGATAATCCGGCCTTTAATATAAAACGATCGGCCCCAATTCGCAGCCGAATGAAAATACTTCTCCAGCGCCCCTTGAAGAACGACCCGAAAGACAAATTCTTCCGTGATCGGCGCGGCGATCACACCGGTAAAAAAACATAAAAAAAAGATCAAACCATAATTGCCCTGCGATTTGATCTGAACAAGGATCTGCGTAAGGGGATGAGCTTTCGATAATTCGCGATCCTCTTTCAGATCCGCTTCCTTGCCCGTCTCCGAAGAATCCGCACTCCATTCCAATACAGGCCGATATTCTTCCGGAATCGCATGATAGCCCTGATAAAAAAACGCGGGTACCGATATAAAAAAGATCCCGATCAGAATCGCATCCCCCAAAGACCATGGAACCGGCCGGCGTCGATGAAAAGGGATCATCCAGCGAACTGCCCGACTCTTATATTCCGCGATTTTATATAAATATCGGGCGAGAAAGAGAAGGATCACCGCAAGAAGGATCAGCAAAAAAATACGTTTTTGCGCGCCTCCCCCCAACGGATCGGGAGCGGCGGCCAAAAGCAAATTTCCATAAAAGGAATCAATCATTGGACTTCCCTAAAAGAAGGGAAGCGGCTCGAACATAGACGACTCCGGACCAGACCGTCAAGAGAATCGTGATCCAAAGCGATCCGGCCAAAATAATTTTGACCGGAAGAAGAAGAGCGGCAAAATTGCTGCTTTTCAGGAGGATCAGATAGACAAAACAGGCGGGAATAGCAACGCATTGAAGGGCCATCTTCCATTTTCCGATCCATTTTGCGGAAAAATCACCACCGGATCCTTCGACGAGCGATCGAAGCATCGTGATCAAAAGTTCGCGAAGAACGATCAGAACAACCATCCAGTAAGCAAGTCCCCAATTAAAGGATCCGGAAAACGGAAAGGTAATCTTCAGGAGCTCGGGAAACGCGAGCAGATAAATAAAGGTTCCGCAGACGATCACCTTATCGGCAAAGGTATCGAGATTGCGTCCGAGCTGGGAAACCTGATTGAATTTTCGGGCGCACCATCCGTCGAACCAATCGGTCGCCGTTGCGATCAAAAAGAGGATCAGCGAGGTTTTCAAATACCCCAAGGGAATCACGATGAACATTATAAAAGCAATAATAATCCGGGAAAAAGAGAGAATATTGGGCATATTGGCGATTCGGATATTATTTTTCATCATCTTCATAAGGATTTTCCCCTGATCACAAAATTTTAATAAAGTCCATTTCTGAAATGCGGACGAGAGGACTTGAACCTCCACGCTTTAAAAGCACCAGATCCTAAGTCTGGCGTGTCTGCCAATTCCACCACGCCCGCTTCAAACGGATCCCTTATAAATTCCTCGTTCGAGTTTTCGCCAGCTTGTACTCAATACTGTCGCAAAGAGCGATCCAGCTGGCTTCAATAATATTTTCGTTTACTCCGACGGTTCCCCACGACTCTTCGAGATCCTTGCTCTCAATAATGACCCGAGTTGCCGCGGCTGTTGCCGCTTCCGAATTTAAAACACGAACCTTGTAATCGACAAGTGATACATCTTTCAATTCGGGAAACAGGGGATAAAGAGCTTTTCGCATCGCGGCATTTAAAGCATCGACTGGCCCGTCGCCTTCGGCAACTTCATGCCGGATAATCGTTCCGACCTTTAATTTCACCGTTGCAAGCGTTTCAAAAACTCCGTTTTCATTCGCGCCCACGTTTGTTTGATAGCTCAATCGTTCGAAATGGGAATGATAAAGACCCGCCGTCTTTCGAACAAGGAGATCAAAAGACCCTTCCGCCGCTTCATACTGATACCCTTCGTTCTCCTTTCGAACCACCGCGTCGAGGATCTTCGCGAGAATCGCCGGATTGTTTTCGAAGTGGAATTTTGCCGTGCGGGCAAGGATATTCGAACGCCCGGAAAGTTCGCTGACGAGGACCCGCCGCTCATTTCCTACCGATTCAGGAGCGATATGCTCATAGGCGGATGTATCGCGATGAACGCCGCTCACATGCATTCCCCCTTTGTGGGCAAAAGCGCTCTTTCCGACAAACGGCTGCCGATTTGAAGGGTTTACGTTCAGCAATTCATAAAAATAGCGGGAAAACGCGGTCAATTCCCGAATGGAATCGGGGTGAAGAAGCTCATATCGATCTTTCTTTTTCAGTAAAAGATTCGCGATAATCGCGATCAGATCGGCGTTTCCGCACCGCTCTCCCAATCCATTGATCGTTCCCTGGACGATCGACGCACCGGCATCGACGGCGGCCAGTGAGTTCGCAACGGCCAATCCGCAATCATTATGCGCATGAATTCCGACAGGGACCGAGATGTTCTTCAACACATCTTCGACTCCGGCAATGATCTCTTCAGGAAGAGTTCCGCCGTTCGTATCGCAAAGATGGACCGATTCCGCGCCCGCCGCAACCGCGGTTTTCAGAACCTGAATCGTGTACACGGGATCCGATTTCCATCCGTCGAAAAAATGTTCCGCGTCGAAAAACAGACGGCGCCCCTGCTCAACACACCATCGAACGGTATCTTCGATCATCGCGAGATTCTCATCCAATGTCGTTTGAATCACCTCTTTCACTTGAAAGGAGGACGATTTTCCGACAATGGTAAGAACCGAGGCGCCGGAATGGATCAGTGATCGAAGTCCGGCATCTTCTTCCGGCTTCATTCCTTTTCGCCGGGTCATTCCGAACGCGCAAATCACCGCATTCTCCGGCGCGGCTTCCCCGATCCGCTGAAAAAACTGCTCATCTTTCTCATTTGAAGCGGGATAGCCCCCTTCTATGAAATCGATTCCCATCCAATCCATACGCTTGGCCAAAAGCAATTTGTCCCGTAAGGAAAAGGTGATTCCCTCGGTTTGGGCGCCATCGCGCAAGGTCGTATCGTATATTTGTATTTTTCTCATGGATTTTTATCCGCGCATTTTTTTAGCGGAACGCCCCTTTTGGATCAGAGCATCTCTTCCGCGAATTCGCTTACCGAAAGACTGAAGCTCTTTTCGCCCGCTTCGTCGTTTACGATCACACTCACACACCGTTCGCTGGTGCAAATAATGCTCACGTTAATACTGTTGGACGATAAAGTCCGGAACATCCGGCTCGCAAGTCCCGTATGGGAACGAAGCCCGGTTCCGCGAACACTCAGCTTGGCAACCATCGGATTCTGAAGAATATCGCACTTCCAGGTAGACGCAACATCTTTCGCGAGCTTGTTGACCGCGTCCAATTCGTCCCTGGGAACAGTAAAACTGATATTCGCGAGATTATTCCGGCCAACGCTTTGAACGATCATATCGACAACAATATTTGCCTGCGCGATCTTGTCGAAAACCGCCGCCGCCAATCCCGGTTCATCCGGAACGTTGGCAAAAGTAAATCGGGCCTGGGACTGATCCAGATCGACCTTTTCGATCAGAATCTCTTCCATTCCCGCCAGCCGGGAAACAAGCTCCGCGGAGACCTGTTCTTTATCTTCCTCTTCCGAATTATCCTCCGCTTTTGCGGATTTCTGGTTGGGAGAATTGTAAATATTCGTTCGGCTCGCGGGATCCCGATCCAGCTCAAAGGCTTCATGAACAGCCCGCAGCGCCTGAATCGCATCGTTTCTTTCCACCAAAGCAGAGATCTTGATATCGCTCGTCGTAATCATCTCAATATTGATCCCATGCTCCGAAAGGGCGTGGAACATCTTTCGCGCAACACCGGTCTGATGAACCATTCCAAGGCCGACGATCGATACCTTGGATACATTTTCATTGTATTCCACTCCGGAAGCGCCAAGTTCTCCGGCAACCTTTTTCACGATATCCTGGGCAACGACAAAATCTTCGCCGGGAACGGTAAAGGAGATATCGGTTCTCCCTTTCGTACTCGCATTCTGGGCGATCATATCAGTCGGGATCTTCGCTTCGGCAATACGGGAAAAGAGATTCATCGCAACGCCGGGCTCATCAGGAACTTCGACCACCGTAATACGGGCCTCATTTTTCGCGAGAGCCGCTCCGCAGACAGGAACGTCCCTGCTTTCAGGATCCGGTCCGATCACCGTTCCGGGATTATCGCTGAAGCTGCTGCGAACATGAACAGGAACCCCGAACTTTTTCGCAAATTCGATCGATCGGCTGTGCATTACACCGGCGCCCATACTGGCCAACTCAAGCATTTCATCATAGGAAATGCAGGAAACCCGCCGGGCTTCCGGAACAATACGGGGATCCGTGGTATAAACGCCGTCTACATCGGTGAAGATGTCGCAAACATCCGCCCGAAGAGCCGCCGCAAGGGCAACCGCTGTCGTATCGCTTCCGCCGCGTCCAAGTGTTGTAATATTGAAATCGTCGTCGATTCCCTGAAATCCGGCCGCGATCACGATCTTTCCCTCTTTCAGGGCATCGCGCATCCGTTCCGTAGAGATCGATCGAATACGGGCCTTGTTAAAGGAATTGTCGGTTTTAATCCCGATTTGAGCCGCAGTAAAGCTGATCGCTTTATGTCCAAGAGACTCCAGGGCAATCGCCATCAGGGCAACGGTTACCTGTTCCCCGGTCGATAAAAGCATGTCCATTTCCCGAGAATTCGGACGATCACTGATCTCGCGCGCAAGTTCGATCAGATGGTCCGTGCTTTTCCCCATCGCGCTTACGACCATTACAACCTGATTACCGTTCTTTACTTCACGAATCGCCCGACGCGCTGCCGAAAGAATTTTTTCCGTATTCGCAACACTCGTTCCGCCAAATTTTTGAACTATCAGCGCCATTGCTCTTGTCCTGTTCCTTACCGTTGTCTTTAAATTTAATAGGAAATTCTACAAATTTCAGCGTTCGCAACTCCAGAATCGCACAATATATGTATAAAGTCGAATTTTAAGGGAAATTCCCGGGATTTCCCGGAATGATCGACAGGCTCTGTCCCCGTCTCCTCCCCCCGTCCAAAATCACAAACTCCTGAAATAGCTTTAATTATCTCCCATAAACCCCCTTTCGACAAGGAATACCGACGAAAAATTTTTAATAAAATACATAATATATATAAATTACGTAATCCTTTTGGTAAATTTTTACTAAAAATAAAAAACTTCTCTTGTTTTATCTTTTCAAAATCGATATGATTCCAAATCCTGATGGGGCCCTGTATTTTTTCTTAAAAAAAATGAACGGTATTCCGATCAGGAGTTCCCGTTTTATACGGGAATCGACTTCATCATTTTCAACCGATTTATGTATTACTGAGGTAAGATTCAATGCCGGAATCCAATTCCCGAAATTATTTATTATTAAAGATGGCTGGCGGGCTTGTTCTTCTCGCCCTGATCGTCCTCGCGTTTGCCTTCTTTTACAAACACAAGCCGCATCAGGAAGGGGGAACGGAATACGCGTTCAACGGCTGGCTTTATGATCGGGAAACCCAAAAAGAAGCAAGCGGAGCTCTGGTCAAAGCGGGATTAAACGATTTTTCCTGGAAAGAAGGAAAACTCTCCGTTCCCAAATTAAAGGAGAGAGAATATGAATCCGTTCTCGCGGAAAATCGGATCTTTCCGAAAGCCCCCAGTGATGTCAAAAGAGATGTCCTGCGCGAGATGGGCCCCTTTGAATCCGAATCCAAGATCCGAATGCGCGATCTCTATTCCGCCGCTTGGCAGTTGGAACAGACGATCGAACAATTTTCAACACAAATCGAATACGCAACGGTGGGCGTCCGCTCCCGGCGTGAACAGGTCGGAATGATCCCTAAAAATATCATCACGGCCTCCGTTGGCGTTTGGCCTAAAGAAGAAAAACCGCTCTCAAGGGAACTGATCTCTTCGATTACCCTTGCGGCAAGGCATCATCTCGGAATTGCGGAAAATGAGAATATTTCCATTATCGATCTTCGGCAAGGACGCTCATGGCTCGGAACCGTCGATGGAGTTCAGGATCCAACACTCTCCGCTTTCTCCGAAGAATTGCGTAAAGAAGAAGAAAATTGGCAAAAAAAATTCCAAATGGAATTGGGATATATTCCCGGGATCCGGATATCCGCGTCCGTTCTGGATGAAAAAGATCTTCCCGAAGAGACCTCGAATCGATCCATTGCATTCCTTGGACATCCTGTTCCGGGAACATTTGTTTCCCATTATCCCTCCGCCGATTCCGATCAGAAGATCTTTCGAACGGCTGAAGGAAAGTCCCGATCGCTCGCGATTCATATCTCCGTTCCGGAAAAAGAGATCCATAATGGGAATTCCATGGATCCGGAAGGAGAAAAAGCTCGAATTACCCGGGAAATTCGGACAAGATCCGCAGATCTCCTTTCTCCCTATTTCGGAAAGGATCAATTAACGCATAAAGTGGATCGAATCGTTCGAATCTCATTTTACCCGGATCCGACTCCTAAAAAACAAATCGCTTCAAAAATTCCCGCACCGAATTTTTCGCCCATTCTTCCGCAATACGGGGACTCGGTCGATCTTTCCGGGACATTGAAAAATGAGGATAAAAAGAAGGAAATCGAAAAACCCGAAAATAAAAAGGATCTCTCCCCGGGAAATCCCCAGGAGAAAAAAAGCGCGGTTCCCCCCTTCCTTCTTCAATGGAAAGATCAGGGTAAACAGTACTGGAATCAATATCAAAAGGAAATCATCGGCGGTTTGATCCTTTTCGTTTTCAGCTTGCTCCTGATCCGGTCTGTCTGTCGAAAAAGCAAAGCGCGAAAAAGAAGAGAAGAAGAGACGCTGGAAGAAATGGCCGGTGTCAATGCGAGTCGGGGCAAGCCCTCCGCCCGATCAAAAGAGGCAGAAAAGATCCTGCGTCCGGACTTTGGTCCTGTTCAGCAGGAAGTCCGGGAACTGATCGAACAGAATCCGGAACAGGCCGCACGAATCATTCAGCGCTGGATTCGAACAGGAGCATAAGAAAAATGAGTACGGCAAATTTCAATCGGACAGGACTTGAACGGGCAGCGATTTTATTCTCCGTTTTGGATACCCGATCGGCTGCGCTTCTTTTTCAAAATCTGAACGAGATCCAGGCGGAAGCGCTCCGAACAGAACTTCTTCAAATGAAGAGTGTTCCCGATAGGATTACAAAACCGATCTTCGACGATTTTCTGGAAGAAACCCGCTTTTTGAATGAGTTGGCAAACGAAAAGGAAGAGAAAAAAGAGGATCGTGAATTTCGTCCGGATCCTCCTCATGAGATGAATTCCGGACGATTCCAGCGCGAAAAGGATCTTCCGGAAAACGAAGCGGAAGAGGACCCCGATCAGGAAGACTGGAATACGAAGATTTTAAAAATTTTCGATGATGCCGATGAAATGGAAGAAGGAGAGGAGAGCGAATCGGATCTCCCGGAAATTGCCCGATTGGAAAAGTTGCCGCATTCCTTGCCGAATCCGCATTTTTCCCGGAAGGAAAAAGAGTTCTCCGGTTCCGGAAAAAATGATTCTCCCTTTTTCTTTCTGCAGGAGATGGACACAAAGGATCTCCTTTCATTACTCGAAGACGAAAGGGATTCCACTGTTGCGGGCATCATTCGGTATTTGCCGCCGCAAAAACAAAAGGAAGTCTTTTGGAAATTTCCCGTTCGGAAGCAGGAAATTTTACAGGAATATCTGGACCATCAGGGACCTGTCAACAGGGATCTTGTCCGCGAACTTGAACGATTTCTTCATGAGAAGGATCAAAAACGAAAGAACGGATAATGCAATACGATGAAAGATGAACAGGAGAGCCGCCGGGAAGACGCGAAGCCCTTTGCGTTTTCTTCTCTGGAAAATCGAACACAGGATTATCTTGCCCGAATCCGGGGAGAAGCTGATCGCATCGCGAAGCAGACCAAAGAAGAGATCCACCGTCTGAAAGAACAGACGGAGAATGAACTTCAGGCGTCCCGCCGTTCCCTTGATCATCTTCAGAAAGATCTTGAAAACCGCGAAAAAGATCTCGTGAATCGGGAACGCAATCTTCGGCAGCTGGAAGAAGAAATTCGAAAAGAGACGGTCGAAAAAAACAGACAGGCTGGATTTGAAGAAGGAAGACAAGAAGGAATCAGCGCAGGATATCAAAGCGGACTCGATCAGGCAAAAAAAGAGTATGAAGAAAAAGTCCGGCATGAATTTGAAGATCGGGTTCATTCACTCGTTGAACAGCAGGTTCCCTTATTGGACGGAATGGTCAAGGAACTCCTTGATATTCGGCAGTCTTTATTGAAGTGCTGGGAAAATAATATTCTTCAGGTTGCCGCGGCCCTTGCGTATCAAACGATTGGGAAGAATCTTCCCTCTCTTCCGAATGTTCCCCTGGAACTTCTTCGGGAAGCGCTTGAACTTTCCCTCGGCTGCACTTTATTGAAAGTCCGGATGAATCCGCAGGATCTGGAAACATTGAAAGATCCGATCAACGATCTTCTTCGGGAAGTCGGCATTCTTTCCCATACAGAGCTGGAAGGAGATCCGAAGATCACGCCGGGCGGATGTGTTGTAGAAACCGGACAGGGCCTTATCGATCAGCAGCTCGACGTCCGGCTCGACCGGATCATTTCCGAACTGGAATAAACTCATGGATCAGATCATCGAAAGAATCGAAAATATCATGCCGATCCGAATCGTCGGAACGGTCGTAGGAACGGAAGGAATGTCTATTACCGCTGCGGGATTTGCCGCCCCGATCGGGGCAATTGCCCGAATCGAGCGGAAAGACGCGGAACCGCTGCTCGCGGAAGTAATTGCCTTTCGGGACAAACTCACCGTTCTTTACGCGTATTCGGAATTGACCGGGATCCGGCGCGGAAGCAAGATCGAATTCTATCGAACGATTCCCCGTCTCTCTGTCGGCGATGAACTGCTGGGCCGCGTCGTCAATTCCTTCGGAAAAACGATTGATTCCGGAAGAACGCCGATTCTGGATCATTCGATTCGATATGATCGCAAACCGCCGGCTCCCTGCGATCGTCCTCCGATCAATACAGTCTTATCAACAGGAGTTCGCGCGATCGACGCCCTGTTGACCTCCGGCTGCGGACAGCGGCTCGGGATTTTCTCCGGATCCGGCGTCGGAAAAAGCGTTACCTTGGGCATGATGACCCGATATACCAATGCGGATGTGATCGTCCTCGGCCTGATCGGTGAAAGAGGACGCGAAGTCAATGAATTCATTCAGCGGGAATTGGGTGCCGAAGGACAGCGGAAAAGCGTAGTCGTTGTATCCACTTCCAATGAACCGGCCTTAATGCGTGTTCGCGCCGCCTATTCCGCCATTTCCATCGCGGAATATTTTCGTGATCGCGGAAAAAATGTGCTCTTCCTCATGGATTCCTTGACCCGATTCGCAATGGCGCAAAGAGAGATCGGACTCGCGGCGGGAGAACCCCCCACCGCCCGCGGATACACTCCCAGCGTCTTCTCGCTTCTCCCCCAGCTGGTCGAAAGAGCCGGACGAAGTGAGCAGGGAAGTATTACCGCCTTCTTCACCGTCCTTGTCGAAGCGGATGATAAAAACGATCCGATCTGCGATGCGGTTCGCGGACTGCTGGACGGACATATTTGGCTTTCCCGCAAACTCAGCGCACGGGGACATTATCCGGCGATCGACATTCTCGAAAGTATCAGCCGACTGATGCCGAACATCTGCGATCAGGAACATTTGTCGGCGGCGCGGGAAATAAGACGCCTTTTAAGTCTTTATTCCGATAATGAAGATCTGATCTCCGTCGGCGCCTATCACGCGGGAATCAATCCGGATCTGGATAAAGCGATCCGGCTTAAACCGCGAATCGATCAGTTCTTGCAGCAGCAGATCTTCGAAAGCTCCTCGTTTGAAGAGACGCAAAACGGACTCCGCGCACTGCTCCAGAACTGATTTTGGCGCTTAAATGATATTCCCCGACGTTTTTCAGTACTTACCCTGTTCATCAAACAGGATCTCATTCCTTTTTAAGATCATATCGGGCAATTTTGCGGTCCAGGGTCGTCCGTTCGATTCCGAGCGCTTTGGCCGAATGGCTTTTATTCCAAAGGAAATGATTCAGGGTCAAAAGAATCAATTCACGCTCGGATTCCTCCAGGGTTTTCGGAACAAACTTTTTCGGGGAATCAGAATCGTTTTCCGGCTCATGGAGTTTGGTTCCGCCCGTCGTATTGAGATTGGAAAGTAAAAGATCTTCGACGGCGATTTTTTCCCGATTGCCCAAAAGAACGGCCCGTTCGATAATATTTTTCAATTCCCGAACATTGCCGGGCCAACGGTAATCTTCCAGAACTTTCATCGCTTCGGGATAAAAACCGTTGAAATGCCGGTTCGTCTCCTGGGAATACTTTTTGAGGAAAAAGTGGGCAAGAAGCGGAATATCTTCCGGACGCTTTCGAAGGGGAGGAACAAGGACTTCCAGAACATGAAGCCGAAAAAACAGATCCCGTCGAAAACGATCGTCAACAACTTCCGCCTCAAGATCCCGGTTCGTCGCCGCGATTACCCTTACGTCGGAAGTGATCTGCTGGTTGCCTCCGACCCGTTCAAAAGGCTGTCCTTCAAGAATACGCAAAAATTTCGCCTGAAGCCCCGGCGCCATTTCCGCAATTTCATCCAGAAACAGGGTCCCGCCGTTTGCGGCCTCGAATTTTCCGATCTTTCGTTCCGTTGCTCCGGTAAAAGCCCCTTTCTCATGTCCGAAAAGCTCGCTTTCCAAAAGACTTTGGGAAATCGCGGCGCAGTTCATGCAGATCATGGGCCCTTTGGCCCTCGGACTGTTTGCGTGAATCGCCCGTGCGACCAGCTCTTTGCCCACTCCGCTTTCTCCCCGAATGAGGACGGTTGCCTTGCTCGGGGCAATTCGGCCAATCACAATGATCATGTCCTGCATGATTTGGCTTTTACCAATGATTTCCGTTTCCTTGTTCAGCAAGGAACGAAGCAGTTTATTTTCGTTCTGGGCCCGATCCAGCTGCGCGGTCAATTCCTTTTGTTCAGTAAAATGAGAAGCGGCAACGGCCAATGTATCCGATACAGCAAGGGAATATTTCATTCGATCGGAACCGGAATCCGGCCGTTCCGGGTCCATTTGTGTAATGCAGAAGATCAGAAGCTGCTGCCCGATCTGGATCCGGTCGCCGTTTTTGAGTTCGACTTCTTCCTTGATCAAATGCTCGTTTACCGCCGTCCCATTCCGGCTGTTTTGATCTTTAAGAAACCAATGATCCCCATCCGATCGGATGGCCGCATGAAAACGGCTGCAGCGCTCATCGTTCAATACTATGGTATTCTCATTCGCCCTTCCCAAAGTCGTTTCTTTATTGGGAGAAAGAAAAAAGGCCCCCATCGGAAAGTTGTCCCGAAATAATATGAGATTGGTAATGCTCGTCTGCATCGCGGTTCCCTGTACTCTGTTCTGTATAATCCCAAATTTCTGGTTTCTTATCATTGTAAAATGATACACTGCTTCATTATTATACACTAAAAAAAGCAATAAAAAGAAACTTTTTCTGTTTTTTTCCAATATTCTATTGAAATCGCTTCTTTTTTGAAATATAATTGTTTTTTTCTGTCGGAACCGCATCTGTTCAATGAAAGGAATATTATGATCAAAAATTGCCGTTTCCTCTGTTTCCCGATTTTCGTTTTTTCAATTCTTTTCCTGATCGCTCAGGAAAACGGATATGGAGCGGAAAAGGACTTTCTTAATCGCCTTGTTTCCGAGTCGATGTTTACCGTTCCGGGCGAGATCCTGGGCGACAAAATCCTCTCGAAAGAGAATATCAAGTCCCCGCAAGCCCGGGATGGTGTTCTCGTCGCCCCTTTTGCGTCCGAAAAAACGCAGCCCCGATTCTCCTTCGACGAAAAAGTCGATCTTGATCTTTCCGAATACTCACTTTTTTACCTTGATGTCCAATCCGATCACCCCGATGCTTTAAGAAGCTGCTCCCTTTATTTTCATAGTGAAAACGGATGGTTTTCCATACCCGGTTCCGCGAAAGGAAAGCTGGATCCGCATTCCCTTCGATTCACGTTCAGCGCGGGCGATGCCCGAAAAGAGGAAAATCCAACAGGTCTTCATAAGATCGATACCATTCGGATCTCCTTCTGGAGAACGGTCGATGTTGATACAACCGTCAATATTCAGGGATTTTACGGCGGATACAGTTCTGTCTGTATTCTGGACACCGATAAGACGAATCATCAGGAAACGCAAAATTTTGTTAATAGAATGGAAAATTTTTTCAAAATTAGCGGATTTTCCTGTCGAAAAGCCGATCTGGAAAATTTAAACATCGATACCCTGAAAAAATATAAAACCGTTGTAATCCCCATCCAGGGTGATCTTAACGACAACTCTTGCGATCTGCTTTGCGATTATCTGGATCAGGGAGGATTTATTATCGGATTCTACTCCTTGCCCGCGAAATTGATGAAAAAGATGGGATTCGCTCCCGCCGTTTTTTATCCGAACACCCAAAAAGGAGAACCGGTCGAAAAAATCGTCTTTACCGAAGAATTCAAAAAAATCTATGCGCCTTTTATGCCGGATGAAATGCTCCAGAATTCTTACAACTTTTGTATTTCCAAACCGCTCGAAAAAGATCTGGATCCCTTTTTGCAAAAAGAGGAAAATACTCCTCATATCGCCGGATGGTGGTATAATCCGCAAGGAGAAAAGATGAAGTATCCGGCAATTCTCCGAAGCGGACGCGGGATCTTTTATTCCCATGTTCTGATCCCGGACGATATTACCCGTAAACAGGCCTTTTTCTTTGCCGTTTTGCAAAATTCCGATCCCTCGATTTATATAAAAGCGTTCTACGAAAACTGGTATCGCCTTTTCAATTACGGAATGGTTCCCGATGAAAACCGGCTTCCCTTTTACCGCGAACGGGCAACCGATATCCTTCGCCGCCTCAACGAACGGGGATGGTCCGAGAACAAGATCCTCAACGCTTTTGATCAGATAAAATCGATCCATTCCAAGAGTCCGATCTCATCGGCAATAAAGGTCCAAATCAAAAATTTCTTCAGCGCGATTGATGAGATCTATAAGGAATGTTCGAACGCTTACGCTCAAAAAATCGTTCGGCTTCCCGGCGAAAAATGGTTCTGCTGGGAGCATTCGGGCGTTGGCCCTTATCCGGGCGATTGGGATCGGAGTATTCGGGAAATCGCGGCGGGAGGATACAACGGGATCGTTCCCAACATGCTCTGGGGCGGCTGCGCTTCTTACAACAGCAAAGTTCTTCCGCATGATGAAAAATTCGAAAAATATGGAGATCAAATCGAACAGATCGTTCAGGCGGGAAAGAAATATGGAGTCGAAATCCATGTTTGGAAGGTCTGCTATAATTGCTCAAGAGCGCCCAAGTCCTTTACAGATCAGATGAAAAAAGAAGGACGAGTTCAAAAATCCTCATCCGGCAAACCGTATACGAGCGAATGGCTTTGTCCTTCCCATCCGAAAAATCAGGATCTTGAAGTCGCCGCGATGATCGAAATTGCCGAAAACTACAAGGTCGACGGAATTCATTTCGACTATATCCGGTATCCGGGCCCGCACTTTTGCTTCTGTGAAGGCTGCCGGGACCGTTTTTCCGTTCATTACAAGAATCGGACCGGAAAAGATCTTGCGCATTGGCCGGATGATGTTGTCAACGACAAAGAGATCCGGGCGATCTTCGATCAATGGCGCTGTGATCAAATTACCGCAGTTGTCCGCCGGGTTCGGGAAACAGTCGATCAAAAACATCTTCCCGTCAAAATTTCCGCGGCGGTCTTCAGCGGATATCCCGGAACATTGACCTCGGTCGCTCAAGATTGGGTTCTCTGGTGCAAAAAAGGATATCTCGATTTCGTTTGTCCGATGAACTATACAGATGATCCCAATCAGTATAAGCAGCTCGTTGAAAAACAGATCTCCTTCCTTGAGGGATCCGTTCCGATGTACTCGGGAATCGGAGCAACCGTTCCTGTTGCCCTTTCCCCGGATAAATACGCCGCGCAAATTGAGATCTCCCGAAAAGGAGGTGCCAAGGGAATTTGCATGTTCGATCTTTCAAAATCGACAATGAAATTTCTCGTTCCCGCCTTCAAAAAACCGGATTCTCAAAAGTAATTGGAATTATTGCTTAAACGAATCGTAATTTGCGATTGGGGAAAGATCCGTTCTCTAAACGGTTCCTTCCCTCAATCATTTCTCAACGATCATTATTGGAGTCTATTATGAAATCTGCGACAGGAAGTCTTCTGCTGATCCTTTTTTTTCTGTTTTTTCCCGGATCGGCCAAAGAAGGATTTTCCTGGGGGATCGGACATCGAACAATCGGCGAAGGAGTACTGCTCCGGCTCCCGGAATCCTTGAAAAAGGAATTGACACCGGATCAAATCCAGGCGTTTCTCACATACAATTCTTATCCGGACAGCCTGGAAAACGTTGATCCGAATCTCGCCGGACCAAACGCGATCCTGCGCATGAAGGAATTTAAAACGCAAAAACGTTTTTTCTTCCATAAGCCCGAAGGACGCTGCATCGCGTTTGAAATGCTTGTCCAATCCCTTCGGGAAAAAGACTGGAACCGTTTTGTCCTTTGGCTTGGAATCCTCTCTCATTCCACCGCCGATCAGATCTCCTGCAATCATGAACCCCTTCTTCATTTCATCACCTACTGCTGGGGAGAAGAAGGAATGAAATTGACAAATGATTTCAGTAAATGCCTGGATCTCGGCTGGATCGAAGGAGATCCGAAAACGCAAAAAATCTGGACCGATGCGGTCCGGGATCTTTCGATCCCCAATACGATCTGCAATCAAAAAGAGATCTTCTTTGCGCTTCATACGATCGAATGGGAAGGACTGGAAGGGAACCGATACAGTATGGATCTGATTCGGGCGATCAATGCCTGGAACAGTTCGAAAGGATATCAGGAGCAGGCCGATCTTGCCCGAACACTCGTTCCTTTTGGAACATGGGCCGTTCGCCGAATCATGATCTATGTCCATTCGGCAATCGCGATTGCCCAAAGTACGAAAAACGGAAAACCTCTTCCGGTTCGATTTGAGCCGGATCAAGTCAAAGATCTTCAGAAATGGATCGACCGCTTTATTCTGGATCGGCCGATCACGGACGACGCGTTTATCGTTCCCTTTTTACCGCCGGCCGGATCGGATCCGAAGATCGGAATCCTGTATGATCCTTCCGGCCGGATGGGAGAGGGATTTTTCAGCTTTATCGATCGGGTCGCCGCCGGCTTGATCGCCGGATCTCTTCAGCACCGCGGATCTGCCGGAATTCTTGATGTTCGAAAAGTGATCCGATCCGGAATCGATCCGAAAAAAACGCCGCTTCTGATACTTCCCTGTTCCCGATTGACTAATTATTATCCATTGAAAAAGAAAAATCTGATCGATCAAATCGTCCAATACAGGAATAAAGGAGGGAAAATTCTCTGGATCGGCGGATCTCCTCCGCAGGAGATTCTTTCCAAAGATCTGTTCGGTCAAATGATCTTCAACCCGGAAAAGAGCACTTATCTCAATCCCGTTTATACGGTTCCGATGAAAGATCTTATGAAAAGCTCCGTTCTCCTCAACGGAAAAGAGGAGGGAAAGTTCATTCGGGAACCGCGGGGAAAAGCGGGCTGGAGCTGGCCGCGATCTCCCTGGTATTTTAAGGAAGGCGCACGAAAGGCCGCCGATGTCTTTCTGGAATTGAAAAGCCCGGACAAAACACGGATCATCGGTATTCTTTCCCCAAAGGATCATCCCGATTTTGGCTGGCTGCCGGCTTATACCGTCTTTCCCTGTATTTTCTCCGGCGATCATCCCCGGATCTCCCCTTTCGAACTGAAATTGGACAGTACGGAAGAAAAAATTCTGGAATACGCGGTCGATTCCCTTTTGTTGCTTTAAAATTTTGATTCTGGAATATTTTTGAAAGAAAACTCTCCCCGAACGATTCCCATACAAAGGGAGAGTTCATTTTTATTCTTTACTTTAGGGCAATTCTAAAAACCCTGTCGCGCGATTCTTCCATTCTGAAAAATTATTTTGAAAAAATCTGAAAATATTTTGATTTTTTCGGTCAAAATATTCCAGTGAAATTGATACGTTTACAGAAGACACGAAAAAACACAAAAATCCGGGAATAATCATGGATACAAATCAGGAACATCATTTACTCAGCAAAGAAGAGGCGATTTCCGTTTTTATGCGGCAAATCGGATATGTCCGATCCGTTGCTTTTCGGTGCACGTTCGATAAATCTCTTCTTGAAGATATCGTCCACGATTCCTTTATCTATTTTATCGAACGGGCGGAAGAATGGATCTGCAGTGAACAAACGATCCGTCCCCTTCTCCGAACGATAGTGAAAGGGATGATCGGCCGCCATTGGGATCATTACAAGAAGAATCTGCCGGATCATCTTTCCAAAATTGCCGAATACATCATTCAAAATACAGGGCCGGACGATGATCTTTCCCGCACTTGTGATCAACTGGAAGAAAAGCTGCTCGCGCTGGATATCTGTCTTCAAAAGCTCCCTCCCGAAAGCCGGGAACTGATCGAAATGCTCTATCTGGATGAAAAGTCGTATAAAGCCCTGATCAAAAAAACAGGCAAATCCCCGGATGCCGTTTATAAACAGATCAGCCGGATACGATCCCTCTTGCATCAATGCATCAAAAAAACGATGATGCTGGAGATCAGCGATGTCAAATAATTCCCGTTTTTCTCCTTTCTTTCTGATAGAATCCTATCTGCGCAAAGATCTTTCGCCGGAAGAAGCGGCCAATCTGCTCTCGGAGATCCGGCAAAATCCGGCGATTTTCGATCTGCTCCGCGAGAATATTGCCGCAGATATTTGGCTTGAAGAATTCTTTTCTGCCAAGAAGGATCTTCTTGTATCTTCGGACGATCTCTCGCACAATTCTTTCGATTTAACAGGAGATTTCGAAGAGCAATTAACTTCTTTTAAACGAAAAAATTTTCCTTCAGACGGGATTCTCAATAATTCCGAACCCGAATTTCCGGCAGAAGAATCATTGAGAACCACCATTTACATTCCGCCGCGGGAAGATTCCCCGGAACCCTCTCCATGGAAAGAATGGTTTACAAACAAAAAAAGTTCGAAAAAGAAGAAGGAATCTTCTCTTCTTCTCTCTTGGCAAAAATCCAATATTCCGCTCATTGTTCTTTTATGCTGTATTGGAGCGTTTCTTTCCCTGCTCGTGATTCATTATTTTCGATCGCCGAACAGGGAATGGGACATTGAAACGGCAACAGCGCGAATTGCGCAAACCATTGACGCGGAATGGGAACCCGAAAGCGAGGAATGGCCCAAGGGGCGCCGATTCGATCAGGGCGAAATCAAACTGAAATCCGGTCTTGTTCAAATCGCTCTGAAAAACGGAATATCATTAACACTGGAAGGACCTGTTGATTTTGCGTTAAACGATTTGATGTCCTCTTTTTGCAATAAGGGAAAGGTAAGCGTTGCCGTTCCTCATAATGCGAAGAATTATGAAATGTTGACTCCGTTTTCGGCGATATACGATCGGGGAACCGAATTTTTTGTTCAGGTATCCGATCGGGAAACCGATCTTACCGTGATCAAAGGACAAGTGGATTGTCTTCCGCAAAAAGGGAATCTCATCTCCTTGAAAGCCGAGGAAGCTCTTTCCGTTGGAATTTCGCAGCAGGTTAAACGGATTGCGCCTCAAAAGGAGATCTATATTTCATCGGGTCTTTTCGCCCAAAAGCTGAACATCTTTGTCCAAAAAGAACTGAAAAAAGAATCAGAAAAAATCGGGGCGAGCGATCTGCGAAAT
>JAUNSU010000223.1 GCA_030539035.1 Planctomycetia bacterium
TTCCGCTGGAATTACTGTTGCTGCCGCTTCGGCCGCCGGAGCTTCCGCTGGAGTTGCTGTTGCTGCCGCTGGTCTGCGCCCAAAGGGATTCCCCTGCGAAGGCCATCAAAAACAGGACTGAAAAAATCAATGCCATCAAACGAATCGAGCGTTTGTTCCGACTCATGAACTTCTCCCAAATACTGTAAGCATTATTTGTTTTAAGCCTTCCGAAGAAAGCCGTGAACTTTTTTTGCGAAAAAACAAGGTTAATCCATAAATATTACCCTCTTATAAATCATAATTAGAGAAAGCAATTTAAGCAAGCATTAACTTTCCCAAATCCGTAATTTTATCCAAAATATTTCGTTTTTTCCTCCCAAAGATAACGATTATACTAATAAATTGAAAAAATAACGGGGGACACTTCCCCTTTCCTTTATATGTGGGACAATAAGGCGAAATAAAATAATTTTTCCACAACAGGTATAATTTGTATAATGAGTTTAAAAAAATCGGTATGTGATACCCTTTGCTGGTTCAGCGCCCCATTGATCAAGATTGTATTGATATGTTTTTTAGGATTGATATCCGTTTTTCCTTTTCGGAAAGGGATTCTTCGGCGCTTTTTTCGAATAATATACAGAAATCAAATATTCGGTTCTGTTCCCGCTGGAGGCGGTTTACTCGTTTCCAATCATCAAAGCTGGCTGGATCCGCTGCTGATTGAAGCCTCCGTTCCCGGTTCGATCCTCCATATTATCCCCCAACGGGAGATCGATCAATGCTTCTTTCTCGCCTGGGCGGTCCATCTGGAGATCCTTCAAACGATTGATCCGGAGAACGATCGGGAAAAACTCGAAAATCACCTCCGATCCGGCGGGTATCTCACGGTCTTTCCGGAAGAAGGGCTTACCCGTACGGGCCGAATAAAATCGTTCAATCCCCGCTTGCTTGCCGATCTCCAAGGTTTGCTCGATCCCGCTTCTCAAGTGATCCCCATCGCGATCAATGGTCTCTTCGGAAGTATGTTCAGCCTTGCCCGGGGAGAGAAGATGAAAATCCGCCCCCGATCGCTGCCGGAATCCCTTTTTATCGCTTTTGCTCCTGCGGAAGATCCTTCCGTTTCTGCTTGGGATCTTCAAAAAGTCGTCGAAGAGTTGGGAGTGGACTCGATCGAAAAACGGGAAAAAAGACTCGCTTTACCTCAAAAAAGCATGATCGATACCTGTCGAAATAAAGGACGGACCCTTCTGGTCGCCGATTCTCTGGGGATCAAATTGTCCGGATTCGGTTTTTTGATCCGGGCACTGGTCGCACGCCGGCTTCTCAGACGCGCTGTCCTCGATCCGAATGAAAAAAACGTGGGACTTTTCGTTCCCATGTCGGTCGGAGGATGTTTGATGAACGCCGCTCTTGCTCTTGACAGCCGTATTGCCATCAATTTAAATCATACGTTTGGTGTCGATATTTTAAATTACTGTATCGATAAAACGAACATCAAGCACATTTTGACCAGTCGAAAAATTCTGGAACGTTTCCCGGATCTGAAATTAAAATCCCCATACGTTTGCCTGGAAGATCTGCTCTCAAAAGTATCGGTCTGGGACAAACTGATCAGTCTGTTCGACGCGGTTTGTCTGCCGGGTTGGCTGCTTCGGCGCAAGTTAAAATTGAATCGGATCCGTCCGGAAGATACAATGTCGATTATCTTTACTTCCGGATCGACGGGCAAACCGAAAGGAGTAATGCTCTCCCATCAGAATATCGCCTATGTTGCCCGCGGATTTTTTCAAACGATCCGGATCACGAAAGAGGATATCATGCTCGGGATCCTTCCGTTTTTTCACGCGTTCGGATATGTCGGCAATTTCTGGATGGTCTTTTTAAGCGGATGCCGGGGGATCTTTCACTTCAATCCGCTTGAATCGAAAAAAGTCGGCGAGATGTCCCGAAAATATCAATGCACTTTTGTTCCAGCAACGCCGACCTTTCTCCGGAATTATCTTCGGCGCTGCCCCAAAGAAGATTTCGTTGCAATGAAAACGGTTTTAACGGGAGCGGAAAAGCTGCCCCTTGATCTGATCGACGCCTGGGAGCAAAAATACGAAGCGCGTCCATCCGAAGGATATGGGACAACAGAACTTTCGCCCTGTCCTTTGGTAAACATACCGGACGCACGGGGGATCTTCGGTGAAGAAAAACTCCGGTCGGACGATCCGGCCATTGGCGGAAACGACTATGAGATCTTTCGAAAAGACGGATCGGTCGGACGGGCCCTTTCCGGGACAGTGATCAAGATCATTGATCTGGATACCGGAAAAGATCTTCCCGCGAATCAGGTCGGAATGATCGCCGTAAAAAGTCCGATCGTAATGAAAGGATATTATCAGGATCCCGACTTAACCGCGAAAGTGATTCAAAAGGGATGGTATTTGACCGGCGATGTCGGCAAGATCGATGAAGACGGATTCGTATGGATCACCGGACGGGAAAGCCGGATCTCCAAGATCGGCGGAGAAATGGTTCCTCATGTTCTGATCGAAGAATTGATCGAAGGGATCTGTTCCGGCCTTTCCGATTCTTCCGAACAGGAGATCTCCGGTCCGCAATGCGCGATCACCTCTCTTCCTGATCCGAAAAAAGGGGAAAAGATCCTCGTTCTCTACAGTAATCCCCGGATCACGCCGGATGGAATTCGAAAAGAAATGATCCGGCGCGGAACCCCCAACCTCTGGATCCCCGCCGAAGGAAATTTCCATAAAGTCGACGAAATTCCCCTGCTGGGGACCGGAAAACTGGATCTTGCCCGAATCAATGAACTCGCAAAACAGCTCTCTCCGGAATCAAATTTCTGAACTCAAACTGTAAATAACCGATTTTGAAACCGCGGATTTCACGGATTTCACGGATATTTTTGGTAAAAACAACGTTTTCATTAAAAATCTCCGCCCCGAATCTTATTTTGA
>JAUNSU010000008.1 GCA_030539035.1 Planctomycetia bacterium
CCCGCTCTGGTTTTTACGATACTTCACCCCTCCAACTGCGGAACTTGGGTTAACAATATTCCCGAAAGAAAAATTCAAGGGAATCGATTATTCGTTCGAAGTAATCTCCGTTAAACGTCTGAAAAAGTTCGATAAGGATCACTGGCATCATTTATAAATGGCCAGGTGCCGGTAATAGACTTCAAGGCAAAGGATCGACATTGCGGTGATATAGAGCCTTCCGCCGCCGTATTTGTATTCATCGAATTCCGGATCCCAGCTTCCGGACTCCGCTTTTCCTTCGGGGATCTGATGTGCGGGGATCTCCGCACACATCGCCTTGTTCCAGATCCGCCAGTATTTGTGATACGGACCAAGATGCTTGAGCATCATCGACGCGGAATACCATCCGTAAACATTCGTATATTCCGGAGCCGATCGGCGATCCTCTGCACCGTCTTCCTTCTTCTCCGGATAATGGATCAGATTGTTCTTTCCTGTAAGATATTCCGCCCCTTTTTGAATGGCCGGATTATTTCTGTCCCAGCCGAGATACATCCGGCATAAAAGTCCGGTCGCGGTCATCGAAGGTGTGATCCTGCGAACATTCGCCGGTAAAGTGTATACATATCGGCTCCCGTCTTCCAATGCGACCCGATCCAGAAATCGGGAGATCTCCCTCAACATGGTTTCCGGGACTTCGATCTGGGCCATTTTCGCCGTCTGCAAAGCCATCAGACACCATCCGGTTACCGAAAGATCCGAATCCACTCCCGGCTCATACCGCCAGCCGCCGAGCTCTTCATTCTGATTGTTTTTCAGATATTCGATCGCCTTGACCGCCTGTCCACGCAGATCCTCATTCTTCTGTTTCTCAATGTTTTCAAGAACAATGATCTCGCAAAGCGCAATGAGAGAAATCGCGTGTGTATAAAACCGATCGTTCGCGGAACTGTTCAGATCTTTAAAGAAGAGTCCGTCCCCTGTCTGCTGCCGGGCAAGCCAGCTCCAGCCTTTTTTGACCTCTTTGGCATATTGCCCTTTTGATCGGGTATTTCCGTCGCCCTGAAAGGCAAGCAGGGCAAGAGCCGTTGCCGCGATTTTGTTTTCGGGCATATGATCGGAAAGTCCGTCTCTGTATGGTCCTTTCAGACTCCACCATCCTTCCCGATTCTGCTGTTTGGCCATCCAGGCCAATCCGCGCCGCACAGCGCTTTGGGTCGTTTGATTCCCGCCGTATTTCGCGATCAGATCGTTCTTCGTTCCGGGATCCACTCTTCCGGAAAGCATATCTTTCAATTCGATTCGCGTCTGCTCAAGCATCATGGACGATGCGGCATTCTCTTGCGGAAGAAGAGGCTTTTCCAGCATGATACTGTCGTCGAGCCGGGCCTCCTGCGGGAATTCGAGCTTGTACTCTTCGCCCGTCACCGGATTGATATTTCCTTCTTCTTTGGTAAAAATTTCCAGCTGATCTCCCAGCTCTTCACTGAACGTTCCTTCAACGGTCAAAGGTTTTTTATCCGGCGGAAAAATGATCAGAGCCAATATGATCATAAGAATCACATGAACCGTAAAACTGAAAAGCCAGGAAGACATCCGGCGTCCCAAAGGAACTTTTTCTTCTTCGACGAGATCTTTCACGTCTCCGTTTTTTCCCTGAAGGAGACGGAGTTTCTCCGGATCCGGGACCTTGTTCTTTTGATCCGGAGTGATTGGACGGAGTGAGATCCGGGCCGGTTTTTTAAATGGATCGGTCATCTCTCATATTTATCCACAGGTGGAGCAGAAACCAGGGTAAGAAGTTTTTGGATCACTGCTTCCCGTGTATATCCTTCCGCCTGCGCCTGAAAATTCGTACTGATCCGATGGCAAAGAACAGGAATCGCCGCTTTTTTAATATCCTCCACGGCAACGGAAAACCTTCCTTCCATTGCGGCGAAGGCTTTTCCGGCATGAATGAGATATTGGCCAGCCCGCGGTCCGGCGCCCCAATCGACGAATTCTTTAATCAATTCGGGAGCGGAGGGATCGCCCGGCCGTGTTGCGCGAACCAATCGGGCAACATATTGAACAATGTATTGACTTACGGCAACAGAGGAAACGAGTTTCTGAAGATTCAGGATCAAGCGGCCGTTCAGGATTTTTTTGATCTCGGCCGATTCACCCCGAGTAGTACTTGAAAGGATCCGTTCTTCCTCTTCCAGGGTCGGATAATCGACTTTGATATTGAACATAAAACGGTCCAGCTGCGCTTCGGGAAGCGGATAAGTTCCTTCCTGTTCGATCGGGTTCTGGGTTGCGATTACAAAGAATGGCTCCGGCAGCGGATAGGTTGTCTGTCCGACCGTGATTTCCCGTTCCTGCATTGCCTGCAAGAGGGCCGATTGGGTTTTCGGCGGAGTTCGGTTGATCTCATCCGCAAGCAGAATACTCGTAAAGACGGGTCCTTCCACAAAACGGAACGAGCGATGTCCCTGCGCGTCTTCATCCAGAACGTTGGTTCCGGTAATATCGGAAGGCATCAGATCCGGCGTAAACTGGATCCGTTTAAACCGCACATCGAGAATACGGGCCAGAGTGCTTACCATCAAAGTTTTCGCCAAGCCGGGAACACCTTCCAGCAGACAATGTCCCCGAGTAAAAATTGCGGCCATCAGCTGCTGGATTACCGGCGTTTGTCCGATGATCACTTTTTGAAGTTCATCGTTCATGATTCGGCAAGTCTGTCCAAATTCCTGTAATATATTTCCAAGGTTGCGAGGTTTTCCCGGATTAACAGGAGGATCCGCTTCAGACTTCTGAATTGGCGGCGCGGCGGACGGCTTCGGTATATTACTCACTGTATTGCTTTCTGTCTGTCTTTTGCGTTCTTGCATCATGGAAAATCGATCCTTTTCCATTTGAACAGATGAAAAGAACCGCATATCGTCCTTTCATCAAAGGATTCGACCGGCGGCAGGAATCACCGCCTATCCTATTTTATCAATTTTCATAGAAAAGAACAATGGCAATTTTTTATTTTATCCCCATGATTTCGACAGGGATTTCCGGGAATATTTTCCTTTTTTTCCAAGATCACTATGATAAACGAAAAAAGGATTTATAATTTTGGAAGGACAAGGCGCTTCGATGAACGAACAGTCGGATCGATCTTGATTATAAACGGATTTTGAAAGAAACCGGAAAGGGAATTTGTGATCACAAGGACTCGGACAACAGAAATGCTCATCGGGATCATCGGGGCAGCCTTAATCCTGATCGGTTTATTTTCCGCGAAAGCATACGGAGAAGACGGTGATCTTTCTCCGGAAGCCGTTCGGGAAAGTATCCGGGGAGGAATCGCCTATTTGGGAGAGATCCAGCAAAAAGACGGTTCCTGGAATGAGTATCCCGGCTTTGAACCGGGAACGACCGCCTTGTGCACGCTGGCCCTGATCACCGCGGGAGTCGATAAAAATGATCCGGTTCTTCTGAAAGCGCTTGATTTTCTTCGCCGTCCATTGCCGGAATCCCGATACCAAACTTATCCCCTGTCCCTTCAAACCATGGTTCTTTGCCTCGCGGATCCGGAAAAAGACAAGGAATCGATCCGCAAAAATGTCGAATGGCTCATCGCTCATCAATTTCAGACAAATAATGTCTTTCGGGGCGGATGGTCCTATGTCGGATCCCATCCGGAATTCGATCAGGTCGATAATTCCAACTCGCAATTTGCGATTCTTGCCCTCTATGAAGCGGAAAGGATCGGAATTCCCATCGATCCTGAGATCTGGAAACGGGCATTGGAATACTGGAAAAGAATGCAGAACAAAGACGGATCCTGGGGGTACCGCGCCTCGCTGGGAGACCTTCAGGTCAACAAAAGCGGGGTCGGAACGGGCAGCATGACCTGTGCGGGAATCGCGGGTCTTGTAATCTCCAGCGGCTTTCGAAATCAATCCGGATCGCGTGTTCAAGGTGATGAGGTCCTTTGCTGCCAAGAGGTCGACGATGATATTTCGAATCGGATCGAAAAGGGATTAAACTGGCTTTCGCGCCATTTCAGCGTGCAAACGAACCCGGGAACCGTGGTCGATGTTGATACCTGGCTCTTTTATTATCTTTATGGACTCGAACGGGTCGGGCGCTTGACCGCCCATCGCTTTATCGGAAAGAGCGATTGGTATCGGGAAGGAGCGGATTTTTTACTCCGCCGCAAGGGAATGCTCAATAAGTACTGGAAAGCGCAGCGGGATCTTAAAAACAATAATGCCGTATCGACGGCCTTTGCGCTTCTTTTTCTTTCGAAAGGACGCCGGCCTGTTCTGATCTCGAAATTGAAATACGGATCGGACGACCAGTGGAATCTTCATCCCAACGATCTTCTTCATTTAACGCGAAAAGTCGAAAAAAGCTGGAAAATGGATCTCATTTGGCAAGTGATCGATTCGGAAAAAGCAACGGTAGACGATCTGATTCAGACCCCGGTTCTTTATATGAACGGGACAAAATCGCCGATTCCTTCGGATCCCAACCGAAAAAAACAGCTGATTCGAGCGTTGAAAGGATATCTGGAACAGGGCGGCTTTATCTTTGCGGAAGCACTCGACAACGATATTTCCTTTGAACAGGGAATGATCGATCTGATTCGGGAAGTATTGCCGGAGGAGGGAAATGAATTCCAACTTCTGGAGTCGGATCATCCGATCTGGAACGCGGAACGAACGGTTCCTCCGGATCAGATCCGGCCGATATACGGAATCGATTACGGATGCCGGACCAGCATTGTTCTTGTTCCCTCCTGGAAGCGAAAGGAGAAGGCGGATTCTGTATTTAATGTCCGCGCATCGCTTTCCTGTCTTTGGGAAACGGATCGTCCGGACCGCAGCGGTGATGAGCCCCTTCCCGACCGGATTCGAATACAGGTCGAATCCGCCTTGGATATCGGGGAAAATGTCCTTGCTTACGCAACGAATCGGGAGATGAAGAGTAAGGATGAAATCCCGGAATCGATTCAAAAGGAGCTCGCGAAAACGGAAAATCGGCAGGGAGCGATCTATACGGCGATTCTGGAACACGGGGGCGGATCTTCCTGTGCTCCGCGTGCGATTCCGAATCTGATGAAAGCGATTCGAAAAGAGCTGGAAATACCGGTTCAAACCTTTGTTCAGCGATTACGGGCAGGATCCGCGGACCTCTTTCATTATCCGATTTTGTTCATGCACGGACGGAATGCGTTCCGGTTTTCGGAAGAAGAAAAGAAAAATCTGAGCCTCTATTTCGATCGGGGAGGATTCCTTTTTGCCAACGCGGTCGGGGCATCCGAATCTTTTCAAAAATCTTTTGCCGGAGAGTTTAAAGAGATCTTTCCGGAAAGCAGACTGGAAAAGATTCCTTTGGACGATCCCCTATTTTCCAATCTTTACGGGGGATTCGTAATTCGAACGGTTGAAATCCGCAAACCGAGCTCAAAAGGAGATCGAAAAGCGCCTTCCCTTCAGAGCGAAGAACCGCCCGAACTTTGGGGGATCAAAAAAGAAGGACGCTGGATCGTTGTTTTCTCTCCCTGGGACGTCAGTTGCGCATTGGAACGGAGCGGATCCTACGAGTACAAAGGCTATTCTTGGAAAAGCGCCTTTATTCTCTCCGCGAATATTCTGCTCTACGCGATAGAAAATCTTTGAAATAGAAGAAAGATCACTTTTAAAATTTACCCATCTTATTATTTGGTTTATCTATTTTATTGTTTTGTAAAGTATTTCGAATATTTTCAATATTTTTTGTAAAAAATATATATTTGGCGCGAAAAGTGCTTATAATACAGGAAGAAGGGTTTTTAGAGAGGCTTTTCGGGATTTTTTCCCGATCCTGGGGACAGGGTAATTGAACCGTTCATGATTGATAATCGTGGAGAACTTTGAGGAGACGAACGATGAGTTTTGGAATGAGAATGGAACCGGCCCAACATCAGGAACAGGTCCAGACCCAGGAAATCAGCCAGCGGATGATCCAGGCGATGGAACTTCTTCAGCTGCCCATTCAAAAATTCGAGGAGCGGATTGAGGAAGAGTATATAAGCAATCCTCTTTTGGAAAGAGAGGAGAATGAGGACTCTTCCGAAAAGGAATTGGGCGAAGAGGGTCCCGAGAAAAATACGCCGGAAGATTCCAATGATTTTGAGGATTCCTCGGTGGATTATCTGTCGGATGAGTCCGGCAATGCCGCCAAAAACGAAAAAGAGGATCTCGAATATCAAGAAGCGGTGATAGATAACAGCGATACGGAGTTTGCGGATCCGGACGATCGGATCATCAATTACAAGGATTCCGACAGCGTTCATCGGAACAGGGAAGAAGATACCGAGCATTATCTTGATTATATGAACAATATTCCTTCACGGGGACAAACGCTTCAAGAGCATTTGATTGAACAGCTTTACTGGTTCGACATTCCGGAGAAGATCCGTACATACGCGGAAGAAATCATCCATAATCTGGATCGAAGGGGATATTTGACTCTTTCGAAAGAGGAAAGGGAAGAATACAAAACCAGGGGATCCGATCGAAAAGGAGGTTTGGGGCCGGAACTTGAAAAACTTTTCGGGAACAATTTATCCGGGGAAGAGATTTCGGATATTGAAGCGGCTTTGCGTTCGGTGCAATCACTTGATCCAAAGGGGGTGGGGGCCCGAACACTGGAAGAATGCCTTTTGCTCCAGATCAGTCCGAACGATCCGGATCAGGAAAAACTGATTCTGCTGATCAAAAAATATCTGAAAGAGCTTGTCGGGAACCATCTGCCTTCGATCTCCAGACAGACCGGTTTATCGATTGAAGAAATTCAGTTTTTGCTTAAAAAGATCAAAAAACTGAATGAAGATCCCGGCGATCTCTTTGATTCCCGTCCGAACAGTGTGATCCGGCCCGACATTGTTGTCGAAAAAGACGATGCTGGAAATTGGCAAATTCAGATCGATGAAGGAAACGCCGGATCGCTGTATCTGAATAAAAAATACATAAAGGAACTGAAAAACAGTGCCGCAAGTCCCGAGGATAAGAATTACATCAAGGAAAAGATCAATTCCGCTCTTTGGGTTCTGGAAATGATTAAACAGCGAAAAACGACTTTACACAATGTTGCTTATGAAATTGCAGAACATCAAAAAGATTTTTTTGAAAAGGGACCGGAAGCGATTCGGCCATTGATTTTGAAGCAGATCGCCGATAAGATCAAGGTCAATCCTTCCACGGTTTCCCGGGCCTGCAGCGAGAAATGGATGCAGACCCCATTCGGCAATTTTCCGCTCAAATACTTCTTTACCGGTGCGATTTCCGCTGCAAACGATCAGGAAGATGCTGTTGCCCAAAATGCCGCTCTGCTCAAATTAAAAGAGATCATTGATCGGGAAGATCGTTCCAATCCTCTTTCCGATGATGAGTTAGTGAATGAAATGCAAAAGGAAGGGATCGCGCTGAGCCGCCGAACAATTACCAAATACCGCAAAATAATGGATATTCCGAACAGCCGGCTTCGCAAAGAATGGTAAAAGGACTTAGGGAAGATTCGCAAATTTTCTTTTGCTTTTCAAGTCCGTTTTTTTACGAATTGCGCTGATCTGTTTGCTGGAATTTTCACGCATTGGCTTTTCGGCGACTCCTTCCCCTTTTTGGAAACGGATTTATAATAGAGGGCAGAGAGGAGTCTGAAAATGAGTGAACAGGAATTCAACCAAAATGAAGAAAGAGGTAATTCCGGCGAGAATTATCGCCGGATCGTAATATTTGATACCACCTTGCGGGACGGGGAACAATCGCCCGGCGCGAGCATGAATCTCCGCGAAAAACTGGAAGCGGCTCAAGGTCTTGAAGATCTTGGTGTTGATGTGATCGAGGCGGGATTCCCGATCATATCGCCCGGCGACTTTCAGTCGGTTAAGGAGATCTCAAAAATTCTGAAAAGGACCTCCGCCTGCGGTCTTGCCCGATGTGTTGATAAAGATATTGACGCGGCGGGAGAGGCGCTGAAAGACGCTCTTCATCCCCGAATTCATATTTTTCTCGCAACCAGTGTGATTCATCGCAAATACAAACTTCGCATGTCCCAAGATGAGATCATTGCGAAAGCGGTTGAAGGAGTTCGACGGGGAAGAAATCTCTGCTCCGATATCGAATTTTCTCCGGAAGACGCAACGCGGACAGAGATCGATTTTCTTTGCCGGGTCGTCGAAGCCGTGATCGACGCCGGTGCGCGGACGGTGAATATCCCTGATACTGTCGGATACACAACCCCGCAGGAAATGTATGATCGGATCAAGGCCCTGATCAATCGTGTTCCGAATATCGATAAGGCGATTTTGAGTGTTCACTGCCATAATGATCTCGGAATGGCGGTTGCGAACTCTCTTTCTGCGGTTTCCGCGGGAGCAGGTCAAATCGAATGCACAATTAACGGACTCGGGGAACGGGCCGGAAACTGCGCTCTCGAAGAGGTCGTAATGGCGATGCGGACCCGACCGAATATATATAAGGCCGATACAAAAATTATTTCGCAAAAACTGGTTCCGATGAGCCGGCTGATTTCCCGTATTACCGGTTTACAGGTACCGCGGAATAAAGCGATTGTCGGAATGAACGCGTTTGCGCATGAAGCGGGGATCCATCAGGATGGGATCCTCAAGGAACGGACGACATATGAAATCATGAGTCCGGAGAGCGTTGGATTCACAAAAACGGATCTTGTTCTCGGTAAACACAGCGGACGGGCCGCTTTGGCGGATCGGGCTCATCAGCTCGGGTACGTCCTGTCGCCGGAGCAGCTTGACGCCGTCTTTGTCGAATTCAAAAAATTGACCGACCGGAAAAAAGAGGTCTATGATGCGGATATTCATGCCCTGATCGATCAGCAGAATCGCGGACCGAAGGATGAGATTAAAGATAATAAGTGGAAATTCGTTTCTTATTCACTTACTTGCAGTTCGGAAGGGTCGCCGAAATTGACATTGGCTCTTACCCATCGGGGCGAAGTGGTCGGAGTCGAATCGGAAGAGGGCGATGGCCCGATCCACGCCGCATTTTGGGCGATTCGCAAGGCTTCTGATCTTCCTTTGATCATGAAAGAGTTCAAAATTGAAGCGATTACCGGAGGTCCGGACGCGCAAGGAGTAGTGATTGTTCACCTGCAAGATGAAAGAAATCCCGAAAAAGTCTTTCGCGGACAAGGGGTTTCCACCGATATTATTGAAGCGGGAATGATCGCGATGGTCAATGCTCTGAACCGAATGAGCTGATTGGATTATCCCAATATTTTCAGAAATTTTCCGCCGATAGCGATTTTTTTGTTGCTATCGGCTTTTTTTGCTCTTTTTTTCATTTTTCCAGGACTTTCCTCCGGGGATTTTCCGTATAATAATAAGGCGTGGTGTTTTCGAAAAAATCCGGAGATTGTCTATTTTGTTGAGTCTATGATCAAAAGTTTATTGAAATTTTTACTGAAATCCGATAGAAAACGAAGTCGGGAGAACAATGGTCCGTCTTCGAACAGAGGCCGTATGCTCGGAATGGAACGGCTGGAAAACCGGGATCTACTGGCCGTTTGCGTTGGAGAAGTCGATTTTTCCATTTTGGAAAACGAGGAGTTCCTTGAAGCGAATGCGGTTCTGTCCAGTCCGGTCGGGAGTTCGGAAATGGCGGATCTTTCTCTTTTGGAGTCCGCGGCGGCCAACCCGACGACGGTGATCAACGGACCGAAATGGACGTCCGATATTGATGTTTTTAATTTGAACAGCCTTGCCGGGGCTTCCCTTACGATCTATCTCGATTTTACCGGACACACAACGACAGGAACCTCCTGGAATTCTTCTTACAATTCGAATAATCCCATTATTACCCCGGTTTTTTCCATTGATTCGGATCCGACTTTCAACGATGCGGAGAAAGCGGCGATTTATGATATTTGGCAGCGGGTCTCCGAAGACTATCTTCCTTTCAACGTCAATGTATCGACTGCGGAACCAACTCTGGACGCGCTGATCCGAACGGATTCTTCCGATACGGTTTATGGAATCCGGGTCTGCATTGGCGGATCTTACAGCGATTGGTATAAACACTCCGCCGGAGGTGTTGCCTATATTGGATCTTTTACTTATTTAAGCGATACTCCCTGTTTTATTTTTTCGGACGGATTTAAATTTTCTTCCGGATGGAATACGAAGATGCTTTCTGAATCTCTTACGCATGAAGTGGGCCATTCTTTGGGATTGCGGCATGATGGGACCCTGGTCGGATCGACAAAAACGGAGTATTATACTGGAACAGAACTTTGGGCTCCGATCATGGGAACCGGCTATTATTCCCGTTTGACCCAATGGAGTAAAGGAGAATACGCCAATGCGGCCGTAATCAACAATGGCACGCAAATCCCGGATGGAGAAGACGATATTGCCGTTCTTACAAATAGGCTGGGATTGCGAGCCGACGATTATTCCGATTCGATCGACGATTCCTTTGCGTTGGGTGCACTCTCGACCGATACCGCAATATCCGGAATGATCGGGACATGCACCGATGTTGATTATTTCTCGTTTTCGACGGATCTTCTTTCCGGAGGTTTATTGATCGGCGGATATTCCGGCATTACGAATCTCGATGTGCTCGTTAAACTGTATAATTCGGATAAAGAACTGATAGAAACCTATGATCCTTCGGAAACGTTCTACGTTCTGATGGATCTTTCCGATCTTTCCGGTTCGTATTATATTTCCGTGGAAGGGATCGGCTGGGGCGATCCTCTTACCGGAGGATATTCCGATTACGGAAGCTTGGGCGCTTACACTATTACGGTCGTTTCCGATCAGCTTCCCGATCTGAAATTTTATCAAGCGTCCGGAGCCCCTGCGGCTGTTTATCTTTATACAGCCGATGAACCGAATATTGTGAAAACGGTTTTCGCCTCCAACGAAACGATTTTCCTTTCGATCTGTTGGATAAATGATGGGTCGGAGGGTATCAACGCCGGATCCTATACTCTGTCGGCCTATCTTGATCATTCCCGTGATTATTTGTTTAAGGCCCCTGTTTCTTCCAACCCTTACGGTAAAGCATACTTCATACACAATTCAGATTACTTCGATTTGGGAAACGGTTCTCATACGGTAAATTTCTATTTGGATTATGATTCGACCGTTGCGGAATCCGACGAAACCAATAATTTTTATACAGTATCCTTTACCATCTGCGATCCTTGGGAAATGTCCTCTTCATTTGCCGATAATCAAATTGAGGACGATAAAGTTGCTTATGGGGAAGTTGTCGGAACTTTTACGACTTCGGATGAAATGAACGGTTCTTCTTTCGTATATACATTGACGGATAACGCGGAAACGAACAACGGATTTTTTGAAATCGTCGATAATGAACTTCAGATCATTGATCCGGCCCTTTCGGCGGGAACCTACAGAATCGAAGTGAATACAAGGGCAGCCGAAGGATATTCCCGGACAGAGGAGTTTACCTTTACGGTTTACCTTTCCGCAGATATGTCGGTTTCCAATGATAATCCCGACTTGGGAACATGGACATTTCTGTCGGCAACGACCCGATCGGCGAAAGAAACGATCAGCTGGCTCTGGGATCTTTCGGGAACAGGGAACGGAGATTTTACTGTTCGATCGGATGGAGCCTCCTCTTTTTGGCTGAACACGCTCGATTACAAGGCCTTTTGTGATTCATCTGCTGTTATTCGTGTTCAAGCGCAGGATGCTGATGGAAATCTGTCCAAAATTCAAACGGTCGATCTGAATATCGTGAATCCCATTCCGATCATTTTATTTGATTCCTATACATTTGCGAACAATACGGTTCTCAAATTGAATATCAATGTTAAAATGGACGTTGGGTCTGTTAAAAAATGGACGGTCCAATGGGGAGACGGCAAGAAATCCGACCCTGAATTGTGTTCGAGTTTTTTGAAGGTTGCGCACTATTATGGGGATTACACGGAAATTTCCAGCGGTGTTTCTCTTACTCTTGAACTGGCGAACGAAAAAGTATACACCTATTATTTGAGGGATATACCTGTGTCGTTAAACGGATCGAACTCGCCTGTTCCAGCTGTTGCGGATTCGATTTATGAACAGGAATCCTCCCTGATCGATTCGCCTTTACTCGAATCATCGTTGGCCGCATCTTCCCTTCCGGAAGAAGCGGTTTTGAAGACGGGATCTTCCCTTTACGACGAAATCGCCTGGTTTGTTCTGGAGGAGTCGGACAAAAAGAAAAGGAGTATGTTCGAATCCGATTGATTTTTTGAAAGAGCAGGGATTCGGATCTCATGGAAAGAGAGAGTGAAGCATGAAATTGCTTGATCGATATATAGTATGGAATTTTTCCTGTTCGCTGCTGATGTGGTGCGGGATTTTTATCGGGATTTATACGCTGTTCGATTTGTTGAACAATTTTGACAGCTTTATCGGAAGGGTTGGTTTTTTCGAAACGCTTTCGATTATTGCGAGCTATTATTTTTTCCATTCGTTTTCCTTCCTGGATACGTTGTCTCCTTTCCTTTTTTTGATCTCGGCGATTACCCTTTTAAAGCGAATGGATCAGAGTAATGAGATCATTGCCCTGATGGCGTCGGGAGTCTCCCGATTTCGGATACTGATTCCGCTTTTATTGATCGCGTTGTTTTTTTCGCTTCTTTTTTTTACGGTTCGCGAAGTCGTAATCCCCACGCATTTGGTGAATGTGGTTAAAACACCGGATGCTTATTTTGAAGGGGGAGAAGGGGTTGTGGTCAAGCAGATCCGGGACATGGAAACCCGAATAAGGATCTCGGGCGATAAAGTCTTTTCTGCGGAAAATCGGCTCCATAAACCGTTGTTTACTTTACCGCCCGGTTTTTCCGCGATTGAATCAAAGATCACTGCGGAAGACGCCGTTTATTTTGAAAGCGGCAAACTCCGAAAGGGGATCCCGGCCGGTTGGCTTTTAATGAAGGTTCAGGAAGGCGATCTTCTTCGATCTTCCTCTGTAAAGCGCCCGAATTCGGATCAGGATCTCATTTTGACGCCGAAAGATTATTCGGATATTCTTGCTCTGGATCAATGTTTTATCGTTTCCCGGGTTCCTGTCGAGCTCCTTGCAATCGGCGATCAATGGGTTTGGTATACATCGGTTTTCAAATTGGCCGAAGCCGCAAATAATCCCTCTCTGGATTTTAAAAAGGAAGATCTTCAAACACGGGTGCATCTCCGGCTGCTCCGGCCGATCATAGATCTTTTGCCGTTTTTCATCTTTCTTCCCATGATCTTTTTCAGAAATACGAAAAATATCACAAAAGAGATCGGATTTTGTGTTTTTCTCACCTTTGTTTATATGGGCCTTCAATACGTTTGCTCTTATTTCGGGCCGAAAATAGATCCCTTCCTTGCCGCATGGTTTCCGGTTCTGATCTTTTTCCCGATCGCCGCTGTCGTTTTTACGGAACTTATTCTTACGCCGAAAATGATCAACAAAACCGCGAATATTCCTGCCGAAAATACAGAAAAAAATAGAGATAAAAATTATGTCAAAACAGACGAAAAAAAATAAAAACGAAAATCCGGGCGAAAAAATTGTGAGCGAAAACCGGCGCGCCAGACATGATTACGATATTCTGGATTCGGTTGAGTGCGGAATGGTTCTTGTCGGAAGCGAAGTCAAAAGTTTACGCAACGGATCGGTATCCCTTGCGGAATCCTACGCAAAGATTAAAAATCGGGAAGTTTGGTTGATCAGCTGTGATATTCCGGAATATTTTGAAGCAACCCATTTCAATCATCGGCCGAAAAGAGACAGAAAACTGCTCCTTCATCGTCGGGAAATCGATCGATTTGCCAAAAAAGTATTAGAAAAAGGGATTACCCTTGTTCCCTTAAAACTCTATTTTAAAGATGGAAAGGCCAAATTGCTTTTGGGGCTTTGCCGCGGAAAACAGGAACACGATAAACGGGAAGCAAAGAAAAAAGCCGATGTCGAACGCGGACTGAGAATGTATAAAATGAAAAAACCAACGGCCCGATAGAAAAGCTTATACAGAGAAGGAAAATCAGAAAAAAATTTCCTATTCAAACGAACCCGGAATCCCGCAAGTAAATCGATAATCTTTTATTGTAATAAACTTTATAAAAAAAGGGGAGTGATCCCCTTTTTTTATGGTGTGAACGATTGATCTTATCTTGTCAAAATACGGAAACAGGGGTATACTATGAGAAATTGTGCTGTTGTTTTAAATGATAAACTCAAGAGATTCAGGAGTCGGAATGGGCATTCGTTCTGAAAAAGACGACAATTTATTCAATGAAAGTTCCATGTCCTTTGGAGAACATCTCATTGAATTGCGCCGTTGTCTTTTGAATTCGATTTATTGGCTGGTCGGAGGTTTTTTGATCGCACTGGTTCCGCTGGGATCGTATCCTTCTCTGAGCAGCATGGCGGTCTCTTATATTCAGCGGCCTTTGAAAAAATCTCTGGAGCATTTTTATATTACGCAGTCGAATCTTCGAATGAAGAAAGATAGCGATTATCTTAAAACGATCGGATACACGGGCAATACGGATGAAATCGCAACGCATTACAATATGACCGCAGAAGAATTCTGGATATTTCCACAGGATCTGAGAAAAAGTCTGGATCCCAATTTGGGAAGTGCCGCACCGATCCCGGCCAAAAATCCTCCCGAGGTCAAGCCTGAACCCGAGGTCAAGCCGGAAGAGGCCGCCCCCAGGCGAATTGTACTCTGGAAAAAGTTGGCGGACGATTCCCGCATGAAAACGAAGGCATTAAATATGCCGGAAACGTTCGTGATCTTTTTAAAAGCCGCTGTTTTCCTTGGAATTGTAATCGCAAGTCCCGGGATCTTCTATAATTTCTGGTCTTTTGTGGGCGCCGGCCTTTACGCGAGAGAGAAAAAACTCGTCTATCGTTTTCTCCCGATGAGTATTCTGCTCTTTATCGGAGGATTCTGCCTTGCGTTTTTCGTAATATTTGAAATGGTTTTGACATTCCTTTTGGAATTTAACGCAAGTATGAATATTGATCCGGATCCGCGAATTACGGAATGGTTGAATTTCGCGCTTCTTCTTCCCCTTGCTTTCGGAATCGCGTTTCAACTGCCGCTTGTAATGTTCGCGTTGGAACGATTGGGGATCTTTACTGTTAAGATCTATATGTCCCGTTGGAAGATCTCGGTCTTTGTGATCGCCTTTTTGTCGATGATGTTTACTCCCCCGGATCCCTGGAGCATGATCTGTCTTCTTACCGCTTTGATCGGACTGTACTTCGGAGGAATTCTGTTGTGCGTGATCTTCCCCAAACAAAAGCGAACGTTCGACGACGATCTGGAAGAAGAGAGTGAAGACGAAGAACAGAAAAGCGTAAACGCGGATAAAGAGCAAGAAGACAGAATCGAAAAGAAAGAAAACGATTCACAAGAAGATAAAACCGTCCCTCCTGCCGATGAAGCGGAAGATTCAGAAAGCAAAGAATCAGAGCCTTCGGGAGATAAGGACAAAGAGACGGAAAATTGATGTTTTCGGGATCGATCCCGATTGGACAGTATCATTTCGGACGACTAAATTTTTGAAGGAAAAGTAATGGATATCGATTTTACCCCCAAACATGATTATTTCGTGGGTATTGATTCGGACGGATGCGCTTTTGATACGATGGAACTCAAGCATAAAGAATGTTTTGCGCCCAATACCATTTATCATTGGCATCTTCAAAGCATCAGTAAATATGCTCGGGAAGCGATCGAATTTGTCAATCTTTATTCAAAAAGCCGGGGGATCAACCGTTTTCCCGCGCTGATCGAAGTGCTTCAATGGCTGCAAAAACGACCGGAAGTGAAAGCGCGCGGAGTAAAAATCGAGATCCCTCAAGAAGTCGTCGAATGGATGAACAAGGAAACAAAGCTCGGAAATATTACTTTGGCCGAAAAAGTCAAAGAAACCAATGATCCGGTTCTGAAGAAGACTCTTGCCTGGTCGATCGAAGTGAACGAAACGATCGATAAGATCGTTGGCGAAGGAGTTCCTCCATTTCCGTTTGTCCGGGAGAGCCTTCAAAAATTCGAGGGAAAAGCCGATATCATGGTTGTATCGGCAACTCCTCAAGCCGCTCTGGTCAAGGAATGGGACAATCAGGGGCTTCTTCCTTTTGTCCAGGCGATCTGCGGACAGGAAGCGGGAACGAAAAAAGAATCTCTCCAGTGGTCCAAAAAATACCCGGCAAATCATACTTTGATGATCGGGGACGCGCCCGGCGATTACAAAGCCGCCGTTGCGAACAACGCTCTTTTCTTCCCGATCAATCCGGGTGCGGAAGAAAAAAGCTGGGAGCGATTTTTCAATGAAGGAATCGGCCGTTTTCTCGGTAATTCGTTTGCCGGCGATTATCAGCAGGAATTGCTTGCCGATTTTGATACCCATCTGCCGGTTCTTCCTCCGTGGAAATCCGAATGATCCGTATAATCGAGTGATCTCTCATTTAACGGTGATCTCAATTTTATTCAGGGAGTATTTCAATGAAGTGTCCATTTTGTCGCGATGATAATGATCGGGTTACCAACACAAGATCGAGCGACGAAGGCTTTGTTGTGCGTCGTCGAAGGCTTTGTTTATCCTGCCATAAACGCTTTACAACCTATGAACGGATCGAGGTAACCAACGTGCGAGTCGTTAAAAGGGACGGAACGCGCGTTCCCTTTGATCGAAATAAACTTCGGGAAGGACTCGAACGCGCCTGTTGGAAACGGCCGGTCAGCGAAGCTCAGATCTCCGCCGTTATCGCAGAACTGGAAACGATTATCGAAAATGATGGAGAAACAGAAGTCGATACCAATTATATTGGCGAGAAAATTATGGCCCTTCTGAAAAATCTGGATGATGTCGCTTATGTTCGATTCGCAAGCGTCTATCGAAGATTTAAAAGTGTCCAGGATTTCGCCGATGAATTAAAACCGATGCTTGATTCCCGGGAGGAGACTCATCCGGAATGAATCGAAGTTGACCGCTCTGTCCTGAAGGAAGTCCTGCGAGTGGAAAAAAATGAGAACGACGATGAAAACGACATCTGATCGAAATCTTGAAGAGGAAATAAGCCGGGAAAAAGAGACTCGGCTTGTTTGCGAGAAGATTGTATCATCGCTCAAAACGGAGGTGTTTAAACCGGCCTGGAAAAACCGGGCCGGAACCGCTGCCCTTTACTGCGCGGACGCCCTCCGGTTTATGGACGCTCTCATCGCCCAATATCCGAACGGGATTTTTGATATGATCTTTGCCGATCCTCCTTATTATGTTTCCGGAGGCGGATCGATCGGCGGAGCAGGAAAGAAAAATATCGTTCGGGACCGTTTTAATGAATTGGAAAAGAATCACCGATTCAATCTCAACTGGCTGGAACGCTGCCAAAAGCTGCTCCGTCCCAACGGATCGATATGGGTCTCCGGAACCTATCATGCGGTTTATTCCGCCGGATTTGCGATGCAGCAGCTGGGAATGAGGATTCTGAACAACATTACCTGGGAAAAGTCGAATCCTCCGCCAAATCTTTCTTGCCGATGTTTTACGCATTCGACAGAAACATTGATCTGGGCCGCGCGCGATCAGCATTCCAAATATCGCTTCAACGATCAGGAAATGCGAAAGGATTGCGGCGGAAAGCAGATGAAGTCGGTTTGGCTTTTCACTGCGGCGTCAAAGCAGGAGAAGGTTTGCGGTAAACATCCGACTCAAAAGCCGCTTGCGCTTCTGGAACGGGTCATTGAATCCTGTACTCTCCCGGGAGAACTGATCTTCGATCCTTTTGCGGGAAGCTGCACAACAGGAGTCGCTGCACTCCTCCGAAATCGATGTTTTATCGGCTGTGAACTGGATGAAAAATATGTTCGTCTTTCCCAATGCCGCTTTGAACGGCATGAAAAACCGCTTGTCGATTTGGAATAATGTTCCTTTGTAAATTGTAAAAAAAGAGAATCAAGGGACATTATTAAAATTTAACGAAATTACCAAAGAACGAGGCAATACCATGAACCAGGAATTATTGAAGAATTTTGACGGAATCATCCGTTCTGAAGTTCCCCTTGCAATGCATACTTGGCTGCAGTTGGGCGGGCCGGCAGAATATTTTGCGGAGCCCCGTTCGGAGGAAGAGCTCCTTGCGCTTCTCAGGGAATGCACGAAAGCCGGCGTTCCGATCCGGACATTGGGAAAAGGATCCAATATCCTGATCTCTGATTCCGGAGTCCCCGGGCTGGTGATCCGATTGACCGATCCCGTCTTTTGCGGGATTAAAACAGATGCTCCCATCATCGAAGCAGGCGCAGGCGTCCGGCTCGGCCGTTTAATCACGAGTGCCGTTTATGATTCTCTTGCCGGGCTGGAAGGGATGATCGGAGTTCCCGGAACCGTTGGGGGAGCGATCATGAATAATGTCTCTTCCAATGATGGAAATATCGGAGAATTGGTCGATTCCGTCCGAATCGCAACCTGTTCCGGGGAAATTCAGGAATTGACCCGGGATCAGATCGTGTTTGGATATCATAATTGCAGTATTGGAAATGCCGTGATTATCAAAGTCCGATTCGCCCTGAACGAGGAGCGGTCTCCGGAACTTGCGAAAAGACTCCAGAAAAACTGGATCGTCCGGCGAAAAAACGAGCCCGGCGGATCTGAAGGAAGCGTTCGGCTTTTCAAAGATCTGAGAGGACAGAACGCCGCCGATCTGATCGAAGAGGCCGATCTGAAAGGAATGAGAATCGGCGGGGCCCGAATCTATGAACGAAATCCCAATTTCGTTGTCGTCGATCCCGACTGCTCAAGTTCGGATGTGAAGCGATTGATCCAGCTCGTCGAACGGCAAGTGCGCGAACGATGTGAAGTCGAACTCGAACTCGAATTGGAAATCTGGTAAAATCAGGATCATTTTGATCCTCTTTTGATACTACGTCTCCGCGAATTCTTTTTCGCGGGGAGAGAAATGAACCGATATCGATATAAACCTTGTTTTTCTTATATCGATTACGGAATACATCAAGGAACAGAAATTAACAGGAGAATGAATGATGCGTCAAGCAGTACAGGAGACGGAGATCCCCGGATTGACTCCAAAACATGGAAAAGTCCGCGATATTTACGATTTTGGTGATGCCCTTTTGCTGGTCAGTTCCGATCGGATCAGTGCGTTCGATTGGATCTTGCCAACCTGTATTCCCGATAAAGGAAAGGTTTTAACGCAAACGGCCGCGTTCTGGTTCAAAAAATTGCCCGTCAAAAATCATTTGATCACAACCAACGTTGAGAAAATTCCTTTCCCGGAAGGAACTGATCTGAAGCAGTTTGAAGGAAGATCGACTTATTGTAAAAAAACGAAAGTTTTTCCGATCGAATGTATCGTTCGCGGATATCTTTCCGGTTCAGGATGGCAAGAATACCGGAAATCCGGATCTGTTTGCGGATTAAAGCTTCCCGAAGGACTCCGTGAAAGTGATCAGCTGGAAGAACCGATCTTTACTCCGACAACAAAAGCGGAAACGGGCCATGATATGAACGTTTCTTTCGAAGAAATGGCGGATATCATCGGACACGATGCTGCGGAAGCCCTGAAAAAGCTTTCTCTATCGATCTATAAATACGGAGCCGAATACGCTCTTGAACGGGGAATTATTATCGCGGATACAAAGTTTGAATTTGGACTTTTCGAGGACGAGATCATCCTGATTGATGAAGTAATGACCCCGGACAGTTCCCGTTTTTGGCCCAAAGATCAGTATGAGCCGGGACATGGACAGCCTTCCTTTGATAAACAGTTTGTTCGGGATTGGCTTCTCGCATCGGGCTGGGATCGAAATTCCACGCCGCCGGAGCTTCCGAACGATATTGTTGATAAGACGCGGGAAAAATATATCGACGCCTATCAGCGCCTTACAGGTAAAGAACTGCAATAAATTGGCTTAGCGTAAATTTTCCTTTTTTCTCTTTTTGATCGTTCATTTACAGAGAGATCTTGGGATAATCCTTTTTATTCGCGAGTAAAAAATTTATTCGCGATGAAAAGGATGCCGGGATTGACCGTTATAATACAACCTTTTCATATTAAAAAAGAGAAAAAAATGCCATTTTTCCTATTTTTATGATCACATTTTTAATATTATGGGTAGAATATACAGTAAGGTTAATGATAATGTCCCTCTCGGAATTCATTTGACAATCAGGAAGAAAAAAGAAAAAGCAGAGAAAATACGAAAGTTCATGGGCGGGGGGTCCTTGCCAAAATGATGTTTTTTGATATATTTGATTTTTCAGTTTTAATGGGGATTGGTCTCTATGGAGGACCGGCAAATTGTCCTTGCGTAAAGATCGCCCTGAGATTGAAGAGTTTTTGTTTATTTCGTGCTTCCGGAACAGGAAAAATGGGCTGTTTGCTCGAAAGATCCGGTTCGATTTCCTGGGAAAAACGAAAATTTACTAATCATTTTTTATTGGGATGGTGAGATTTTTCATGTCAAGACCTCCGGCGTTTAAAAAGAATCGTATTAACAAAAAAAGAACCAAGAACAAAGTACGGGCAAAAAAACGAGATCCGCTGTTCGTTGATGGGGAACGTCCTCGTCCGATGTTTGTCGACTATAAAGACGTTGAGCTCCTGCGAAAATTGACAAGTCGGCAAGGAAAGATCATCAGTCGGCGTAAAACCGGTTGCTGCGCTGTAAGCCAAGCGGCGGTTGCCGCGGCGATCAAGCGTGCGCGTTTTATGGCCCTGATGCCTTATGTCGGCGACTGATTACGCAGATCACGTATAAAAGCGGTTTTATCCCCCCTTTGGAGCGTGATTTTATGAATTTTTTTGAGCTTGAACGGATATAAATCCGGATCACTCAAATTCATCTATCAGGTTTTGTGATTTTATGAACCGGGAAGGATCCCTCGTTTGAGGCCTTTAGGGTTCTGTGATGATCGCAAAACCTTTGTTGTTTTTTCAGGAGAGGAATGACGAAGTGCAAAAAGCAATTGAAAAAGCCGATACGCTGATCGAAGCGATGAAATGGATCCGTGAGCACCGCGGAAAAACCACCGTGATTAAGATCGGCGGAAGCCTTATGGACAATAAGGTTGCGATGATGCATCTCTTATTGGATGCCGTTTTCATGGAAACGGTGGGGATGCGGCCGGTAATCGTTCATGGAGGCGGAAAAGCAATTTCCCAGGCAATGTCCGATGCCGGAATTGAGCCCCGGTTTATCCAGGGACGAAGATTTACCGATGCTCCTTCCCTGGAAATCGTCCGTAATGTCCTTGCCTGTCAAATTCCAAAAATGCTGGTCGATGAAATCATTTCCTACGGCGGGCAAGCCAAAGCGTTCGCCGAGTTCGATCACTCCACGATCCTTTATGGAAAAAAGTCCACAATCCCCGATGAAAATGGGGAGCCGATTGATCTGGGATTTGTCGGAACGGTTACCCGAGTCGATACAGATGCAATTACGAAAGCCGGCGATCAGGGCTTCATCCCGATTATTCCTTCCTATACCCTGATGGATGATGGAAGCGGACAGGGACTGAACGTCAATGCCGATATTGCGGCGACAAAGGTCGCAAAAGCCCTTAAAGCCGATAAGCTGGTCTTCGTGAGCGAAGTCAATGGAGTTCGAAAGGATCCTGATGATCCCAATTCCATGATCAGCGCGTTGACCGTAAAGGAAGCCAAGGATCTCCTGGGATCCGGTTCCATTGTGGGGGGAATGATCCCCAAAATTCAATCCTGCCTGGAAACCATTGAAAGCGGTGTCGATAAAATCCACATCATTAACGGACAGATTCGGCATTCCCTTTTAATGGAAATTTTTACAAGCCAAGGGGTTGGAACACTCATTCAACAGAAAAAATAATGTTTTCTGTTTTACCGTTTTTGAAAAAGAAAGTAAGGATAAGGATCAATGCCGCGCAGTTCCAAAGAGATCATTTCCCTTTTTGATTCGTTTGTAATACCGAATTATAAAAGATATCCTGTTGCCCTTGTAAAAGGCGAGGGTGCCTATGTATGGGATGCAGAAGGAAATCGATACATCGATTTTTTCCCGGGCTGGGGAAGCAATATGTTCGGATACTGCCCCGCTCCGGTTGTAAAAGCCGTTCAGGAACAGAGCGCCCGATTGATCCATGTTCCGAATTCCTGGTATACGGAAGAACAGGGACTTTGGGCAAAAATGCTCTCCGAACGGACCAATTTCGGCGGAAAAGCCTTCTTTTGCAATTCCGGAGCGGAAGCAAATGAAGCGGCGATCAAGTTGGTTCGACTTCATTCGGCCGAGAACAAATACAAAATTATTACCTTCCAGGGCTCCTTTCATGGGCGCACGATGGGAACGGTAACCGCGACAGCTCAACCGAAGTATCATAAGGGTCTGGAACCTCTCCTTCCCGGCTTTACTTATGTTCCTTACGGGGATCTTGGCGCAGTGGAAGAGGCGATTGATGAAGAAACCGCCGCGATTATGATAGAACCGATCCAGGGAGAAGGAGGAGTACGTGTTCCTCCGAAAGGGTTCCTTCCCGGATTGCGAAAATTATGCGATGATCATGGGCTCCTTCTTGTGTTCGATGAAGTCCAAACCGGGTGCGGAAGAACGGGAGAATGGTTTGCGAGCAATTATTTCGGGGTTGTCCCGGACATAATGACCCTTGCCAAATCCATTTGCAGCGGTTTTGTTGGCGCCGCAATGCTCGCCAAAAAAGAGATCGCGCCTGATCTGCGGCCCGGAATGCATGCTTCCACGTTCGGCGGAAATTCCATTGCCGCCGCCGCGGGAATCGCAACCATTAAAATGGTGGAAGAAGAAGGATTGCTCGAAAAGGCAAAAGTATTGGGGGAACGATTCAAAAACCGATTCAATCAATTGGCCGAAAATCTGGATATTATCCAGGAAGTTCGGGGAGTCGGTGCAATGATCGGAGCGGAATTAAAAGTCGAAGGGGCTTTCTGCGTGGAACAGTGCATGAAAAGAAAACTTTTGATCAACTGTACTCATGGAAACGTGATTCGCCTTTTACCCGCGGTAAATACGCCTTTTGATCTCGTCGATGAAGGCCTCGACATTATCGAGGATGTACTCAGAAAAGGAGCCTGAAAATGAAAAAAGTCCGACATTTCATTAACCTTTCGGATGTTAAAAATCCGGAATTGGACCGTATATTCCAGATCGCGGAAGAACTTAAAAGCGAATGGAAATCGGGAGTTCGGAAACAATACCTTCAGGGAAAGGTAATTGCCCTGATTTTTGAGAAGATGTCTCTTCGAACCCGCGTCAGCTTTGAATCCGGAATGGTTCAGCTCGGGGGAGGATCCGTTTTTCTTGAAAATCAGCACATTGGCCTTGGGGTCCGGGAATCCGTTGCCGATATCGGGCATGTTCTCAGTTCCATGGTGGATGGGATTGTTTATCGCGCAAAAAAGCATACTTCGGTTACCTCGCTCGCGAAATATTGTTCCTGTCCGGTAATCAATGCGTTGACCGATCAATCGCACCCTTGCCAAGCCTTGGCCGACATGTTGACGATTAAGGAAGAATTTGGTAAACTGGAAGGGATTAAGATCGCTTGGGTCGGAGATTCCAACAATGTTGCGGCCAGTTTGGTCGAAATTGCCGCAAAATTGGGGGTCCAGGTCGTTGTTTCTTCCCCGGAAGGATACGAATTTTCCGAAAAACAGATCAAAAAACTGTGCGGATCCAAACCGAAATCCGCTTTTTCTTTCGAAAAAATCCAGGATCCTTTCAAGGCCGTTGCTGGTGCAGACGCGATTTATACCGACGTTTGGGTCAGTATGGGACAGGAAAACGAAGAGGAAGAAAGAAAAAAGGCTTTTGCCCGTTGGCAGATCAATAAAGAATTGATGAAACGCACCGGTAAAAAAAGTTCGATCTTCCTGCATTGTCTTCCAGCCCGGCGCGGGCTCGAAGTAACCGATGAAATCATGGATTCGCCGCAAAGCAGAATCGTTGAACAGGCAGCCAACAGGATGCATGCGCAAAAAGGACTCCTCGTTTGGCTGTTGAATGAAGCTGGTAAAAAAGAAAATTTCCGTTCCCTTTCACGTTAATCTTACTTATGATCCTTTTTGATGATAGGGGGTTTTATGGACATTATCTTGAGAATTCAAGACAATAATACGGCGCGTCAATTTGTAAAACAGGTCCCTCTTCCTTGTGTTATCGGAAGAGGGAAAGATACAAATCTTACTATCGCACACCCCCTGGTGAGTCGAAAGCATTGCGCGCTCCTTGTCTCCGCGGGAAAATTGATCCTTCGCGATCTCGATTCTCTTAACGGAACCTATATAGGAATGAGGAGAATTACAAAAGATCATCCCTTGAATCTGGGGGAGGTCTTTTCCGTAGGAGCGATCAATTTTCAATGCGAAAGGGTCGTTCATGGTAAGAATGCTCAACAGCAAAAAGCGGATCCCGCCGGCGCTTCTCAAAATATCCCCCGGGCGACAATGGTCCCGCAGCCGGGTCTTCAGCCCGTTTCCGCTGCAAGCACCGTTCCAATCGGCAGTGTCAATACAGTCAATGAAATTCTGAATTCAAGATCGCCCAAAGATGCTCATACAAGTTCCATTATATTAGATAAAAGCGGTGATTCCCCCGCTTCTCTGGACAGTTCCACTTTTGCCGTACTCCCGCAAAAAAAGGAGCCGGACATCTTTCCCCTCGCCTCCGATAATAATGATCTTTCGTTAATGCCGGAAGAAGAGGATAATCTCACCATAGTCCAGGATAGTGAAGAAGATGATCTCGAACTGATCGATGATCCGATTGATCTGCAGCAGCCCGATTCGAAATTGCAGCTCAATGATGGCGGTGAGCCGGATAATCCCTTCCGTTTACCTGCCGCCCCGAACGGTACTCAAAATGATCCCTTCTTCGGAACCCCGAAGAATCCTTTTGAATCCTGATTTAGAATTCCGATATTTTTTTATAAGGAAGGATTACTCGAAGATGCGAAAATTTTCCCATTTCTCGAAGGAATTTTTGTTCTCCTTGTGCTCTTTGTTGTTTGTACTTTCTTTCTCCCTTTACGGGCCAAATCTTTTATGTCGGGCAGATACTTCCCAAGCCCTTCCCGACCGATTGAATCCCAAAATACTCGGAATCAATAATCTCGCTCCGCACAGCGCAGATGTTCTTCCGCCGAAAGTGAATTATTTTCGGTCTGATCTGAACGGCGAATGGAAATTCCGCTGGATCGCGGTTCCCGATGATGTTCCTGAAAATTTCTTTCAGGACACTTTTGACGATTCCCAATGGGATCGGATCCCGGTTCCTTCCAATTTTCAAATGCTCGGATACGGATATCCTGTTTACACAAATATCCCTTATCCTTGGGGAAAAGGAACTCCGCCCTTGATTCCGGATGAAAATAATTGGGTGGGACTCTATCGGCGCGATTTTGAAATCCAGAATCGTAATCTTCCCAACCAGCAGATCGTTCTCCGCTTCGACGGTGTTGAGTCCTGTTTCTTTGTCTATGTCAATGGGCAATTTGTCGGAATGGGAAAAGATGCCCGTACTCCCGTCGAATTCGATATTACATCGACCGCAAAGCCTGGTAAAAACAAAATCGCCGTAAAAGTGTATCGATGGTCCGATGGATCCTATCTCGAAGATCAGGATTTCTTCCGGTTAAGCGGGATCTTTCGGGACGTTTGCTATTACGTCCGGCCAGCGCTTTCCATCGTCGATATTCATCATGATCCTGTACTGGATGATCAATATAAAAACGGTGTTCTCAAAACGGAAATTGTCCTTCAGAATCGATCCGATTCCCCGCAAAAAGGAACGATTGACCTCCTTCTCGATTGCGCCCATCCTCTTTGCATGGATCAGGAAAAAGCCCATGGAAAGGATCTCAAACCGATCAAAAACACCAAAGATTTCGAGATCGCTCCCAAATCAACGAAATCTGTTTCTTTCTCGATCCCTGTCGAAAATCCCGAGAAATGGTCTGCGGAAACTCCTTGGCTCTATCGTACGGAAATCCATCTCTCCGGAAAAGGAATTCCGGCCCAAGTGCAGAAGAATTTCATCGGTTTCCGAAAAACGGAGGTCCGCGATGGTCAACTTCTGATCAACGGAAAAGCGATCCTGCTCAAAGGGGTCAATCGACATGAACATGATCCCTGGACAGGACACACCCTTACAGAAGAATCGATCATCAAAGATATTCTTTTGATGAAAAGTTTTAATATTAACGCGATTCGGACTTGCCATTATCCCAATGTTCCCCGTTTTTACGAACTGTGCGATTCTCTCGGAATGTACGTGGTCGATGAAGCGAACAATGAATCTCACGGAATGGGATATGGAAACGAATCTCTCGCGAAGAATCCTGATTGGGAAGCGGCTCATCTGAACCGGATCGAGCGAATGGTTTATCGGGATCGGAATCATCCGTCCATTATTATCTGGTCTCTCGGCAATGAAGCGGGCAATGGTCCCAATTTTATCAAGCCGTATTATTGGTTGAAAAAATTTGATCCTTCCCGTCCGGTCCAATATGAAAGAGCGGAAGGGGGAGAAAACACCGACATCACCTGTCCGATGTATACTTCCGTTCCCGGCGTGATTGATTACGCTTCAAAAAATCCCGTAAAACCGATGATCCTTTGCGAATATGCCCACGCGATGGGCAACAGTACCGGAAATCTTTCCCTTTATTGGGATGCTTTTCGAAAATATAAACATCTGCAAGGCGGATTTATCTGGGATTGGGTCGATCAGGGAATTGCAATGAAGGTTCCGCGCCAATCCGTTCGCGACCGCGGTCCGATCGGCTTTAAAGTCGATATCGTCGGAAAATTGGCAACAAAAGATGAAGTGGGCGAGGTCTGGAAAGGAATCAAAACCGATCCGAAAGATCAGGGCCCCAAAGGCGTCAAAGGATATGCTTTTATTAACGATAATACCGATGCTGTTTATCGATTCAACGGAAAAGTTCCCTTTACCATGGAAGCTTTTGTCTATCCGTATAATTCCAATGAAGGGGGATACATTGGCCGTTCCGAATTCATGTTCTCTCTTGGACAGACAAAAAACGGTGTTAAATTCCTGATCAACGACGGTAAAAAGTCGATGGATCTTACCGGGACCGTCGATCACTGGATGAAGAACTGGCATCGGGTCGCCGGGGTTTACACAACAAAAGAAATGATCTTGTATATCGACGGAAAAGAAATCGCTCGAAAACCCTGCGATCTTGAGATCAATAAAACGGATTATGCTTTCGAATTCGGACGGGATCCTTTCTATTTGGAGCGATTGGCCGGAGCGCTGATCGGCGGAGTCCGTGTTTATGCGAGAGCACTCGACGCAAAAGAAATTGCAATGGATTTTGAAAAACGCCAAAATGAGCAAGGGCTGTTCTTCGATATCGATTTCAATTCTGCGTCTTCGGAATACACCGATCAGGTTTACTTTGGATACGGCGGCAATTTCGGTCCTCCGGATGTTCCCAGCGATCAGAATTTCTGCATGAACGGACTCGTCGGCGCAAATCGGATCCCTCATCCCGGATGTATGGAAGTCAAGAAGTGCTATTCACCTGTCCATATTGACCGGAATACAGAGGAAAATCCCTCTGATTTCAGTCAATATAAAATAATCAATGAATTCTTCTTCCGGGATCTTTCGAATGTTCAGATCGTCTGCTCTTTGAACGAGGACGGGATTCCGCTTGAAAAGAAGACGGTGGAATTCGGCAAGGATCTGGAAAATCCCGGACCAATGAAAGAATCGGTTCTGAATCTTAAAATGGATTCCATCGCGCTTGATGCTGTCGAATCTTATCCATGCAAGCCGGGCAAAGAATACTTTGTCCAATTTGACTTCATTCTCAAAGAAGATGAATCCGTTCTTCTCGACGGCGATCCGGCCCGAAAGATCGTTCTTTTACCCAAAGGACATCTTCTTTCGAGTTCTCAATTCCGGATTCCCGTTTACAAAAAGGGCGGACACATCGGACCGAAAAATGTTTTGAAAAGAGATATTCTTCCGATGCCGGTTTATCCTCATTTTTGGAGAGCTCCGACCGATAATGATCGCGGAAACAATATGAGTAAACGATTGGGCGGCTGGCGATTCCCCGAATGGGATCCCGATACCTACACACAAACATACAAAAGAGATGATGATGGAAATCGTGTAGAAACCGCCGCTTACAAACTCAAACACGTTGATGCCCATGTGGAACAAACCATTACGGATTATCCCAATGGAGAAAAGAAAATTTCTCTCGTTGTCAAGAAAGGCCCCAAAGCCCCGGAAATGCCGCGATTCGGAACGCGGATCTTTATTCCTCTGGATCATCCAATGCATAATTGGAATGTTCGCTATTACGGACGAGGTCCCATGGAAAATTATTGGGATCGCAATACCGGGTCCATGATCGGACTCTATAAAACAACAGTTGATGAAATGGTTGTCCCTTATTCCGAGCCGGGAGATTTCGGATACCGAACCGATGTCCGCTGGCTTGAATTGACCGATCACAACGGAAAAGGATATCGGGTAATTCCTCTGAATTCCAATGGTGTTAAAACCGATGCCAAAGAGGCCGCCGCTTTCTGTTTCTCCGTTAAAAGATCCATGGACCGGGATATGGAATCCGTCGAACATTACTGGATGATTCCGCGGGAAAATGTGCTCATCCTCAATATCGATTACCGGCAGCAGGGAGTGGGCGGCGACAACAGCTGGGGAGCCCAGGTTTATCCTCAATTCCGCCTCAACGATCCGGAATACCGGTTCGAATATATGTTGACTCCCATTAACCTGGGATCATCGATTCGCTGATCCTTTTCGATCAGTGATCACGATTCACCCCATGGACGGGGCGCAGACTCGAATAAAAGGAATTTTTCAATGAACGAACGAACAAAAAAATATTGGATCCTGATGATCTTTTTCATTTTTGGACCTTTATTGACTTTGATCGTCCTGGGCGTTGTCCTGCATCGCCGGATGGGAGCGGAAGCACGATCCATCGCCGAATCTCTTTCCGCTTCAACCGGACAGACCTTTCAAATTCGGAAAGCCCGTTTTATTCGGCCGGGCCAAGTCGATTTTCTGGGGATCGAATGTTCCGATCCCCAAAAAAGAGAGTCCCTTCTCTTTTGTCCCATTGTCCGTATTGTGCGAAAAAAGGGATCTCCATCCAGTTCTGAAATCGCTCACTTTTTTTCCAACCGAAAAGGATTGACAGAAAACTCGACAAGTTCACTCGAAAATGAACCTGTCGTTCCCCTCAATATCGCGTTGAAAAAGGACGACCGATCCCAGAACAGTTTTTTCGAATACGGGAATGCCGTCTCCTTTCTCGAAAATATTCCGGCAGGAATCAAGGAATATCAGTTCTGGTCGATTCCGGACCTCTATATCCGATCTTCCCGATCGGGAGAAATCCGGGACCGGTTTGTTGAGTGGATCCGCCAGCAAAAAGATCTTCATGGAAAACTGATCTTCTTTTCGATCGATCGGGTCTCTTTTTTATACAGTGATGCGAATTTCAAAAAAGAAATCGCGGACTATACGATTCCTTCCCGATTTTCTTCCTTTCAGGGAGAGAAAAAAGGACGCCTTGCCCGCGGAATAGAAAGTGCGGACGCCTCTCCCGAGTCCATTCGCCGCTGGATCGCTCAACAGAATACGAATGAAAGATCTCTTGATCTCGTCGATATTCATGGTCTCTTTATCGATTCGGCAAAAGATCGCCGATGTGATTTTGGGTTTTATTTTTCAGAACTTCCCATCACTCGGCCCGCCGCAATATCTTTATTCCTCGATAAAGCGGAAAAGAAGGATCTCTATTTCTGCCTGGATGCCAACTCCTCGCCGTTCCCGTCTTCCTTCGCTTCGCTTTTTTGCGATCTTTTCTATCTGGGAGGTCAAAAAAGCTGGTTTACCGGATTCCTTGCGGGCGAATGGAGCAGTCCGGACAAACGGATCTCTTCCGCGTCCGATTGGCGAATCCAGAATTTTCATTTTCGATTCGCGGAATTGGATCCTTTCATCAAAAGAGCAACTTCCGTTCCTTTGGAAGGAACAATCGCCGATTTCTTTCTGGAAAATGCCTCCATTCGCAATGGAATCTTCAGCGGATCAGGATTGCTTTTCCTCATCAAGGGGAATCTGGATATCAATTTTCTTATTCGCCTGAAAGAACATCTTCATCTGATCCTTGAACCGGAAAATGCCCTTTCGAATCAATTTGCGAATAATCAGGTTCCTTATGATGAATTTGCGATAAAATTCAGTATGCTTCCCCAGGGAATTCGATTCGATTCCTCCTTTCCGAAAAAAATTATCGGCTGCCTGAACCGGGAAGGATTCCAGATCGGAATCTATCTTCCTGAAGATTGCCTGGAAAGAATCGTTCCCTATCCGGACCTCCTTTCCATTTTGGCAGTAGAAGAAGGGACCGCTCCTTTCTGGACCCGATTTTACCGCGATGCAATGAACCATCTTCCCGTTCATGATGAAAATCAAAAGAAGAAATAAATCATAAGAAACAGCCGGTCCTTTCTGATCCGAACAGAATCTCTGTTCGAACAGCGAAAAGGGAACAACTTTACAGATCGAGGTTGATATGCAGGAACAATGGACTCAAGCCGATTCGATCGTCGAAGAACGCCTTCGACAAACGGAAAAGGAAGTCAAAAGAGTCGATTTCTTCGGAACGCTTGTCGAAATGGCGACGATCGCTCTTTTCGCTTTTCTGCTTGGAACCATCCTCGATCAATGGATCTTTCGATACGGACTGTCTGTTGCCGGAAGGGTCGCGTTTTTTGCACTGCTCTCCCTTACCCTGCTTGTAATCCTGATCATCCGGGTTCGCCCTCTGTTTCAATTTCGGATCAATCCGCTTTACGCGGCCAAGGTTCTTGAAGATCAGCCGGAGATTCATAAAAATTCCGTGATCAACTGGCTTCTTTTGCGCAAGATCGAAGATCCGTCAAGAAAAAAGAACAGTCCGATCGAAAACGCGGTGCTTAATGGAGTTGCGTCCCAGGCCGCAATGGAGATCAAGACACTTCCCAACGAAATGATCGTTGATCACGGATCCATTATTCGTTGGGGATTTCGGTTTATTTTCGTGCTCGTTCTGTTTTTCGCTTATATGATCCTCTCTTCAAAAAGCACATTGATCTCCGTAAGCCGATTGGCTCTTCCAACAGCAAAGATCGCCCCGCCGCAATCTGTCCGTTTTATCAGTATTGCTCCGGGCAATAAAGAAATTCTGCAAGGGGCCGACTTGGAAATCGAAGCGCAAATTGCCGGCGTTGGCAATAAAAAGGTTTATCTTCTGTATTCTTCTCTCGATGGAAGAATCACGGATAAAGCAATCCCTGTCCCCTTAAAGAACGGAAACAGGTATTCTCTCCATTATCCGGAATCCGAAAAAGGAATTACCGATCCTTTTCGATATCGAATTCTCGTTGGCGATCCGGTTTCTTCCGAAAACCGATCCGAAGAGTATACGATCAAAGTGCGGCCGGCAATCGTCTTCTCTGCGGAAAAAGTCGTTTACAACTATCCGGAATATACAGGACTTGCTCCTTTTACCCAGGAAAATTCCGGAGATGTTCGCGCTCTGGATGGATCCATTGTGCAGATCACCGCTTCAGCCAATACGCCGCTGGATAAAGCCCTTTTTATTCCCGGTAAAAACGAATCGGCCGCTCAAATCATGAGTTTGGACCCGAATCATCCGGAAAAGGCGTCGATCTCATTCCTGCTTTCTCGCGAAGATTCTTCCCATGAACTGGCCATCCCAAAGTCCGATTCCTATGAAATTCAGTGCTTTGATAAAGAAGGGAACCAAAATTCCGTAAAAACATCCTATTCCATTAACATTATTGACGATCTTCCGCCAACGGTTTCTTTGGAAGAGCTGCCGGAAGGGATCATTTCACTTCCCGTCAATCAAAGATTGAATTTCTTTGTTCGAACCGCCGATCCCGATTTCGGATTATCTTCCGTCGTTCTCCATCTCTTTAAAAGAGAATTGCAGGAGCGAAATACTCCTCCGGCCGAAAGGGACCAAACCTTGCCGGCGAAAGAATTATTGCCTGATCAGAAGAAAAATTTGAAAGAAGAACTCCTTTTACCCGCCTCTTTTATTCCAGCCGAACACGGGTTGAATATCGGTTCGGAATATGAACTGCAAATTGAAGTTCTGGACAACCGGCAGCCGGCGGCAAATCGAATCTGGTCCGGGAAAAAACTCTTTACCATTGTCGATCCCATTCAAAATCCCAACAATGAAGAAAAAAAACTTCCCGATAATGAGAAATCGGGATCGGATGGGAAAAAGGAGGGAGATCAGGAAAAAGAAAACGGATCCAAAGGTAAAAATGAGTCCGAATCGGACGGATCTTCCGGAGGAAATTCCGATCAGGGTAAAAATGGACCCGGCAATAAATCGGAAGAGAAGGATCAGGGCTCCGGCAGCGGTGATCAAAGTTCGGGCCAGCCCGATCCCTCGGGGGGGAAGCCGGATCAAAATAAAAGCTCCGGTGAAAATTCTTCGCAAAATGGACAAAACAGCGATTCCAATCAGGAAGGATCCGGAGAGAATTCTTCGACAGGTCAATCGGGATCCCCCCAAAAATCCCCCGATTCCGGTTCCGGAACCCCGGATCCCAATTCGGGAAGTACAAATTCCGGAAATGATCCGAGTCCAGAGAAGGGCGATCCTTCCGAAAACAAGGAGAAAGGATCTCCTGATCAGCCTTCGCAAGGATCTTCTCCTGGCTCCTCTCCTTCCCCATCCGCAGCGTCTTCGTCCCCAAATGGTCCATCTCCCCAATCGGGCGAAGGATCAAATGAGCCTGTCGATCCGGATGCCAATCCCGGTGATGCTTTCGAAAAAATTTTGGATCATCAAAATAAAAATCAGAATCAGGGAGGAAAAGGACAAAATCCGGGATCGGGCAATGAAGAAGGAAATGGTCCTTCAGATCCCGCAGATCAGGGAGAGAACAGCGGTGATCCCCTCAAAAAGGATTCCCCGGATAAAAAGGATCCTTCAAGCGGATCTGGAGAAGGAACCAATCCTCAAAAAACCGACCCTTCCGGCGACCCGATGAAAATGCCGCAGAATAATTCCGATCGTCCTTCCGATCCGAATGCCAAGCGGCATACGGCCGATTCCGTCGATGAACTTCCATCCGGAATCAAAAGGGAAAGAGGTAAAGTCGATCCGAATACAAAGAATTTTCTTACCGGCGGAAATGATTCTAAAGCGGATCAGGGAAAGAAAGTTGCTCCGGATGCCCATATCGCACAGGATCCCGAAAAAAGAACATCGGGAACTCCCTCTGCCGATGATAATACTCCAGGACGTGATCAAAAGGCAAAAACACCTGAAGAACTGGGAAAAGAATTCGACATTCAGAAGGGAGAACCTTCCCGGGATCCCAAAGAAAAGAAGTCGGGACAGAATACGGAAATACCCGATCTCGATCCTTCCAAAATCCCGTTGGGAGGAACAGGGACCGAGGGTGCTCCCACCGCAAACTTGCCCCCGCAAAATCAGGAAGGAGATCACAAAGGCGGATCTGAAGGAAACAGCGGAAAAGGAAATAATAATAAAAATCCTGATACTTCCGGAGTGGGAGGAACAGGACATGGTGATTCTTTTCAACAGCAGGACGCCGCCCCGCCGGATGATCCTCACTTAAAATATACGGAAAAAGCAACCTCGCTCGCTTTGGAATACATTGAAGATCAGCTCAAAAATGGGCCCGACCCAACTCTTTTGAAAACATTGGGCTGGGACAAAAAACAATTGAGAGATTTTTTGACAAAATGGAAGGAAATGAAAGAAAAAGCGGGAAAGTATGGAAAAAATTCAAAAGAATATGTCATCTATGAAGATTCTTTGCGTAATATAGGGTTAAGGGAGCCGGGATCACAGCGATCTTTCAAGGCAGGATCGGAGCTTTCCTCCGGTTCTTCAACCAATAGAGAAAATGTTCGGTTTAATCCCCCGGCCCGATTTAAAGAACGGGTCCGTGTTTATCAACAGGGAATTTCAAAAGCCGGTAATTCAAAAAATTGAGATCCAGTTTTCGATATTTTTCTCCCTTGCGATAAAATTCTCGATTTTACAAAAATGTCGATTACGCAGAGAAATATCATGCCCATTATTCATTATAAACATCCCCGCTTCCAAAATTATGGGTTTTGGAATATTTCCCACCCCATGTGGATTTCTTTGCAATTTTGAGTTTTTCCTTGATTTTATACAAAAAAGTGTTTTATTTTAATACAGAGCTTAAAAGATTTACCGGTTTTTTCTCTTTTGACGGCAATAATCAGGAACGAAGTGCGTCAAATTACATCAAAAAAGAACGGTTTAAAGATCATTTCATTAAAATTAAGGTGATTTAGCAAGATTGGTATACTGATTGCATTATATTTCTGTTAATTCGAGAGAATCGAAGCAAGAAATGGCAGTTTGTCGGCAACTACTAAGGGTAAAAGAGACAAGAACACACAACATAAGGAACAATAAAATGGTTGCACGAAAGAAAAAAAACAGCGAAATGGATTTTAACTTGGTTGAAAATCGTGAAATGATCGGAATTACAGGAAAAGATTCCTCTGCTCTCGATCAGGAGGATTATTTTGTTGTTCAAGGATCGATGATCAAGCATCAATCGATGGAAACCTTGTGTTCTGAAGAAGATAATGATCTTCAAGCCTCTCTTTTGGAACGAGCTGAAAAAATTGCCAACTTTCCATTGGATTATATACCGAGTCCGGAGTTTACCCCCGATATTACACCGGAACAAGAGCGGCAGATCCTTTCTTCTTTGCCGCAGAATCCCGATCAATCCGCGATGCCCGCATTGAATGTTCCGGAAGAATCGATGATTTTGCCTTCCAATTATCTCTATCGGCTGGATGAAATCGAAGTTCTTACAAAAGAACGTGAAATTCATCTGTTCCGTCGATTCAATTACTTGAAGTGGAAGGCGAATCTTCTCCGTGATAGGTTGGATCCCCTTTGCCCGAATTCCCGGCTCATGGATGAAATTGAGGTCCTTTACAACGAATCGATCAAGGCCAAGAACTTTTTGATCTCGGTCAATCTTCGTCTGGTCGTTTCTGTTGCGAAAAAATGTTCCAATTCCGTTCAACCGATCCATGAAATGATCAGCGATGGAAATCTTTCCCTGATTCGTGCCGTGGAAAAATTCGATTACACCCTGGGATACAAGTTCAGTACTTACGCATCTTGGGCAATTTACCGAAATTTCGCGCGAACGATCCCGGAAGAGAAAAAACATCGGGAACGTTTTCGCCCGAGCGATCTTGCCGTCTTCGAATCTCATGTCGATCCGAGTGATTCCTCGATCGAAAAGGAACGTATTTGTACGGAACAGATGAATCAGGTCGCGAGCTTTATGGAAGGGCTGGACGATCGGGAACGCGCGATCATTCAGCGAAGATACGGCTTGGGAAAACATCAGACCCCGCAAACTCTCCGACAGGTCGGATCGGAAATGGGCGTTACTAAAGAACGGGTCCGGCAAATTGAGACCCGTGCGATTGCCAAAATGAGAAAATTCGCCCGGGAAAACCGGATCGAAATCCCCGATTTCATGTAATCTCTCTTTCTTTCTAAATGGAAAAAAGGAATATCTTCGGATATTCCTTTTTTTTGGACTTGAAAGCAGTAATCCCGTTTTTTTAAGACATTCCGAACCCTTCTCTTTTTCCCTTTTCCGGTTAAAATATGAAAAGAAAATGTCTTTGGTAAATTCCATCCGAGAAGAAATGAATGGTTAATGAATATGGAGTCCCCAGAAAAAACTTTCAGCAAAGTTCCCGATGAACTCAGCAGCGCCTATCGCCTGATCGATTCGGAATTAGAACAAGTGCAAGCCCTCTTGCATGATTTACTGAAGCAGACGTCAAAAGAAACGGAAGAGATCGTTCGATATTCCTTTAAACTCGGAGGCAAGCGCCTTCGTCCGGTTCTTGTTCTTCTTTCTGGAAAAGTCGCCGGCGCGATTCGACAGGAACATCTTTACGCGGCGTCCGCTCTGGAATTGATTCATACAGGAACCCTGGTTCACGATGATATCCTTGACGGAGCCCAATTTCGAAGGCATCTGGAAACGATCCATGTTCGCTGGGACAGTAAAGCCGCCGTGTTGGCCGGCGATTATCTTTTGATCCTTGCGATTCTGATGATTACCCGATGCCGGGACCTCAACGCTTATCAAATTGTTGCCGAGGCTTGCCGGGCAACTTGCGATGGAGAATTGCGGCAGAACCGGAATTGTTCCCATTTCGAAATGTCCCTGGAAGAATATCAAAAGATCATCGGCGGAAAAACGGCTTCTTTGCTGGAATGCAGCTGCGAGCTGGGCGCGTATTTTTCCGGTGCGGATCAGGATCGGATCAACTGCTTTAAAAATTTCGGATATGATCTCGGGATCTCCTTTCAAATCGTTGATGATATTTTGGATCTGGTCGGCGATGAAGAGAATACCGGCAAAACATTGGGAACCGATCTGATCAATCATAAACCGACCCTTCCTTTGATCCTGTATCTTGAGTCCGCTTCAAAATCGGATCGGACCGAAATGCTCGATCTCTTGAACAGAAATGAGATGGATCAGAAAATTTGCGATACGATCCGCCAACAACTGATCGGCAGCGGGTCTGTTCGCAAAGCAAAGGAATACGCAAAATCGATCCTTGAAAACGCCTGTCAAAAAATCAGTAATAATACGCAAGCCGATCGAAATGCGGATCAGGCGGCGGCAATGGAAGCCCTCTTTGATGTTGCCCGTTTTGTCGTTGCGAGAAAACTGTAATAAAGATAAAGATGAAAATGAAAAATTCAAAATTTTTCCATAGGATACTGTCGTTCATTAAAAAGGATCGGAGAGAGAAATGAAAACGCGCGCGGTAATCCTCCTGTCGGGAGGCCTTGATTCCTCAACCGTTTGTGCTTGTGCGGCCGCCGAAGAGCGCGAAATTCATGCGTTGACTTTCGATTACAATCAGCGCAACCGAGTCGAACTGAACTCGGCCCGGGCTGTTGCAAGGCGATGGAATGTTCAGGAACATCTCATTTTTCCTGTTGATCTGAGTCTTTTCGGAGGAAGCTCTCTTGTCGATCCGAATATGGAAGTTCGTAAAGATGTTCCTCTGGAAAAGATCGGAGAAAAAATACCAACCTCTTATGTTCCCGCACGCAATACCGTCTTTCTTTCTCTTGCGCTTGCTTTTGCTGAAACCCGAAAGGCGTCCGAGATCTGGATCGGAGTCAATCATGTCGATTACAGCGGATATCCCGACTGCCGGCCGGAATTCATTCAGGCTTTCGAAAATCTCGCGGCACTCGCAACGCGAATGGGAACGGAAGAGGGATCCCCTCTCAAAATTCGAACTCCGCTTTTGAATTTGAAAAAAGGGGAAATTATTCTGCTGGGACTTCGGATGGGCGTCGATTACTCCCAAACCTGCACATGCTATTCCCCATTTGACAACGGACAGCCTTGCGGGCATTGCGAGTCCTGTCTTCTTCGCCAAGCCGGATTTGAAGAGGCGGGAATCTCCGATCCTCTTCTGGAAAGATTTATCCAGCAATAAATCCTTCCCCGATTTCGATAAAGGAACAGATCGGTTTAATAAGGAACAACCGATCCTTTGCCCCAGAGTTCTTCGAGAGCATAGAAATCCCGAACATCCGGATCAAAAAGATGGATCACAATATCATCGTAATCCAGAACGATCCAGCGGCTTTCCTGATATCCATTGATCCCGCGTCGGGTATCCTTGAGCTTTTTCTCAAAAACATCGTCGATTTCATCACTGATCGCGTGAAGTTGCCGACGGCTTGCGCCGGACGCGATCACAAAGAAATCGAACGCCTGGGTAATCTCGCGAAGATCCAGGATTTTGATATCGGTTCCCTTATTTTCTTCAATGATTTTGGCCGCGATTTTGGCCCTTTCGATTGCTTCCGGAAGATCCGTTCTTGTTCGGACAATCTCGACATTGGAACGCGGCGGCGCAATGGATGTTTCTTTCTCAATATCCAGATTTCGCGCCGGAGTTCTTTTCTCGGCGGGCTTCTTTACGGCGGATTTTTTCACGGAAGATCGTTTTCCGGCCGTTTTCTTTCCAACAGAACGTCCGGCCGCCGATTTCTTTACGGTTGCTTTCTTTACAGACGGTTTGCCGGCGGATTTCTTCGCGGACTTAACCGTCGATTTGGATGCGGAGATATCCTTATTGGAGGGATCTTCTCCTTTTACAGCTTTTGTTTTTTCCGTTTTCTCTTTGCCTTCAGGCAATCCATTTTTTGAAGCGGACATAAATCTCTTCCTTAATTATTTTTTAGGGGTTGTACATTGATCGACGAGGTAAACGATAGAAACGTAAGGAATTCCGCCGTTGGTCGACAGTCCGATCTCACAGGTTCGACTGTTGGAATATCCGCATTTGATCCCTTCCGCTTCCAGCTGCGGACGAAGTTTACGAAGCGCGTATCGATTCACTTCAGGATAGGTAAATCCCTTGTCGCCCGCAAATCCGCAGCAGCCGACTTCCTGAGGAACAAGGACATGAGCAGAACATCGGCCGGCAAGCTGGATCAATTTGGGCTGTAATTTCATCTTGGTCATCGAACACGTTGTATGAACGGCGATCGGCTCCTCGATCGGATGGAAATCAAGCCGATCGACAAGGAACTCTTCAATAAACTCGACCGGTTCATAGAGCTTCATTTTTTTGATCTCATGCCGCATCCGGTAAAGACAGGGACTTTGGTCGCACAGAACCGGATATTTTCCTTTTTCCGACGCTTGCCAAAGAGCCTCTTCGAGTTCTTTTGTTTTTTTGTCGGCGATATCGGGCATTCCCTTGCTTTCCCAAATGGTTCCGCAGCAGAGATTATCCATTCCTTTCGGGAAAATCGCTTCATATCCCGCCTTTTGGAGGAGCTGAACCATTTTTGTGCTCAATGGGGTCTGATCAGGCGCGTTCCGGGCCGTTCCCATCGCCTGGTTAATACAGCTCGGGAAATAAACAACTTTGTCCGGGAAAGATTTCTGCTGAAGTTTTTTGACATGAATCGAATGGGCTTTGGGCATCGACGGCCGCCAAAGCGGAATTCCCCCTTTATGAAGGAGATCGGTAATTCCGGACATGATCCCGGATCCAAGGATCGCATGGGCCATGTCGGCCACCATCAGGACCGGACGCAATCCCATTTTGATTCCCTGAAGATGATCGCCCGCAAGTTTCCCCAATATCCAGGGAACACTCCCTTTCGGCGAATCCCATTCCCGGACCAGATGAGTCAAATGCCCGGTGTTAATCCCCATCGGACAGGATGTTGAACAAAGTCCGTCGCCTGCACAGGTCATATTTCCCAGATAATAGTATCCTTTTTTCAATTCTTTGAGTAATTTTGGATTTTCGCCGCTTTTGCGAAGCCGGGCCATCTCTCTCTGGATCACAATGCGCTGCCGGGAAGAAAGAGTGAATCCGCAAGTCAAGCAATTCACTTCACAAAAACCGCATTCAATACATTTATCCACCGATTCTTCACAAAGAGGAAGCGGTTTGAAGTTTTTGATAAAGCAGTTCGGATCGTCGTTGAAGATCACTCCCGGATTGATAATCCCGTCCGGATCAAAAAGCTTTTTGATCTTTTTCATGATCTCAAAGGCTTTTGATCCCCATTCTTTTTCGACGAATGGGGCCATATTGCGCCCGGTTCCATGTTCCGCTTTCAATGATCCGTCGTATTTATCGACGACCAGATTAACGACATCCCGCATCAGTCCTTCGTATCGGGCGACTTCCTTCGGGGAATCGAAGCGCTGATTCAAAATGAAGTGGAAATTTCCTTCCAGAGCATGTCCGTAGATCACTCCGTCCTTATATCCGTAATGATCGATCAATTTTTGAAGCTCATCGGTTGCTTCCGGCAGCACGTCGATCGGGAAGGCGACATCTTCGATCAAAGTGGTTGTTCCGGGCTCTCTCATTCCGCCGACAGAGGGGAAAATTCCGGAACGGATCGACCACCAGACATTATAAACCGCCGGATCTTCGGTAAAGACCGATTCCGATCCTTTGCCCGCTGCGTTCTTTTCCGGATCATAGGTTGAAAAATCTCCGAGCGCACCAAGGATTTCTTTGATATTTCGATGAAGATCTTCCGAACTTGCTCCCTTGGCCTCCACCAGGACAGCCGTCGTCTCTTCGGGAAGATTTTTCAGATAGGAAGGCATTCCCGGCTCATTTTCGACGGATCGAAGGGCTTTTCGGTCCAGAAGTTCGGCGCTGGCAACAGGCGATTTTTTGAGAATCTGGACAGCTTGGCAAGCCGTTTTAATACGATCAAAATAGATCATCGCGCTTGCTTTGCATGTGAGATCGATTTCCGTCTTTACTGTTGCTTCCGCGAGAAAGGCGAGAGTTCCTTCCGAACCGACCATAAGATGAGTAATCAGATCAAAAGGATCTTCAAAGCGGACCAACGGGAAAATATTGAGTCCGGTAACGTTCTTAATCGCGTATTTTTTTCTGATTCGGGCAACCAGATCCGGATCCGCACAAACCTCTTGACGAATGGATTCCAGATCGGCAATGAATTTGGGATGATTTTTGAGGAATTGACGGCGGCTGATCTCGTTTCCGGTATCAAGGAAGGATCCGTCCGCGAAAACGATCTTAACGGAAAGAATCACTTTATCGCTGTTCGCATGGGTCCCGCAGTTCATCCCGGAAGCATTATTGATAATAATGCCGCCGATCATTGCCGACTTGACTGAAGCCGGATCCGGTGAAAACTTGCGGCCAAAGGGTTTGAGAAGCTGATTGACGCGTTCTCCAATGATCCCCGGCTCCATGGAGATCGTTTCTCCCTCTTTGCCAATCGAGTACTTTTCCCAATTCTTTCCGGCAACGAGAAGAATGGAATCACTGATACTTTGGCCGGAGAGACTTGTTCCCGCCGCACGGAAGGTAATTGCCGTCTTTGTTTCCGTTGCTTTACGAAGAATTTCGGAAACTTCACTCACCGTTTTCGGAAACAGCACCATTTCCGGAATCATACGATAAAAACCGGCATCGGTCCCCCAGGCAAGCCGTCGAAGATAATCTGTATAAATTCGATCTTTTGAAAGAAGAGTGGAAATGTCGGTTTTAAATAATTGATCCATTTTCTGTTCCCTTGATAGTATTTCTTTTCCTTTTTAACGCAGAGAGTCTTTCTCCAAATATTTCCGAATCATCCCTCTATTATATTGCCAAAAAAATTTTTTTAAATGTATCCCGGAACAGCTTTTCCCTTTATTTAAGCGAGAAAGCATAAAATATTTCCCCCTTTTTGGCAAAAAAAGGAGGATTTCCCTTAATCCCCCTCGAATTGTTCGCTTTTTTCTGCTATAATAGAAGTGAATTTTTATTTATTATGCGGTTTTTTAAACGGCAGATCTTTCCTGTAATTTTGTCCTGAAGACAAAAAAGGAAAAAACTGAAAAAATCATTGAAAAGGTTTTAAGCCCGCATATTTAACGAACAGTATCATCAAAATAAACAAAGGAGACTGATAGAATGAAAAAGTGTGTTCGGTTTTTTACCCTGTTTTTAGCCGTGAGCGCCCTTTCTGTTTTCGCATTTTCCGGCTGCAAGGATAAAACAATTGTCGTTGATGATGCAACAACAACTCCCGCCGGAACAGAAACGGCCACCACAGAAATTATCAATATCGAAGAAGCTGTTTTTTCAGGAAATGCCAAGGGCGGAGCCGCGAAGGGATTTGCCGCCGGAACAACCAACGGAGCTCCAACTTCTTTCAATTTCAGTTCCGCAGGAACAGGCAGTGCTCCTTCCTTCAATTTCAGCGCCGCGTCAACCAACAGCGGAAGCAGTTTTTCTTTTAATACTGGTGCCGCGACCACCAATGGGGCCAGTGCTCCTGTAAACGTTAAGGTTGTCGAAGACAAAGCCGCCGCCGAAAAGGCTGCCAAGGATGCCGCTGCAAAGGCTGAAGCCGAGAAGAAAGCTGCTGCCGAAAAGGCCGCCAAGCCGGCTCCGGAAAAGAAAGCCGAACCGAAGAAAACTTCATCCTGGAATCTCAAATCCGATACTCTTGTTGGAAGTTTTTTTTTTAGTTGAGCCCCTCCCGAAATATTCGGCGGACGCGTCTGCATTGTTTCCGCCGATTGAAGATCTTGAAGAAAGACTCTTTTATTACAAAGAGAAAATTGATCGGGATCTGGAAGATCTTGAAATCAACCCCAATTTCTCTGATGGGGTTGAATCATTATTGCGCGATACCAATACATTTTCACTGATCGCGCTTGCTCTTGGAATGTCGCCTGAAAAAAGTGAATATAAAGAGGCCGTTCCCGTACTGATCGCCGCCGCTTATAAATTGAATGATGTAAAAGATCTTGATTCGGCCAAAGCGGGCATTGAATCTCTTCGAAAGGCATTTGAACAGAAATCGGACATTTCCGCACTGCAATGGACCAAAGTTGCCCATCTGGTCCCTGTAATGAAAAAAGCGCTTCCCTCTTTGTCGACCGAGATCAAGAGATTGACCCGCAGTGAAAGAACATTCCGCCGCGGATCCAATCCGTCCAAGATCATTGGAGACAGTGCTGCGATAGCGGCTATTGCTCTCGGCTGCCGCCCCAATGTCGACGAGACCCTTGCTCCCAAAGAGGCGGATTTGTGGAATCTATACTGTCTTCAGCTTCATAAAGCGAGCATGGATCTGAACCGCGCGGCGCATGGAGTTAAATCCGGATCCGTTTCTTTTGAGGAGTTGTCGAAGGCGTTTGATCTGCTTGATTCCACTTGCAGTTCGACCTGCCATGAAAAATTCGGCGGAACGGTTGAATGAAAAAGAGATCCATTTTGCGGAAAAGAAGGATCCTTCCGCAAGATCTCAAGTGAATAAATCGGGGATATTGAAATACTCATATTGTAAAAATATTTTTGTTTGGAACCACGGATGGAATCAATATAAGATTCGGGGCTGATATTTTTGATGAAAATGTGTTTTTACCAAAAAAGTATCCGTGAAAATCCGTGAAATCCGTGGTTTCAAAATCGGTTGTTTACAGTTTGAGTGAAATAAAAAGGCCGGACAAGTTTGCCCGGCTTTTTTTATTCGCATATTTTGTTCCCGATCAGAATTTCTGATTGGGGTTGCTTGGAGGCAATCACTTTTGCGGAATCGTAATTGCGTTTCCTTCGGGAAGAAGGATCGTTTTTGTTTTTCCCGTATCAAAATACTTCACTGTCAATTCAACTTTTTTGGGAGTATTGGGAGCGGGATCACCGCCAAATGCCTTGTTCATTCCTTCAGGAAAATCAATGCGAAGGGATTCCGTTTTCGAAAATCTTTCCTTAACCTTGTCGGTAATTATTTTTTGCTTGGCAAGATCATTCGGAACACCGTAGACTGCCTGCAAAATGGTAATGTTTCTTTTGAGTTTTTGCTCATCGGTTTCCGGAACATTCATATCGAGTTTATACTGTTTGATAATGATATTGGCGACTTCCTTTTCTTTCTCTCCGCAGGCGGGCGAAGCCAACGCGTCGCGAACCATTGCGCGGCGCATCCAGACGGGCATTGCGAACTGTCGGGCAAAGCGAAGATATCCTTTTAAAGCACGATTGGCGTAAGGATACCCCTGAATGTTGGCCAATTTCAAGAGAAGCGGCGCGATCGACGGATCCATCCATTGTCCGAGAACCTGAGTTCCGATATCCCAGGATTCCCGATTCGGACCGCAGGCGATCTTTTCGACGAGATCCTGCGCGGCCGCACAATCCAGAAGGGGAAGGAGTTTAAGAACAAAGAGCGCGTCCTCTTTTTGTCCTTGGAGTGAATTGGCGGTTTTGCCAATAATTGCAACGGCGGCGGATCGGTTCGGGATCTGTCCGCAGGCGGCTTTCAATCCCTCTTTAGCCGCCGCTTTCAGTACGGGATCTTTTTCCTTGACCAACTGATCGGCCAACCAGGCGAACTGATCCATTTCCGCGATCTCTCCAAGAGCTTTCGCCGCGGGAATTCGAACAGATTCCGGCCCGGATTTCGCCAACTCAAAGAGGTCGGAAAGTCCGAGCTTAATTTTTCGGAGTCCAACAAGCTCCGCACCAAATGCTTTTGCCTTGTCGGATCCTTTGAGAAGTTTAAGAATATCGGCGTTGACCTCATCATCCATCAGTTCGATCACACCGATACTGCTCTTTCTTACCGCATCATCTCCTGAAAGAGCGGCCGCAATAAGGGTTTTCAAATAGGAACGATCGGCGAACGACTTCATCGCGCCAAGGGCCGCTTGCCGAATCTCTTCCTTATCGGATCCGATTCCCGCAAGAAGGATCTTTTGTGCACGAACGTTTTTCTGATCTCCAAGTCCGGCAAGAAGGGCAAGTTTTTTCTGATCGGATACTTTCTCATAAGCATTGATCAGGATATCGCACATCGCATCATTTTTGACAAACTGCGCGGCTCGCAAAACAGCGCGGTATTTCAAGGAATCATTTCCTGTCAACCACTGCGCGGCCAATGATCTTGTATTAGCGCTGTCGCGCAGAAGGATCTGAAAACAGGCCGCTTCCTTATGAAAATCGGAGGGAGCCTTTTCCGCGACGGCAAACCAGACGTTTTCCGCATCATCCTTTTTTCCTTCCCGGGAAAGGAATTCTCCGTACATCAAATTGAGATCTGCATACGATTTTGCGAGAAGGGGATCTTGATTGCCCATTTTGGCAAGCATTTTTTCTTTGTAAGAGGGATCTCCCATTCGGGCAAGAGCAAAAACGGCGGATGCTGCAACGATATTGTTCTTGTTGTCCATGCAGGAAAGCAGAACCGGGATCGCATCCTTGTCCCTGCGCATTCCAAGTGAGTTGAGAATACCGGCTTTCAAAAGAGGATCATCAACTTTCCCGGCTGCCTTTCGAAGTTCAGCAAGAGCTTCCGGAAACGGCATTTGTTCCAGCGCATTTCGGGCCGATTGGGATCTTTCACGGATTCCAAGGGACTGCGCAACTGCGGACGCCGCGTTTTTATCCCCGTAAATTCCAAGCTGCTTGGAAAGAAGCATGAAATCATAAGGGGAGGTTGCCGGATCAAGTGCTTTTTTGATCAGATCCGGTTGAATTTTTTCGACGAAGCCTTCATTTTTCTTTTCTCCGAAAAGTTCGCTTTGAGCCTGAACCGGGATCGGAAGGAGCATTAAAAACAGACAGAAAACAATAAAATATTTTTTCATGAGATACAATTCTCCATTATTGACAGTCTTTTCAAATAGATAAATTTCCTGAACGAAATAAATCGAGGGTAAAAATGAACACAAACACAAAAACAGAGCAATCGGGATCAGATATGCCAAGGTTCTCTCCGAGCGCGGGACCTCATGCGGTTGGCGGCTTCATCGTTGAGAAATTCATTTTTAACCGGATCGTATTCGAGTGTTTTCCCGAGCTGCCAAGCGATATAAGCCGCGTGGGAAGCGATATGGGATTGGGCGGCGGCGCGTGCGTGCGCCCGGGTCGTTTGCCGCGTCTTGACGCAATCGAGGAAATTCCGGACATGAAGATTCGTATCGCCGCCAAGCCGTTTATATGTTGTGGGAAGTTTTTCGGAACTGGTAAGAATTCGGCCGGAGTCCCCGGTTTCCACCCAGCCTTCTGTTCCTTCAAATCGAACGGAACAGGTTCCGCATCCATTCCAACCGCCCGACCGCATGATCAATTTTACTCCGTCCGAATAGGTTGCGACGACTTCGTCGGTATCGAGTTTGATCAGATCGCCCCAGGAAACGCCTCCATACATTGTATTGTTCTTTCCTTTGAGGATCGGTTCATATTTGACAGGAACGGTATTATCCGATTGATGAGCGAGCTGGCAAAGATCGATCGTATGCGATCCCCATTCGAGAATTCCGCCGCCGTGGAAGTCGTAAAAGCCGCGCCATCCTCCGTTCACATAAGATTGATTAAAAGGTCTCCATGGACAAGCGCCGAGCCAGCGATCCCAATCGCATTCATCTTTATCCGGTTCCGGCTGGGCGGGGAGCCAATTTTGCCGGGTCTCCGGTGCAAGTGTATTGGCGTGAACGGCGGTTAACTCTCCAAGCATTCCCGTCTGCGCCATTTTAATCGCGGCCATAAAGTGCCCGCTGCTTCTTCGCTGGGTTCCCGCCTGATAGATCCGCCCGTATCGATCGATCGTTTCCGCGAGGGAAATACTCTCTTCGATTGTTAATGAGCAGGGTTTTTCGCAATAGATGTCTTTTCCTGCCTTGGCCGCTTCGATCGACGCCATCGTATGCCAGCGGTCGCCGGTTGCGATCAGAACGATATCGATATCTTTTCGATCCAGAAGTTCATACATATCCCGATATGTAATGCAGTCTTTATTATTGTATTTTTTGTCCACGATATCCTTGATCTTGTTCCGCCGGGACTTTTGGCAATCGGCGATTGCGACGAAATGGACATCATCGTTGGCAAGGAAACAGCCCAGATCGGATGTTCCGCGGGGACCGAGTCCAAGTCCTCCCATTGTTAAACGATTGGAAGGAGCGATCTGTCCGTCCAAACCGAGGGAACGCGCGGGAAAGACGGAGGGAACCGCCGCGCCAAGTGATCCCAGCGCGGTAATCGATAAAAATTGTCTTCTGTTAAATCGGGACATGAAATTCTCCTTTCATGGATCTGAGGATTTTTTGCGACCCTTCTTTAAGAATCGCAAAAGAAAAATAATCGTGTTCGTTCGATTGTTTTCTATAATATCCGCAGAGAGATTTTTGCGGACAATAAAATTTCTTATTGGAATTTCAGATCAGAAACAAAATTTCCAACTTTGAGGTTCATTTGTTTTGCATCAGAAACAGGCGGATCGTCGTTGAACCGAAGATTTTCGATCCGGATCCCCTGGACATCATGATCCGCATCGGCTCCCTCAAAGAAAGATTTCGGCTGCAATTTCGTATAGACTTGAATATTTCGGAATAATACGTTCCGTAATTGTCCCAGTTCCTTATCCTTGGAATAAAAATTCTGCTTGATCGCGATTTGCAAAAGAGTTGGGCAATAAGGAGATCCCTTCACATCCTGAGGAATGTAATGATCTTCCCTGTTTTTCTGGAGCGCAGGCCGCTGCTGATCCGAATCAATATTAATCCTGAAATTTTCAAACCGGATATCGCTGATACGTGCTCGATCATGCATTGGAATGGAGATGGCTGTTCCGCTTGTCCGAATAATATTGATATTTTCAAAGGCAACATTGGTAAAAGAAGGCGCGGAGGTTTCTCCCCCCATCTTGATCGCACATCCCCAGTCGCACAAAAGAACACAATTTCTGAAGAGGATTTTTTCGACGGCAAAATCCGTATGCGTTTTGAATCCCTTGACACAAAGACAGTCGTCGAACGTTCGGACAAAGCAATTTTCGATCAATGCGTTGCGGCAGTTGGCAAGATCGATTCCATCGGAATTATAGCGCCATTGTCCGATCAGTTTAAGATTGTAAATCGAAATATTCTCACAATTGAAAAGAGAACAGGTCCAATGATCGGAATCGCGAAGAATGATCCCGTCGATGGAGACATTTCTGCAATCATACATATGAATACATCCGTCTTCGGTACCGGTGGGAGAATCTTCCCGGAATCGGGCCTTTCGAACCGCTTTACTGTTGTCGAGGATTCCGCGTCCGCTGATCTTGATATCACACGCATCTTTCGCATAGATATTGCCGTATACGACCGCGCCGGCATCGATATAAACGGATTCTCCGGTTTTAAGTACGATTTTGCCCGGATGATGAACACCGGGTCCGAAGTACCGCAGTCCCTGTTTGCTTTTATCGGCAAGTTCTTTCCGTTTTTCCGCCGGAAAGAGATGAAGAGGCTGTCGGGTTCCATTGATCTCGACGACCACCGGAGTGTGATCTTTCAGGGAAAAAGAAATGGTTTTATCCTGGATCTGCGGTTCGATTTTTAAGACTTTGGGATGAATATCGACCTTTTGTACTTTTGCTTTGCAAACAATGCGGACAGCAACATCGGTATCCATTTCCCAATAGGCGAATCCGGCGATTTCCGTTTGATCGATCGGACGCTGATAGCCGGGCCAAACCTGATTAAACGGAACTGCGGAGATTCGGCATTGATAGACGGGAACAGGCCGGTTCCCTATATAAAGATCATAGAGATCGCAGAGAGGCTCTTTCTCCGGGATCGGGAAAATTGCAGCCTCTTCCGCCCTTAATGTTAATACTAAACATAAAAATACGATTGGAAAAATTACAATACGAATTTTCATGAAAAACCCCTTCTCGATCTGTCCGTATCATCAAATATAAAAAACAGCAAAACCGCCGATTATTCATTATATAAAAGAAAAAATCAAAAATCAAGCAAATCGAAAGAAAATTTGTGCGCGGCGGTCTTTTTTTTTAATTTTCAGAGGTTTTCCTGGGCTGCGAAAACAGGGGAAATATAATATTCCATCAAATGAGCGGAGAAAGGATTGGAATTCATGATCTCATGGAACAAATCTTCTTGGGGAACTTTCGGCTCTTTTCCCGGATCCTTTTCCTTATTGGAAACGTCTGCGGCAACTGCGTTTTCTCCGGAAACGGGTTGGGAATTCGTATTTTCCCGGAGATCATTTTGATCGGAAGCAGCAAGGATCGGCTTTTCTTTTGCGGCGGAAGGAACCTGTTCCGGCGACGAAAGAGAAGGACTATCCGAATTCGGATCGGGCAGCGGCTTCAAAAAAAAGGCGGATATTTCCGGAGAAACCAGAAATACCGGATAAGATTCCATCCATTCTTCAAAATTCAGTGATCGATCGACCGGGGAAACATCAGAACCGGCAAATATCGGATCCCTTTGCGGCTCTTCGGAAAGCGATCGATTAGGAGCTGGAGCAGGAGACGGGGTCAATACAGGCGCAGGCGCTTGGACCGTCCGCGATCCGTTCGAAATATAAACGGGATCCTGATTACGCACGATTTGATCGGTTTTTGAGTAAAAGAAAAACCCAATACCGACTGCCAACAGAATCACAACGGCTCCCGCAAGAAAAAGCCAACGGGATCGCGCTGTTTTTCGATTCTTTTCAATTCCGATTCTTTCCTGATTCGACAACGAAAGATCCCGATTTTTCCCTGAATCAAGTTCTTCTTTATGATCGGGATCCGCGAATAAGGAATTCGCGGAAGCAAAATCACGATTCCAGGCTTCCGGATTCAATGGATCAAGGTTCAAATAAGAAAACTGATCTGTGGCAAGGCGATCTTCCAATTCGATCATATTTCGCAAATACTCGGCGGCTTCCGGATCATGATCGATCCATCGACGCAAAATTCCGGCGGGTATTTTACCCTGCTCAAGAGCTCGATCGATTCGGGCAATCAAAAATTTTGTTCCAAAAGGCAGCATGATCAATTTCTCCAGGATTGTAAAAAAGCGGCCAGTTTACGCTTTGCGCGCAGTAAAAAAACACGAACAGTTCCGCTCTTTTTGTGAACAAGAGCTCCGATTTCATCGGAAGAATACTCTTCCATATAGAACAGCCAAAGGATCTGAAATTCCTGTTCGGACAAAATTCGTTCCGCGGCGCTCCAAAGATTACGGGAACACTCTTTTTGTTCCGCGTTGACGGCGGGATCTCCTTCTTTTTGATCAAGGGGATCAGGAAACCGATTTGCGGGATCAGCATCGGGGATCAGATCGGATTCACAGGCAATTCGCTTTTTCCGTGATTCATCAATGCAATGCCGAACAGCGATTCGATAGATCCATGGGATCAGCATCGCTCCGTTTTCCAGATCTTTCAGATTTTCGAAAACGCGAATCATGGTTTGCTGAATGCGATCTTCCCGATCTCTTTCCGAACAGATCGCTTTTCGCGTTAAAAATCGCTCAAGACGGGGCCGGCAGCGTTCGTCGATTTCCTCGAACACCTCCTGGTTTCCTTGCTGGAAGGCTTTCACAAGCTCGGCGTCCGAGCGAATCGTTTTCATAAAGTATCGGCGTCCAGTTAAAAAACCATTTTTTTCTTCAATACGCCTAATCCCTGCTTAATTGCCGATATTACTTTTTCCTTGGAAAGGTTCAATTTCAACTCCACGTTTTCCTGATCGCGGTTGACTTCGACGATTTTTGCGGTTTCATACAGAACTTTTTCTTTTTGAGTAATTTCCTTGTCCTGATTTTTTCGGTTTCCCTGTATCTTGTAAAGAGCGATCATTCCCAGCGCGAGATCATTCAGCTCTTTTCCACTCTCTTCAGAATCGGATTTGATCTTAAAGGAGACGCTTACTCCCCCATTTTCTTTTTTCTCGACGGAATAAACGATCATTTCAACTCGGGAAACAATATTGTCGAACATATCCTTATTCGGGAAATAGGGAATGTTTTTCCCGGCTTTTTCCACCACTTTTTTGAAAAAAGTAAGATTGAAATAGACCATATTGATCATTTCATTTTTAGCAGTGATCAGTTGGGAAAGATTCCCGGATGTTCGTTCCAAGAGCAGACGATCCTCGACGCTTTTTTGATCTTTTCCGCAAACGATGAGGAAATTTCCCTTTTTCGCGGCACTGCACCTTCCCCAATAAAAATCTCCTTTGGGCGACTGGAATTTAACGATCAGAGCTCCTTTTTTATCAGAGATCTTTTTCCCGCCAAGGTCTTTCAGAAGAAATTGCTCAATATCGGGATCCGCAAAAGGATCTTCGTTCAAAAGGAAAGAGAACGTTCCATTGAATCGGTCTTCTTTCGTTTTTTGAAGATCGACATCCAGGCTTAAAACGACCAGCAGAACATGATCATAATAGGCATCGATGATTTTACGGGGATCCAGTTTTCCGTTTTTAAAAGCGTTCGGAACTTTATTCCGGATCCATGCGTCGATTTTATTGGCCGCTTCACTTTTTTGAATCGCATTTTCATAAGCGGCTTCGATTTTATCGCAGAACGGATCAAGAAACCCGACCCATTCGGAAGTTCCGGACAAAGAGGAAAAAGATTCAAGTGTCCGACAGTTGGAAGGACTGTGAACAATCACAATATCATCTTTTTTCAGCCAATCCAAAGGATCCGCCTGAACAACAGGAGCTTTTTGCTTTTGAGTCGGCTTGGCTTTTGGAGCAGACTTTTCAGGAGCTTTCTTTTCAGGAGTGGCCTTTTCCTTTTTTTGAACAGGAGCTGTGTTTTTGGTCTTCGCGGAAGGGACATCGGCGGCATAAGAAAAGCCGGTCAATCCGACAATAAGTAAAAACGTCCAGATCAATTTTTTCATTTCGATTCCTTTACTGATAATGGTAATGGCGGCAGATACAAAGTACAAAAATACACGTGATTCTTTTTTTAAAAAGAACCATGGATACTCTAAAGACGAGAGAAAACCTGATTTTATTACATAAAATCTGATCAATACCAAAGAATCAGGCGATTTTCCATTAAATCGGGCAATTTTCCACGAACAGTCTGCTCAATTTGTTGATTTGTGTATCTTGTGCTGAAATGGGAAGCGATAATCTTTTTATTTTGAAATAATGATTTTCGTTCTACAAGATCATCCAAATGGAAGTGTCCATGTTTATTGATCGCTTCCCGGCGGTGGTTGGGGGCAACGAAGGTCATCTCAAGAATCAGAACCTCTGTTCGGTAAAGATCTGGATTTCGATCCAGCCCGACGTGTGTACTGTCGCCGAGATAAGCGACTTTGGGGATCCGGATCTCATCCGTAATTGGAACCCCGGAAAGGTTCAGTTCCCGAATTTCCGGACCGGAAAGAGAAAGATATTCCGGTTTGAGTTTTTTGCGCCGTTCCCATACGATAAAACCGATTGAGGTGATCGTATGAAAGGTTTGTATTGCGGAAACGACCAGTTCTTTGGAAAGTTCCACGGAATCTCCCGGTTCCATTCCGACGATATTGCAAGGAAGGTGTCCGCGATCCAGCCGGGAAAAAATGGCAAGAAGCTGGCGCACTTCACCCACTTTGGAGGCGGGAACAAAGATATTGGGGGGATCCATTTTCATCATCCGGCGCCGGGCAACATAAGCAGGCAACGCGAGAGTATGATCCATATGGGTATGAGAAATGAACCAGTTGGGGGTTCCCATAAATTCCCAGGGCTGCCAGCCGAGATCAAATCCGAGTCGAAATTCCGGAATACGCCAATAAGTTTGAACGGCGGCGCGGGAATATCCTTCGACAGTAATATTTTCATGGCGGATCGACCGGGAAACCGGCCCATCTGAAACGGGACTCAATACGTTTTTCGGATTCATCAAAATTCCTGTCCGGATAGAAAAAAAGCCGTTAATTTTGGAAAATTAACGACTTTTCGCATTAAAGCGAGGACGACGGGAATCGAACCCGCAACCACTGGATCGACAGTCCAGTACTCTAACCAATTGAGCTACATCCCCATATTTCTCTAAATAAACTCTCGCCTTTACAGACTTTCTAATGGAAATACCTATACGATTTCCACAAGATATAGAGCATTATATTACGGAACGATCTTTCGACAAGGGGGGTAAAAAATTTTTCCTGTTTTAAGGCATGAGATCCGGGTCATACGTTGTTTTAGATAATATATTGTATAAAATATATCGATTTTCAGGAATTTCCGAACTTTTTCGTATAATAGATATTGTCTTTATTTTAAAAACGCCTTATAATCTCAATGTTTGCGGACCAAGGAAGTTCCCTATTTTAACAATACGGATAAAACAGCATTTTCGACAAAGGGGAAAAGCATTGTTTAAATCGTTTTTTTCGACGATCCCATATGTAAACGAGATCCTTTCGTCGCCAAAATTGAAGCCTTTTATGGAACGGCTTCAGCCGGCATCGGTATTGGCAACGGTTAAGGGGGTTTACGATGATATTTCGGGCGAGATGCTTTCGGCCGCTTCGGAACGGCGGATGCCCGGGATCTCCGAGATGATTGAAAAGATCGTTGCCCGTCTGCAAATTGTGGAAAAAGAAAATCCTCTCTTTGTACTGGACGGACGGGGAATTCTTTTGAAAGAAACGGATTATTCTTTCGCGAGTCCGGTTGTGGAGAATATGCTCCTTGCGATAGATGATACTCTCTCCTTAAAAGCACGAGCAGCGGAGGAGCAGATCGCCCGACTTGCCGGAAGCGAGGACGCGATACTCTTTTCCGATCCATTGCACGCAAAATTGGCGGTAATCCATGCGTTTGGAACACCTCAGCATATTCTCATTGCCCGTCGTGATCTTTACGAAGATCGATCCGGTCTTCGGCTGGAAAACATTTTTCGGCTGTTGGCTTCCCGTTGGAAGGAAACAGGAGCGGGTAATCGTGTTCTTCCGGAAGACTACATCACCCGTATGAGTGATAAAACCGGATTGATCTGGTTTTCTATCACAGAAAACCTTCTGCCTTCATTAGATAAAAACGGATTGAAAGTCGTTCGGGAAAGTATGGGGCTTCGCTGGATTCCCTGTATCGCCGATATCGATTTGGTTCCCTTGACGGATCTTTCTTCCTGTATGATCGATCATGTTCCTCCGCTTGGGGATTATGTGCGATCAGGATACGATCTTGTCCTTTGCGGCGGCGGTCAATTGATCGGTGGTCCGAACTGCGGGATTCTTGTCGGAAGCAAACGGGCGATTGAGGTAATTCGTATAAGTCGAATGGCGGCTCTTTTCGCACCGCATCGGGTCGATCTGGCCGGACTTCAGCGAACGTTGGATCTTTATTCCGATCCTGATATTGCGTTTTCCAATATTCCCGTATTGCAAAGGATTACAACCTCGGTTGAAAATCTGGAGAATCGAGCGGAGCGTCTGATTCCCCAGCTTTCCGCATGTTCCCTTATTGATCAGGTTCGGTTCGAGAAGGGAGAATCCGTATTGCGGGATGAGCCTTGCAGCGGACGGGTTCCTTCGATCGTTCTTCATATTACGCCAAAAGAGAAAACGGCGGAGCAGTTTGCGAGCTTTCTTGAATCGCGAAATCCCGCCTTGAAAGTTCGATTCCAGGAGAAAGAGATTTTGATCGATCTGCGTTCCATTTCACCCATGTACGATGGAAATCTTGCGGAAATATTCGAGTCCTGTTCCAATACATCGGAGCCGGGACCGCAAGAGGAAAAAATCATTTCTTAACAGGGCAATCAAAGAATGAGAACAGATATCCCGCGATCTTGCGAAAAGAAGAAAAAGCGATTCGATACCGGATCGCGCGGGAAGTTCTTTGTCCTGAAAACGAAGATCCTCTTGCTGTTTTTATTCTTGGGAGCGGTCCTTTTCATTCATCTTTTCAATACGGTTTTGAGTAATGAAAAATCGGAACCAACCGTACGCGGAGCGGATCGGGCGCCAACCTATTTTACCGGATCGATTTTCAATCGTCTCCGAAAATCGGAGAAGAAGCCGCCTGCGGAAGAATCTCTGGAATCGGAAGTAAACGGAACGGTTCCTGTTGCCGTAGAGAGAAGGAGTGCGTTTCCCAAGAGGCGCCGAAGGGATCCTCTTTTGGGAACGTCCCCGGATAATGCAACTGCTTTTCCGACAATTACGGAAAATCGGGGAGTCTGCTTGGATCTTACCGAATTTCAATCGCCCTGGGCGCGATTCCTTCCCGGGAGCTGGTGCCGAACACAAACGGCGGGAACGACTTTTCAAAATGGAAAAGCGCTGAAAAGCATTACGGAAACAAAGCTGACGCTCAAGAGCGTTGAGGACGACGGATATACTTTGAGCCGGGAAGTGATCATCAAGATGGGAGGGATGGACCACGTTAATTTGCCGGAAGAGATCAAATACGATTTTTGGGGAACTCCCATCGAATCGAATCGGATTGTTCAGGAACTGTCGCCCTGCAACGTCGTTGTCAATCGCAAGATCATTCCCTGTCAATTACGGCGGATCAGCCGAACGACCCCGCAGTGGAAAGAGGAGACCACTCTTTACTACTCTCCAGTGATCGCGCCTTATATCATTCAGAAAGAGGTCAAAAGAACTTCCCTTCTTTCGGACTTGGATCCGAATAAAACGGAACAGATCATCAGTCAATCGACCATGAATGTTCAGAAGACATCCGCCCACCTTTTTTTGGGGAAAGATCTTTCCACTTATCGATCAAAAACAACAACACACAAAGGGGACTGTACTGCAGTCGCCAATACGCTTCATTCGGAAGGGGTTCCGGGCAATATCGTCCGGGAAAATACGATTGAAAAAAATAATGAAGGGGCGATTGTCTATCAATCGACAACGATCCTGCTTGATTATTCCGTAGTAAAGTGAGATCCTGTCCGAAAGCAACCATTCTTTGCAAGCAGAGGAATTTTATGAAAACCAGAACATTGATCCATTTTGTTTTCTTTGCGGTCTGTATGAGCCTGTTTACTTGTGCGAATTCGCTTTTTGCGCAGGAAAATCATTGGCTTTCCCTTTTTGACGGAAAAACACTGAACGGATGGGAAAGCTGTGAGAACTATGGATCCGGAAAGATCGCGGTGGAAAACGGATCAATCCTTTTGGAAAAAGGGAAGTTGGCGACCGCGATTCATTATGCGGGAACACAGGCTTTCCCCAATTCGAATTACGAGATTCAATATAAGGCGATGCGAACAAAGGGACTTGATTTTTTTGCCGCGTTGACATTTCCGGTCGGCGGTGGGTTTTGTACTTTTATTAACGGCGGATGGGGAGGAACCATGATTGGACTCTCTTCGATCGATGGAATGGACGCTTCGGAAAATTCCTCTTCCTCTTATTTTGAATTCGTCAATAAAAAATGGTATCAGTTTCGGATTCGGACCACGAATAAGGTTGTCCAAGTCTGGATCGACGATAAAGAGGTAATTACCCAGGAAGTGGGTGAAAGTTCCTGGACATTGCGTCTGGAAGTTGAATCCACCAAGCCGCTTGGTTTTTCGACTTGGGAATCGGACGGACTGATCAAGGACATTCAGTATAAAACTTTAACGGCCAAGGAGATCAAGGAAGCGGACAGTGCTTTGGAAAGACGTCCCTGATTCCGATTGACCAATTCTTATGCTTTCTGTTCGGTAAAAACGATCTTTTGTTTTCAGATCGAACAGAAATTCCGACTTTCAAAAACAGTACGATCGATAAGGGGAAAAATGGATCCGTTGGAATATCTTGATGTTGCCCGGCAAGCGGCCCAAAAAGCTGGAGCACTTTTGGCGGAAAAATTGGGAAAGGTTTCTGTTCGGGAAAAACATCCCGCGGATCTGGTAACCGAAGCCGATGAAGCTTCCCAAAAGATGATTGAAGAGATCCTTTTGACCGCTTATCCGGATCATGCTTTTATTGGCGAGGAGGCGATCGGAAATCATCTGTCGGAACAGGAATGCGGAAAAAATGCGCCGGCGGATCGTCCGTTTACATGGATCGTGGATCCGCTGGACGGAACAACCAACTTCGTTCATCAGGTTCCGCATTTCGGACCGTCCATTGCCCTGGCCCGGGGATCGGAACTGATCTGCGGTGTCGTTTATAATCCCATTACGAAGGAATGCTTTACCGCGGCCAAAGGAAAAGGGGCCTGGTTGAATGATCGGCCGATTCGGGTCAGTCAAGTCCAAACGTCGGAAAAAGCGCTCATCTCTTTTTCCTTTCCGACAACGGTGAACGATCAGGCTCCGGACATGATCACATTTATAAAGCTCGCGCCGCATGTTCAGGCGATGCGCCGAACAGGATCGACCGCGTTGAATCTTGCGTATATTGCGTCGGGCCGCTTTGATGCCCAGTATAATCACGCAACACACGCATGGGACGTTGCCGCCGGAGTTCTTCTGGTTCAGGAAGCAGGCGGGGTAATTACCGGATCGACCGGGAAGCCGTTCGATCTTTCTTCTCCGCCATTTCTTGCGGCGGCGACTCCGGAACTGCATAAGAATATGCTGAAATATCTTTGAGGATCAGGCTTTGCGGATGCGGTCCCGATGGTTTTTGACCTCTTTCGCCGCATTACGGGTATCAATTACGAGTTTGGAATTGTTCACGATGAACTCGTAATCATACGCGGAATGATCGGTTGCGATGATAATGCAATCCTGCGCCTGAAGATAATCCGCAGAAAGGGGAATACTCTTCATCGGCGGAATATGGGACCAGCTTCTCATTTTCGGAAGTTCCTGAATATAAGGATCATTATAAGTGAGATCCGCTCCATATTGAAGTAAAAGCGAGATCAGTTCGAAAGAAGGGCTTTCCCGGGGATCGTCCACATCTTTTTTATAAGCGGCGCCGAGCAGGGCGATTTTGGCTCCTTTAACCGCTTTCCCCTGTTCATTGAGTGATTCCATTACTTTCTGGACAACGTATCGGGGCATATTCGTATTGATTTGTCCGGCCAACTCGATAAATCGGGTCGGGATCCCGTATTTTCGCGCGATCCAGCTGAGATAGAACGGATCGATCGGGATGCAGTGTCCGCCAAGACCCGGCCCCGGATAGAATGCCTGATATCCGAACGGCTTGGTCTTTGCCGCGTCGATCACTTCCCAGATGTCGATTCCCATTTGATCGAAGATCACTTTCAATTCATTGACCATTGCGATATTGATCGATCGATAGGTGTTTTCAACGATTTTAGCCGCTTCGGCGACTTCGCAGGAAGAGACTGGAATGATCTTGACGATCGCTTTTTCGTAAAGGGCAACCGCAAGTTCACCGCTGATCGGATCAAGACCGCCGACGAGCTTGGGAATTCCCGCGGCGGAAAAATCAGAATTCCCGGGATCTTCCCGTTCCGGACTGTAGGCGAGATAAAAATCTTTGCCCGCCTTGAGTCCCGACTCTTCCAGAATCGGGAGCATGATCGTTCGCGTCGTTCCCGGATAGGTTGTACTTTCCAGAACGATGAGCTGTCCTTTACGCAAGGTTTTCGCGATGGCCCTTGTAGAATTCTCCACGTAGATCAGATCCGGATCCCGGCTTTCGTTCAATGGGGTGGGAACACAGATCAATATCGCGTCCGCTTCTCCCAGCCGGGCAAGATCGTCGGTCGCTTCGAATCTCTGCAGCGCGATCCAGTTTGCGATCCAATCGGAAGGAATGTGAGAAATATAGCTGCGTCCCTCCTGAAGCGCTTTGATCTTTTTGGAATCGACATCGAATCCGATTACGGAATATCCGCCGTTAATAAAGGCCCGGATCAGGGGAAGTCCTACATATCCCAAGCCAAGGATTCCGACTTTGATCGATTTTTCCGCGATTTTTTTGAGGAACAGCTTTTTCATCCTATTTCTTTTCGGTAAAATGGTTGTCAATCTCAATTCAATGAAAAGTATAATCCATCATAGGAAATAATCAATATGAGATTCAGTCCAGAGGGCGAATCCAGACATTGCGGAATTGAACCGGGCAGCCGTGTCCGCTGAACGTGATCGGACCTTTAGGCGCTTTCGGATAGGGATCCGGAAGTTTGAAATGATGAGTGATCCCGTAAATGTCCTGATTATTCTGGATCAGGATTCCATTCTGGAGAATGGTAACACGCGGTTTTTGAACAACTTTATCTCCTTCGAAGACGGGAGGAGTAAAGAAAATATCGTAAGACTGCCAATTCCCGGCGGGAAGACAGACATTGACCAACGGCGGGGTTTGTCCATAAATCGAACCGCAGGATCCGTCCGGATAATTATTAATCTTATTGGAATCGAAGACCTGAATTTCGTATACTCCGTGAAGGAGAACGCCATTATTTCCCTGATTTCCCCAGGGACCGACAAAATTCGCGGGACTCTTCCATTCCAAATGGAGCTGGAACGCACCGAAATCCTGTTTGGTGGAAACGGCTCCGGAGACACATTCCATGGTTTTGTCAACGAGTTTCCATTGATTCGGTTTCCAGGCGTCCATATTGGATCCGTCGAAGAGAACGATCGCGTCAGCCGGAGGAGCCGGAAAATCTTTGATCGGTTTGACGGCGATCTTTTTCGGGATCGGACGGGACGGATCATGGACCCGATATTTACTCCAAGGCTGCTGCGGAGAATCCGTGTACCCATAGCATTCATTTTCGTTTTTCGGGGATACCATGGTTCCAACCGCATAAAGATTGGAAATGGATCCGATCAAGAAAGCGCCCATCACTGCTGTCAATAATACCCGCTTCATTAACAATACCTCTTTTTCTTTAGTGGTTCTTGAGTGAATGTCGACAGGAAAGTTCAAACCCGGGAGATCATCGTCTTTCATCGGGAACTTTCCTGCCTTTAAAACCCGTTCTTCAAATTTTACCGGAAAGTATTTTGAAAATCAAGTCCATGATCCTTTTGGCGAAAGAAAAAAATAAAATCCGATGCTTTGGGAGGGGAATTCGTTAATTTCCGAGTCCGGGAGAACTATTTTATCCATTTTTCCCCTCTGAATCGATTTTTCGGTTGAAAAATCTCCCTGATCCATTATATTGTTTAATGGAAGGCGTGATTCCGACCCTGTTTTGGATAAATCAGAGTCTTCGAAATCATGAAAAAAACAAGAAAAACCATGAAGAAAAATATCATTTTACTTTGCCTGATCTTTTTTATGCTGAGTGCGGTCGGCTTTTCCGCTGCGAAAGCACCGGCAAAGAAAAAATCACGTAAAAAAAGTACCGCTGCCAAAAAGGTCGTTCCCGGCGCAAAGGGAGCGAGCCCGGCCTTGCCGCCCGAACCGCTTACGGAAGATCAGCTCAAAAAAGCGATCGATAAACTGATGAAGCAGGGATCGGTCCCGGATTTCTCTGTTTCGGAAGATCCTGTTGATCCGGTCGATCATTCGGAAACGGATCCGGATCATTTCTATTATGATTCCATGGACAGACACGACAGTTCTCTTGCGGAGGACGCTCCGTTGAAATTGCGCCGTTTTGTTCGATATTTTTTCCTGAAAAATGATCTTAACGGCGACGGCATCCTTCAACAGAACGAATTGACCGATTACCCGGGGATCCAGTCGGTTGATCTGGACGGCGATTTCAATATCAAGGAACCGGAACTGCTGTTTTATCTTGCCCGATACGCGAAGAGTCGAACGATCTTCAGTCCTGAACCGCCTGTCGCCGCAAGCCAGCAGCATAAAGTGGATCCAGCCAAAGGGATCAAGATCCATCCCTTATCGGCCAAAGTAAAAGAAGCACCGGCCCCGGCAGCCGCCAAAAAACTCGCGGATCTTACAGAATCGGAATTTAACAGTATGATGAATAAACCGGGAGCAGGAAGTGATCGAATCACGACTCTGTTGAATCAGGCCGCCGCTTCTGCGGAACGGGAATACACCGTTTCTCCGGAACAGCTCGCCGGTATTCCCGGCTGGTTTATTCTCAAAGATAAAAATGGAGACGGCCAACTCTCGCTTTACGAATTTGCGGTTCCTCTTACGACCAATTCGATCGCGTTCTTCGGCCGATTGGATTTGAACGGCGATGGATTGATCACGCCGGACGAACTTCGTTCGGCCCTTGAACAGAGAAAATAATCCTGTATTACTCATACTGTAAAAGTATTTTTGTTTGGAACCACGGATGACACGGATAAACACGGATGAAATCAATATAA
>JAUNSU010000224.1 GCA_030539035.1 Planctomycetia bacterium
AACAGTGTCAGTCTTCCGGACAAAGATGTCTGGGGAATCGTTTTGCGCAAAGATCATCCCCTGAGCGGGAAAAAAGCGATTGCCCCGGAAGATCTGCTGGATGTTTCTCTGATTGTTTCCCGATATATGATACGGCAGGAACGGGTAGGCAATCCCTATCAAAACTGGTTCGGCAGCAATCTGGAAAAGTTGAATGTTGTTGCGACATACAATTTGATATACAATGCGGCGATCCTGGTGGAATCAGGGCTCGGTTGTGCGATTACCATTGACAAACTGGTGAACGTTACCGGGAACCGTTCCCTTTGCTTTCGGCCTTTTTCGCCTCTTCTGGAAAGCGGACTTGATATTGTTTGGAAAAAATATCAGGTCTTTTCGCCGGCCGCCGCGATTTTTTTGGAAAAGATCACCGAAAAATACGGACAGAACTGAAAACGCCGCAGACAGAACAGGGAACAGGGATTAGCGTTTAGTGTTTAGCGGGGAGACGCGGCGCCGGAAGTGAAGAGTTCAGATTGAATCGCAAGCCCGTAATGGAGTGAGCGGCAACGAACGAAATTAGGGAATAAAAATCCGTGATTAGCGTTTAGCGAGGAACCGACGGCTCCGCTGCCGTTCTGCGATGTGGTAAAAATCTATAAAAAAGCTAATCACCAATTAACCCGGGGAAGCTGAGAAAAATAAAGAATCCCGAACCCGGTTGGAATCCGAGCGCTGGGAGGGGTAAGCGTCCTCGCTTATCCCCGGCGGCCCCGCCGCCGTCTCTGTGATAGACGCGGTGTTTAGAAAAAAATGCAATCTCCCATTAATCCGGGGAAGCAGGAAAAAACAAAAATCCCGGAACACGGTTTGAGCCCAAGCGCTGGGAGGGGTAAGCGTCCTCGCTTATCCCCGGCGGCGGAGCCGCCGTTTCTGCGATGTGGTAAAAATCTTTAAAAAAGCTAATCACCGATTAACCCGGGGAAGCGGAGAAAAATATTGCTTTGGGAACACGGTTCGAACCCGAGCGCTGGGACCGTGGGCGTCCTCGCCCTCGCGGCGGCGGAGCCGTCGTGGTCGAAGAGTTGGAATCTCTAAAAACCGCAGTGATTCGAATAAGGGCTGAACCACCCAACCGAGCGATGTTGATTCCCTAATGAAAGTCGCCCGTAATCAGGGGACGATGGGGACATAGGGGACATTGGCGACTGGTGAACGGGGTTGATCCCTTTGTCCTCAGTGTCCCCTTTGTCCCCTCCTCGTCATCCGTGCGGACGGGTTCGAACTCTTTTCTGTGTCCTTCGTTCTTTTTGCACTGCGCTTACAGCGCGCTGCTTTTTGGGAACCGTTGCCCCAGGGCGCCGATTTCCGGTTATTACAACCGGGTAAAGTAATAGCATTGTTTGGTCTTTTGGGTGTTTATCTCATTTAAAATTTGTACCCGTTTACAGAGACGGCGGCTTTGCCGCCGGGTGCCCGGGACGGGCACCATCCCAGCGCTCGGGCGCAAACCGTGTTCCAAAATCAATCCCCTTTCTGCTTCCTCGGTCTTCTCAAAAAACATTGCTTTTTCAAAAGCCCATCCGTGGTCATCCGTGAACATCCGTGGTTTCAAAATCTGCACTCGAACTCGAACTTTTTTCCAAAATCAATTCCCTTTCTGCTTCCCCGGTCTTCTCAAAAAACATTGCTTTTTCAAAAACCCATCCGTGGTCATCCGTGAACATCCGGTATCGCTATGAAGTTTGATTAGACTCGTAAACTGAAAGGAGTTTACCATGTAATAGCTTGTTTACCATGTAGTTCGACGACGCTTTTGCCGGGAACCGACAGGGGTGGGATTCGTCTGAACAAATGCGCCAGCCGCAACGAAAGTGAATCCATTTGGCCTCGTTACACGTATTGATCGCGACCAACCCTCCGGATGAGGCGAAGTCTACTATCCTTAAAGAAGCAACAAGCAAGTGCATTTGAGGGGCGATTCGGGGTGATGCGGAGCAGCGGGTGCAGAAAGTTTAATCAGGAACATAGGAGATCCTTAACAGCGGGAGAGTCGGCGGAATAAAGCAAGACGAAACCAACCCTAAACGGGAACGCATAACCGGAATGGGACTGTTAAGGAAGTCGGACGAGGTCATAGTAGTGATGACGCCGGGTAATGCCGGTCGAGCGAAGGACCTCTAATTGATGTATTGTTGACGCTAAATTTTAAGGAGATCCGCTTGGAAAAGAATCCTACTACGGAAGAAGTAAAAGAGAGCCTTTATCATTTTGATAAGGGTAAACCTGTTTTACCGAAAGTCTCTGAACTGAGGCGAAAACTGGCTGAAAAGGCCAAACGGGAACCGAAATTTCGATTTTACGCTCTGTATGATCGGATTTATCGGCTCGATGTCTTAACATCGGCTTGGAATATCGTTCTTCGGAACGATGGCGGTCCGGGAATAGACCGAAAGACCCTTGATGAGATCAAAAAGACGGGCCCAGGGGCTCTTCTGCTTGAGATTCAAAAGGAACTGAAGTCGAAAACTTACCGTCCGGAGCCGGTTAAAAGAGTCCACATTCCCAAGGGAAACGGCAAAACGAGACCGCTTGGAATCCCTACGATAAAGGATCGGATCGTTCAACAGGCGACCCTGTTGATTCTCGAACCGATTTTTGAGCAGGACTTCCTTGACTGTTCCTATGGGTTCCGACCAGGTCGTTCGGCGCACCAGGCGCTGGATGAAATTGAGAAGAATCTTAAAATGGGGAGAACTACGGTTTACGATGCAGATCTCAAAGGTTATTTTGACTCAATTCCGCACGATAAATTGATGAAAGCGGTGGAAATGCGCATTGCAGACAGAACGGTATTACACCTGATCCGCATGTGGTTGACGACGCCGATCATCGAAAAGGACGAGCAGGGACGAACGACCAAGACTCGACCGCACCAGGGAACGCCGCAGGGCGGGGTCATATCCC
>JAUNSU010000225.1 GCA_030539035.1 Planctomycetia bacterium
CGAGCGCGTTCTTTTTTGCGGCCATGAATTCCGATTCGGAAAAGGCCCAGGGATCGGAATGATCATATTTCTTGGAAATAAACTGCACCGCGGAAAAATCGTCGGGACCGAGCTGGGGATCGATCACCGCGATTCGGCCGTAATGCTCCGGACGTCCGTGATAGGGCGAAACGGTCATTACGATCTTCCGTGAGTTCAGGATCGTTTTGGCGTCGATAAAGAGCATTCCCTTCTCTTTGAACTGATTGCCGAAAAGGACCATCTGACGGGTCCTGTCCGGATTCATGGTCCAGAGATGATGGTAAGTAACCTGGGACCGGTCGACATATTCCCAGCGCGTGTACATGATTTGGCCTGAGTCCAGTACCCAGGGAGTGCTGTCCATTTCGACATTCGCTGAAAGCGGGCGAATATTTTCGCCGTTCGGACCGCAGCGGTGAATGGTCGCGACATGAGTCAACCAGCATTGAACGTATCGATTACTCCGGGTAGAACAAAAGAGAATATCGCCGTTCGGCAAATAACAGGGTTCGATATCATCACGATCGCCGAAGGTGATCTGCCGGAGCCCGGATCCGTCCAGATTGATCTCGTAAAGATTATAAGAATCGGTTCCCTCTTTCAGCAAGGAGAAAAGAATCTTTTTCCCGCTGTAATGAAGGATCGGGTCGCGAACAGATCCTTTCTTTTCCTCGTAGATTGTCCGAATCTTTTTTGTGTCGAGATTCAATGCACGCAGGGCACCTCCGCCGTGCGGATGAAAAGGGTACTGATTTTCATTTCCGGCATAATAGCCGAAATTCGCGTAATAATGAACATCGGTTCCCGGCTTGCGAACGGCGAAGATGATTTCACGAACTGATTTCATTCCTTCTTTACGAAATTGCGGAAGAAGATGTGTTACCGATGGAGTCGGATCCGGCTTTTGCGGGGCTTTCTTTTTCGGAACCGCCGCGAATATCGGATTTGAAATCCCGATTCCTGCGAGAACGGCCAGAAAGAGCAAAATATTAGCAAGGAATTTTACTCGTTCAGTACTCATTTTCATAACTCCAAGTGAATTTTCCGGAGGATTATTTCGAAATAAAAAAACACCGACACTCTATTATACCCTAAACGAGAGATCCCTGTCAATAGAGGAGAATCAGAGATGAGTGAGCTGCGGCCGGTGGGGAGGCGCCAGTCCGTAATGAAGTGAGCGGCAGCGAACGGAATTAGGGAATGATATGAGTGATTGTGTTTAGGGATTAGCGGGGGACCGGCGGCGAAGCTGTATATCACGGAGGACGGTTGTCCCGGATCGATGTGAATTTCCGAAAATCGTGGATCCTGTAGTCCCAGTCGTTCCAGAAGTCCCAGCGTCTTTTTTAACCACGGATATTCACGGATAACCACGGATGGATCTTTGAAGAAACAATGTTTTTTGTGAGACCGGGGAAGCGGTGAAAAACAAAGATTTTTGTGTAAGATTGGAACGCAATCGCAGATATTGAAACCACGGATATTCACGGATAAACACGGATGGGTCTTTGAAAAAGCAATGTTTTTTGTGAGACCGGGGAAGCGGAGAAAACAAGAATTTTTGTGTAAGGCTGGAACCCGAACGCTGGGACGGTGGGCGTCCTCGCCCACCCGGCGACGAAGTCGGCGCTCTGTGATAGACGTGGAGTTTTTAAAAAACGCAATCTCCCATTAAACCGGGGAAGCGGTGAAGATATCGATTTGGGAACACGGGTGGAGCCCGAGCGCTGGGAGGGATAAGCGTCCTCGCTTATCCACGGCGGCCCCGCCGGCGCTCTGTAATAGAGTTGAAATTATAAAAAAGCTAATCTCCCATTAAACCGGGGAAGCAGAGAAAACATCGATACCGAAAAGACAGCGACGAAGTCGCATCCGGAGGGCGGTCGTCCCGGCCGCCCCGAGTGATGTTAAATCCCTAAAACCGTTGTGATTCGAACTCTTTTCAAAGGATCTTTGTTTTACTCTTTTATATTGTGCCGCATCTTCGATGTTCTTGGATTGTGAGGTCTCTACCCCATGCTTGCGCATGGGGTTATGCATGGTGTCGCATCTTCGATGCTGGTCTTTCGACCAAATACCTATAATCTGTTTTCGATATTGTGTCCAAATCCTACGGGCTGGCGGTGAGGCGCCGCTCCCAGTTCGCGCTTCCGCGCGGTTGTCGAAGCACCGCTCCCGTTGGTCGCTGATCTACCGGTTGTTTTTTTTGCACTGCGCTTACAGCGCGCTGCTGTTGGGGATCCGTAAACCCGGGGTCAACGACCAACGATACAAAGCGCCCTGAAAGGGCAGTGCAAAAATAGGGTTGAAATCTCTAAAAAAGTTAATCTCCCATTAACCCGGGGAAGCGGTGAAAAATATTGAATACCGGGAAAGACAGGACTGGAACGCGGACGTCTCGTCCGCCAGTACTTGAATAAAACATCGAATAATGAAAAACCGCCTATTTCGCCGTGGTTCGACCCGTGTTCGTTTGAATCCATCCGAGGAGGCTCCACTGCGATCTTAGGGTATTTACATCGCTCGGGGCGGCCAAGATGACCGCCCTCCGTATGCGGCTTCGCCGCTGGTTAAAGAAAAAGGAACCCAAGTAATAAGTTTATCTATATTGTTTGTGTGCGTTACTTTGTGTGTGTCCCGGCAAATTTTACTCCCGGTCTCTTTTCTCTCTTTTTTCTTGCCTGTATCGGCAATTTCGTTCGTTGTTGACTTGTTCATATCACGGATCTCTTCGACCGAAAGGACCCTGTTCCAGAGTGCCGTCTCGTCCAGATATCCCCGAAATGTCCGCTTGGTTGCCGTAATTTTATTGTCCGGATTTCCAATCGCGGCCCTCCCGATCCCTTTTCTCAGCCGCGATTATCGTAGCCGCCGTCGGCAATAAGAAGCTGACCGGTAATAATA
>JAUNSU010000226.1 GCA_030539035.1 Planctomycetia bacterium
GAGAATCGCTGGCTGATTTCGGCGACAGGGCTTGCGCGGAACACGAACATGAAGCTGCGTGTTTATCAGAAGGGAGATCAGGATCTGAAACAGGACCAGCTTACGGACGTTCCGATTGAGAAGATGAAGGATCTTATGAACGAGAAGATCACCTATTGCCGATCGGCGGGCGGAGCCCCGGTTTTAGTGGAAGGGGTATCGGCGAAGATCATTTTCCCGGTTCCGGAGAATGTCCGGATCTATTTAAAGCCGTTGGACGAGAACGGAAGGGTGATGAAGAGCATACCGGCGAAGCGGTTGGACTGGGAAAACGCGGAGATAGAGATCGGTCCGCAGTATAAGACGCTCTGGTATGAGGTTGAGATTGTGATTGACTGATCATCTGCATTTGAAATAAAATTTCGCGTCGGATTGAGCAGAACAGGGCTTAAAAGGAATCGAGGATTCCTTTTAAGCCTTATTTTTGCTTTATGATCATGGAATTTCTGATTGAATAAACCGTTTATTTTTGAATATCTCACACGTTTATCTGGTTCAATTATAAAAAATCTTGTCAAAAGACTCTTTTTTTTAAAAAAAGTAAAAGAATTTCTCCAATATTCACCATTCAAAGCAGTCTGCTAATATTGGTGTTCTGTACAGATAAGTTAAAACCTGCAAACCATAAGTGTACTAAAATACAGGTTTGTACAATAATTATCATAAGAATAGATCTATGGACGAAAATCCGGAAAAACAACCAAAAAGCGGTATTATGCACAAAAGTTTATTATGGACATTGCTGTGTAAAAACTACAAGAGTGAAATCTGTTTGGTAATATTTGTATATTCACTTTGGACGGCGTGGATACAATATCGGCCGCAAAGAACCGTTCCCGATTCAAAGCGGCAGGCATTGGCGGCCGATGCGTCCAAAAGCATTCTCAAGACGCTTCTTGAACATCGCGGTTCAAAAAAAACATTGGCGATTTTTCCCTTTGCAGGAGATACCGGCAATCTCTTTTCGGACGCGGTTCACAACACCATTCTCTCTTCGGGAACATTTGAGCTTCAGGACAAATCACTTTTTGATAAAGCGCGTAATCTTCTGAACATGGAACAATACCGGTCCAACGATCGGCAGGAAGCTCTCGAATTTGGAAAAGCGAGTGATCTCGTTCTTTATGGAACAGTTGAGCGATTTGAAACGGTCGATGAGAAAGCAACGCTTCGTGTTCATTATACATTGGTCGATGTCGCTGTAAAAACGGATCTGGCGGATAAAACCTACGTCAGCGACTCTCCGGAAAGTACGGATCTGTTCAATACAATTAAAGGTGGGGCGAAAAATCTCTTCAAAGCAAACGGAAGTGCCCAGGCCAATTTGAACCGTCTGTTCGGCTGGATTCTTGCCGTCCTTCTGCTGCCTGTTTTTACCATCAAGTTTTTAATGGTAATGACAGCAAAAAATTCCAACCGGATTAACGCGGTTATTCTCGTTTTCTATACGGTCCTCGATATTCTGCTCGCCTGGATTCTGATTTCTCCAACCTCTTACGGATACGCATTGGGAATATTATTTCTCTTTTTAACATTTGGGGCATTTGTATACAACGCGAAAATCATGTCGATCGCCCTGCGTCAAACAGAGTAAAACAAAGAATCCGATTTTTATGGAAAGGCTTGAATAAATGGAACATAATACCTCTTCAGTAAATCCGTTCATTCTTCTTCAAGTGGAATGGAGGGGAATACTGCGAACAAACGCCGAACTGACTCCGCGCTTTATTTTATATTCTCCTCATCAAAGCAAACCTGAAATCCGCATCGAACTTGATCAAAGACTTGAACAAGGACATTGGAAACAGGACCCGAAAGTAGAGGAACAGATTCAAGATCCTTCTCAAGGCGTTCAATCCATGCGAAGTTGGAAATTCGATGAGCCCCTTTCCGTGAAACCGCCTCGGAATTTTGCCGGAAACGCCGTTTTCAGTATCAGATTCGAAGCCATTTTCGATGAAATGCGTGAAGGCCAACTCGTTAAATTTCGCTATAAAACTTCTATCGACTTGGTCATTCCCGAAGAAAATTCAAGCCAAAAGCAAAGAGAAATTGTGATCGAATCTTCGGGACAAAATATCATCAATACCGAAGGGCTCGATTGGGCCGAATTTGATAAGGTGATCATACGGGGAGACAATCAAGCCATAATCAATATGGTAGAAGGAATCTCCAGTCCCAAATCCAAAAATGAAAAAAAACCTGAAAACAAAGAAAACCAGAAAGATCTTTTTCAATGTTTTCTCTCTCCAATTGATTTCAAACTCAATCCCGATTCTGGCAGTGTTCATAAACTGATACTCGAAATCACAGACGGAACAAAAACTTTTTACCGGTATTTATATGCGAATTCAATGATTACTGTCGGACGGAATGTGCCGGAAAGCCGCAATGATCTTAATTACGGGTTTATGAAACAGGACTCCGATAAAGATTCGCCGGAATTTTTTCTCAGCAAGTTGGTTTCCAGAAAGCATTGTTCCCTCCTTTGTGAGCAGGAGGGATTTTCCATTTTTGATCACGACTCATCCATGGGAACCGATGTTTTCACTGAAAACAAATGGAATTCTTTGAAACCGAAAGAGTGGTTCCGCCTGCAATGGGAAAATCTTAAAGCTCTCAACCCCCAGAGTATACTCAAAATCGCATTGGGAAAAACGGGTGTTCTGAAAATTCAAGCACTGCAAGAAAGGGAATACTTTTCTGAAATTTCTGATCTTTTAGGAAAAAATGGCCATGATCTTACCGGAAGCCGGAATGCTTTATGGCGATTAGGCAACAGCCGGAAATTGGACGGTCTTAAAATCACACGTGAAAAAGAACATTAAAGTGGTCCCAAGAATCTGAACAAAATCAGAGAGGGGAACAAGGT
>JAUNSU010000119.1 GCA_030539035.1 Planctomycetia bacterium
AAAAAGCCTTCCGGAGCAAAGGAACGGCTTGTCTCTCCCAGCTCGAAGAGATGAAAAAAATTGCGGATCGGGAAATCGCGATCAGCCGGAAAATGATCGAATACTGCAAAAGAAATTCTCTGCTCGGATTTCACAGCGAAGCGGAAGGATATAAATACTTTCCCGATCTGATCGAATGGAGAGTCCGGCAGCTGGAATATCTGCGGGACAGGGAATTGCCCGATCTCGCGAAAAAAGTTCGCAAAGGAGAAGATCTTTATCCGGAATACACCGGACAAAAACCGGTTGGAGCTCAAATACGGGCAATCAAAGCCGATTCGAATCTTTTGCAGGAAACAGAATCCGGTTCTCTGAATCCGAATCGACAGTTCGATTGGCAATTCTGCGAATACGGATCGAAAAGATCCGCAGTCCGCTGGGCGATCGGATATGATTCCGACTCTTTCTATCTGATACTGGAAGATCGTGTAAAAAGCGGGAAGAGCCCTTCAGAATCTCCTTTCACGGAACTGGATCTTACGCTGGAAAAACAGCGGCTGATCCCAGGTTCCCATTACAAATACTCCCTGAACGATCCTTCCCAAACGAATGTGAAATCGGGATACGATAAAAAGTCCGGGATTTGGCGGACCGTTGTTCAGATTCCCTTCCGTGATCTGGAATACGACGGAAAGCTTACACCGCTTCGGGGCGATATCTCGATCCAGTTGAAAACCGGATCGGTGCGATGGCGCCCGATGAACCGGAAAAATTACCGGCTCTCCCTTTCACCGGAAGATCCGTTCGATCTTGGATGGATCCTGTTCGATGTAAAAAAATGAGTGAATCATTCAAACTGTAAATAACCGATTTTGAAACCGCGGATTTCTCGGATCTCTTTTTGGTAAAAACAGTTTTCATCAAAAATATCAGACCCGAACCTTATATAGATTTTATCCGTGTTTATCCGTGGTTCCAAACAAAAATATTTTTACAGTATGAGTGAATCAGGAAAGGAGGAAGATCAGTCGAGGTGAAAGACTTCGCGCAGTTCTTCTTCTTTTCCCTTATTCGGATCGGAAGGATCGCAGATCAGGACCTCGGCGTTCGATTTCCACCATTTGATGCTGGTTTCGTAATCTCCGATCTTTTCCAGTTCCGCTTCGTTTTCGCATTCGAAATAGCCGAAGAGCATTCCGGTCGGTTCATGGAGATAGATGGAATAGTTGGATACTCCATGATCCTTAATGATCTTTAATACTTCGGGCGGGGCGGGATTATGTCTTCGCACATATTCCGCCGCGCATTCCGGTTTTACCTTAAAAAGAACGGCTTTTCTCAACATGATCGGGGTCTCCTTTTTCTGAAATGAAATCCATAGATGGTCAAGGGATAATTATTGGAGTCCGCAAGGAACGATCAGAACGATTTTCCTTCTGCGGAAACGGTAATCGGCATCCGGCATTCCCGCCGTCAATCACATCCGCCGAAGAAGCCCTCTTCGATCCAGACCGGTTTGTATCCGTGTTCGGTAATATGCCGGAGAGAACAATCCCAGCGTTCGAAAATATCCGGGAAATAATTGCGGTAAAAAGGCCACCAATACTGTTCATGTCCGGCGATATTGAGAAGCATGTTCAATTTGGGATTATCCAGTTTGCGGTGTTGTATCGCTTCGGTCTGTTCGACGGGCAGCCATTCGCAAGTCGTCGGCATGGATCCATTATAAAAAATGATTCCGGAATCCGGATCCATCCATCCCTGATTTTCCCGCAGATAGGCGGTAATATTGTTCGGCAGCATGAAATCGCAATACTTGCCTCCTGTATTGGGATTTTTGCTTCCGGAGGTCGGGAGAATCTTCACTCCGCGATCGGCGAGAACTTGATAGGAATCGGCGCGGACCATCGCGAAGTGGATCTGGAGACCGGCAGTATACGCCTTTCCCGCGATTCGTTTGAGCTGCTGCGCGGTTAAATCGAAATCGGCTGCGAGCTTTTCCGGAGTCGCTTCCCGATAAGGTTCGCCTGGAAATTCATTCTCGGAATGAAAGGCGACCCTCAGCCAATCAGCATTGTCTTCGAATTCCGACTTATATTTATCGGGAAACATGGACAGGGTAAAATCTCTGTCGGGCGTCGAATTAAAGCAGTTCAGAACAATTTTGGTCTTATAGCGCCGATGAAGTTCACGAAGTTTGGCGAAATAAAAGCAATCGAACAGACTTTTGTACTGTTTTTGAAGAATATCACGGAAGCAAAAACTGTGATCGTCGATATAGCACCGATACCTTTTATAAGCGTTTTTCGCCCAGATCACGCGGCAGGTGATTTCCACCGGCTTTCCTTTTTTCGTTCCCGTTGCTTTCAGAACTGTGATCCGATCCTGAAGAAGAACATATCCCATAAAACAGCCGGAAACATATTGGGTGGAAATGATCTTTCCGTCGGGATCGAGCAGTTTGAAATTTCCGATTCCGGAGGCTTTTACAACGACATGAACTTTCAGACGTTTGATATGATCCTTTCCGATCTCTGTTCCGAGGATGGGATATCCGGTTCCTTCCTGAAGAATCCCGCCGTCGAACGGGTATTCGAATCGGAACGCACCCGGCTTCTCCTTGAAATAATACGCGTCGAAATACTTTTGACGCGGATCCGCGGATTCCTCGGACAGCGATCGCGGCTTCCCGGCGCCCTCCCCTATTTGCGGAGAATGGGGCGCTGCGTAAATCGGCGCGGCAAAAGGAACCGCAGAAGCACAAGCGGCGGAAACAGCCGCGGATCGAAGAAAACGACGGCGAGATACATTCATGATCTTTTCTCCCTTTTCAATAAATGGTTAAATACCCTGTTTCTGATCAATCCGCTTGTTGACACAAAAAGGATCGGGATCCTTTCCTCGAACGGCAATTACAGCGGATCTCCCTGCGCGGAAACGGTCAACTGAACCCGAGTACTGATCTTGTTTTGCGAATCACAGGTAAACGATAATTGATTCTCTCCCTTTTTCAATACGGGAATCTCTCCGACCGGTTTAACTTGCTGAACCAGTTTGCTGTTCTGATCACGGAGATTGCAAAGTCCGTCTTCAAAAAGTTCGAGATACATTCCCGTCTTCATTTTTACCGGAAGGATCATTTTTTGCCCATTGATTTCAATCGTCGGATTTTCGATTTCAATCGGCAAGCATTCAAGCGCCTTAACCGGACCGAGAAGAATTTCAGACTTTTTTCCGGCCTGCAAATTATTGAACCAGATCTGGAAGGAATCAATCACCTTGTAATTGGCGCTTTCCCGGTAGTTGGAGTAGACGAAATATCCTTTTGTTTTCGGCCAAACGTATTCACTGATCGCGGACGATTCTGATTCGATCAATTCGAAATAGCGCCAGCCGTTAAAATCCGCTTTAATAAAGTGATCCGATTTTCCATAATGAAACGCGCTGTTTTCCAAACGGAAATTGACGAGTTCACCCAGTCCGTCTCCTTTGATCCAAACGCCAAGAGCCATCTTGTTCCCAAGATTGATTGGCGGATCGTATTTCTTTCCCTTAAAGGTCCAGGAAGCGTCCCGGGGAGCTTTTGTATTTTTTCCGGAGAGGAATAAAGAAAGTTCGCCTGTATTCGGATCTTTGCCCGCCGGAAGCAGTTCCATTTGAACACCTTCGGCCGATTTACCCTGATTGAAATCTTTGATATTTTCGGCGTTAATCAGAGTCGTTTGCCGGGAATCATTCCAGGGGGCGCACGACATCAGAACCTCCAGACGAAGATGAACCGGCTGCGCCTTGAACTCATTTTGAACGGTCCATTTTGCCGAAGAATGATCGAGTCCGAGCACTTTATGTTTCTTATAAAATACCGGCTTAAAGCCCCACTGTCCCTTGGAATTTTGATACAGGGTAAATTCTTTGCCCGGCTTGCGCAGTTCGGCGCAGATCTTTTCGTCGAAATAGCGGGCATATCTCAATTTTTCATACCGCGCGATCATTTTCGCATAATCCAGAAAAGCGGGGAAGGGATTCGGATCGAATCCGCCGGTCATCGAGAGCCCGGCGTTGTTTCCGATCATTTTACAGCAGACATATTCGATATCATCGAAGAAAGTCGGTTCCATTTTCGGCCCGCCCCAAGTGTGCATATCGGTCCATCCGAGCTGAAGCGGAAGATAGAGTCCGCAATTTTTCATTCCGGCGTATTTTTCGATTTCCGGAAGATGTCCTTCCCAGCATCCGTGCTGATATTCTTCTCCGGCCTTCATGGAAGCGATATGGATATCCATGAATCGTTTATATCCGCGCCGGGGCTTGTCCCACGCTTGATACCGGCTTCGATAATGCCACCAATGGTGCATCATTCCGGCGTATTCGACCCCGATCGGTTTTTTGAGGTGCTTCATTACATCGAATACGAATTTTGATCCGTAATACCAGTAATTTTCTTCTCCCCACATGGATCGGATCCCTTCAATCGCGTCGAAATAGATTCCGTCGAATCCGCACTCGTTGACAACATCGGCATGATTTTTCGCGATTTCTTCCCAAAGAGCGGAACCGGGCCGGGGAACATATAATCCGTTCCAGAAGGTTTTGAGAAGTCCGGCTTTCTCGCCCGCTTTATGCGCGGACTTGGCGGTATTATGCCAGCCCCGTTTGCAGCCGGTGAATTTGTAAGGAGCTTCTTTCGCTGCTCCGGAATACTGAATGATCTCATTTCCGATTTTGATCGTTCGATTACTGGTTTCCGTGTATCCGATCGGTTTACAGGCATCCGCAGTCGATTCCTGAACAAGGATCTCGTCTGCGTTTTCAGAGATGGGCCCTGCAAGAGTAAATTCCTTGAGATAATCCAGATCGGGACTCGGGACCGGGGTAATATATTTCGCAGTCGGGCTGATATAGCACGCATAAGTATGAAGGATGGAAGAGATCCCCGCGCGATGTAATTGATCGACGACCTTTTTAAAGGATTTCCAACCTTCGGGAAAACGATCCTTATTGATCTCAAGGCTGCCGAAGAGATAAAAGCCCGGATTGCCGCCGTGATTGTCGATCTGATTGAATCCGATTGTTTTACAGGCTTCGATCCAGGCGTTTACTGTCCCTTCTGTAAGAGAAGCAAAGTTCATCAGATAGGATCCGTATCCTTCTTTTGCCTGGAGAGCCCAGGCCCCGCCCTGATCGGAAAAAGGAACGTCCGGCGCCGCCTTTTTCATGATATCGCGTATCACCGGAAGAATATTCTTTTGGGGAACTCCGACGACCGCTGCCCGGGCCCCGATATATCCGAACCGCTGATAAGCGCAAGCCCAAAGGGCTCGCTGCAGGGCGGGAAGCTGATGAACATGAGTGAAAACATTTTGAGACAAGGCGCACGCGGCGAACGGTTCATCGGGAATCGCTTTCAGTGTGAGCGGAATATTCAGAAAGACAAATGAGTCCGGAGATCCCGAGATCCGCAATACTTCGAACATCAGGCGGTCCTTTTGATTCGAAATTTGAATCTCCGCATCGGTTCCGTCGGTAAAGTGAAGAAAAAGAATATTGCCGTCAAATCGGACCTGATCCGGAAGAAACGTTTTCTCTCCTTTTTTGATGCAAGAGCAGTATTCGTTCTCGTTTTCGGATTTTTTGAGATAATTCTTTCCGTCGGCTTTGTCGATAAACGCGATATTTTTCCCTTCCGGTGAAATTTTATAGCAAAAAGTATCGCACTGAATCACGGCAAGTTCCGAAGATTCTTTCGCAAAACCTGCGGATTGCGAAAACGCGATCATAAAAGAGAAAAGGACGATCAAAAGCAGGGATCTCCTGCCGATAGATTCTGATGCGAAAGACTTCCTGTCGTTTTCAATTCTTTTCCTGTTCATTTGGCGCTCCTTTGTCAATGCTGCAAAAATGGATCTCTTTCCTTTTCGAAAATCCGGAAATTCAAAAATTTTTTCTTCCCTTCATTTCTTTCCCGCAGAAACACAGACATCCAGTATAAACCCTGTGCGAAAAAGGGTCTATTGTAAAATTTCTCCAAATTACTAAGATATTTCGTCAAATGCCTTTTCTCCTGATTTTACAAAATTCGAAACGGCCTGTCAACAATTTTTTGAACAGAGAAAAAAACTTCTTGTCCGAAATCCTTTAAAAAAAGGAAAATCGGGAAGATCATCATGAGGCGGATCCGTTTTTTCGCATCTCAAACCGTAAATAACCGATTTTGAAACCACAGACTTTCCCAGATTTTCACGGATACTCTTTTGGGTAAAAACACGTTTTCATCAAAAACATCAGTCCCGAATCTTATATGGATTTTATCCGTGTTTATCCGTGGTTCCAAACAAAAATACATTTACAGTATGAGTACGCATGATTTTGATCTTCCGGAATTTCGCGGACCTGTTGACACCGGTCTTTCGATTCTTTATACTTATAAGGAGTTTGCGGATTCGGACAATTTATCATAATGATCTTTCCATAATAAGAAATGAAAAGGACAAAACAAAGATGAACACAGAAGGAATTCGACCGGGGCCTGAGCGGCGAAAACGGGTGTTTGTCAACGTGGAAACCGTCTCCCATTTCGGAAGAGATATTGTCGAAGGGATTATTCAGTTCGCCCTGGAGCATAATTGGGAAGTCGATTTCGAGTATCGGACCCTTACCGAGCCGCTCCCGTCCTGGTTCAAGTATTGGGAAGGCGACGGAATCATATCGCGAAGCGGAAGCCGGAAGATGATTCAGGATCTTGCCCGAAAAAAATGTCCTCGCGTCGAACTTGTCGGATCCGATTCGGAAAATGAAGCGGAAGTCGCCGCCGATCGGGAAGAAATCGCCCGTATGATCTTTTCCCATTTTCAGGAAAGGGGATTCCGGCATTACGCAGTCTTTTCGTTCAACGACTGCTGGTGGTCTTTACTGGAGAAAAGCTGCTATATTGATCTTCTTCAGCAAAACGGAGTGAAGTGCCATACGTTCAAAGTTCGCGGAGACCGACGGGCCATTTTGCCCAAATGGTCGGAAAATGATCGTTCCCGTCTGAAAGACTGGCTTTTATCGCTTCCAAAACCGGTCGCTTTGTACGTGGTAACCGATGCGCAGGCGGTTCCGGTTCTTCAAACATGCCGCTCCGCGGGGATCGCGGTCCCGGACGATATCGCCGTTGTGAGCGTTGAAAATGATGAATGGCTTTGCAATATCACGAATCCGCCGCTTTCCAGCGCGGATCAGAATGGAAAGAAGATCGGATATCTTGCCGCGCTTCTGATGGCCGACCGGATGGAGGGAAAGCGGCTCGAACCGCAAAGGATCAAGGTCTCTCCCCTGTTCATTCAAACGCGGCAATCTTCCGACTGCATCGCGATTGATGATCGGGATTTTACCGACATCATCAAATACATTCGGGAAACAGCGACAAGCGGATTAACCGTTCAGGAAGTTGTCGAATACAGTAATTTTTCGCATGCGACATTGCGCCGTCTTTTTCAAAAATGGCTCGGAAGAACCATTGAACAGGAGATCCGGCATGTCCGCATAGAAAAAGCCAAACAGCTTCTTCACGAAACGGAATGCAGTATCGCAACCGTCGCAAAAAGATCCGGATTTCATTCTTCCGAGTATTTTTGCTTTGCATTTCGGCAAACAACCGGAATGGCCCCGAACGAATTCCGAAGCAATAAATAGATCCATTTCAATGAAGCCGCGAAATTTCTTGACCAGTCTTTGAAGTAAACTCAAAAAAAACTTGACATGGTATTTTCGATCGGATATAATGGGCGCGAACGGAAAAATTCGGAACATCAGAACGGTCAGTACCCCCGTGTTCAAGTCGGAAATACACTGTTCTCTCGAATATTTTCCTTAAAAGGACCGAAGAAACAAAAATATTGGCAAACCCGGTATTTTATTTAATCATACTGTAAAAATATTTTTATTTGGAACCGCGGATGACACGGATAAACACGAATGAAATCCATATAGGATTCGGGACTGATATTTTTGATGAAAACGTGTTTTTACGAAAAAAGTATCCGTGAAAATCCGTGAAATCCGTGGTTTCAAAATCGTTATTTACAGTTTATTTAATCGAAAAAGCACAACTATGAGGAGAAAAACAAGATGAACCCGAAAAACAAACATGGTTTAACAAGACGTGAACTGCTCGGATCCCTTATCGCGGGAGCCGCCGGCTTATCGCTGGGAAGCCTGGGATCCACCGGAAAACCGCTTCAGGCGGCGGAAACCATTACCCCTTGCGATCCCCGAGTACGCGGCCCGTTCCCGATCCTTTCAACGCCGTTCACCGAGTCGGGCGAAGTCGATTATGAAGTTCTCGCTAAAGAGGCCCGATTCGTCGATTGGTGCGGAAGCCCGGGAATGATCTGGCCGCAATCCGGCGACAGCGTCGATCTGTTGACCATGGATGAAAAACTCAAGGGAATGGAGACTCTTGCCAAAGCGGTTGGCAATAAAAAATCGGCCCTTTGCCTTGGTGTTCAGGGAAAAAATACGGAAGATATGCTGGTCTACGCCCGGCATGCGGAAAAATTGAATCCGACCGCGATCATTTCCCGCCCCCCGGATGAAGGAAAAACAGATGAGGATATGCGGGAATACTGGTATGCGCTCGCTAAAGTCGCGAAAAGACCGGTGATTATTCAAACCTCCGGCGGTACCGCTTATCGGGGAAAATCGCCTTCCACAAAACTTCTGATCGAACTCGCCAAAAAATTCCCCTATTTCGGATATGTAAAAGAAGAAGGAACCCCGACGATCCCGCGAATGAAAGAACTCGTTGCCGCCAAGCCCGCGATCAAATGCGTGATGAGCGCGTGGGGCGGATTCGGCTGGCTCCATCATTCCGAACTCGGAATCGAAGGTCTGGTAACCGAACGGGCCGTCTACGCCGATCTCCTTGCCAAGATCTGGGCTTGTATGGAAAAGGGCGATCGGGTCAAAGCCGCCGATCTTTACAGCCGTCTGCTTCTTATGCTGAACTTGAAACAGACTGTTCCTGGCAATGAACTTCGCGGTTTCCATCTTTATATCTGGAAGAAACGGGGAATCTTCAAGAATATGATCTCCCGCGCCTATGGTCCCAAAAATTCGATTCCCAAAAAGCCGATCTTTTCCGAATTTGAACTCACGCCCGATGTAATTGAAGAACTTGATACCCGATTTGAAGTGATCAAGCCTTATCTGCGGCAAGGAGAATTCAAGGGTTAATAATCGATCTACTGAAAACGAGTGAGGAATGAAATGAAATACAAACGAAGAGATCTGTTTAAGGCGGGCGCGGCGGTATTGCTGGGCTCGCAAATCAACGGAGCTGCCGATGCGGCGTCTAAAGATCAAAAAGAACCGGTGAATCGGGGCGATGTTGAACCGATCAACGGCCGCTGGACGATCGAAAGGGTCAATCAGTGGTATTCGAAGCAGCCCTGGATGGTCGGATGCAATTATGTTCCGACCTATGCGATCAATCAAATAGAAATGTGGCAAGGATCGACGTTTAATCCGAAGATCATTGATTCCGAACTCGGACTCGCGGAGAGCATCGGCTTCAATACAATACGGATCTTTGCGCATGATCTTGTCTGGAAAACGGAACGGAACGGATACTTTAACCGGATCCGGCAATTTCTGGATATTTGCGAAAAACATCACATTCGCGTGATCTATACAATCTTCACAAACGGCGGAACGGAACCGTCGGCGATGGGCCCGCAGCCGGCGCCTGTCCCCGGTCTACATAATGGCGGATGGCGGCAAACTCCCGGCGTCTCCGCGGTAATGAATCAACCGGAAAAATGGGGAACCATGGAATCTTACGTAAAGGATACGATCAGTACTTTTGCCGAAGATTCCCGAATCCTTTTCTGGGACATTTTCAATGAACCGTCCAATAATAAGGCGGTAAAAGATATCGCCGGATTTGTGCGGCTCGCTTTTTCCTGGGCCCGGCAGATCGCGCCGCCCCAGCCTCTTACTTCCGCTTTTTTGACTTACAAACTGGATCGTTTAAACGCGTTTCTCGCCGAAAACTGCGATTTCATGAGCTTCCATAATTACGGCGGCGTCAAATCGCTTCAATCCGCGTTCGATCAGATGAAAGTGCTGGGCCGTCCGATCGTTTGCAAGGAATGGCTGGCGCGCCATCTGAAAAGTACCATTCAGGACTGCCTTCCGTTCTTCAAGAAAAACAATATCGGCGCGATTAACTGGGGACTTATTCCGGGCAAATTGCAAACGCACATTCCCTGGAAATATCTGCTCGAAAAATTTCCGGACAGCAAAAAAATCTGGTTCCATGATCTGTTCGATGAGAAACATCGTCCTTACGATCCCAAGGAAATCGAACTGATCATGAAATTGTCCGGTAAAAAGTCCTGACCGCGATTTCCTTTGCCGAAAGAAATGTTCGATATCCCCGAATTGCCGGGACGCGCGGATCTCCCTGAACAGGAGATCCGTCTTCAAAAATATCAGTTCCGAATATTATAGGAATTTCATCCGTGTTTATCCGTGTCATCCGCGGTTCCAAACAAAAATATTTTTACAATATGAGTAACCCTCATTCAGGAGATTTCAATGTTAAGACGTGATTTCATTAAAGTATTGGCGGCGGCAACGGCCCTTCCCTCTTTCGCGATGGGGAAATCTTCTTCCGCGGATCCGAATCGAATCGTGATCTTTTCGGATACGCACGTTCACCCCGACGGATATCAAACAGATGCGTTCGCCGCTCGGATCAAAACGCTTTTGGCAATGGATCCTCTTCCCGCTCATCTTCTTCTCTATGGAGATTTCGCCTATCTGTTCGGCAAGGAAGAAGATTATAAAACATTGCGTCCTTTTATGGAACAGGTCGAAAAAGCGGGGATTCAATGGGATCTTTCCTTCGGAAACCATGATCGGCGCGAAGCGTTTTTCAAGATCTTTCCGGAACGAGTTCAGGAGAAACCGAATGTACCCGGAAAATACGTATCGATTGTAAAAACTCAATACGCCGATTTCATCATGCTTGATTCACTTGTCGAAGGCAAAGTGCCGGGCGCCGTCGATGATACGCAAAAGAAATGGCTTGCCGATACACTCAAAGGATATTCCAAACCCGTCTTTACCGGATCGCATCATCCGCTCCATGAGGTGGGAATCGCGGACATATTGAACTCCTCAAAATGGTCGGCCGGATACATTCACGGACACAATCATTATTGGAAAACGTCTGTCGAGAGCAATATTCAAACACTTTGTCTTCCTTCCACCGGACATTGGGGCGATATCGGATACACCGTTCTTGATCTGTCGGAAAAAGAAGCGGTCTTCTCCCTGAAGATGCTCGATTTCTATTATCCGAAGCCCGCCGAATCCCCGCGGCCCGAATGGATCGCGGAAATCGAAAAGAAAACCGGATCGACGTTCAAAGTTTCCCTTCCCGTAAAGTAATTCAAACTGTAAATAACCGATTTTGAAACCACGGATTTCACGGATTTTCACGG
>JAUNSU010000120.1 GCA_030539035.1 Planctomycetia bacterium
AAGGGAATGACCGGCGGTATTTTTACATCTTTACCTTTTCGAGTTTTCTTTTTTGCTTCTTCTTTTTCCTTCTTCTGGTGAAATGATCGATCCATGATGCTTACAACATACTTCGTAAGCTGAAAGACCGTATAATGATCATAATAGGACTTATGTTCCAGAACAACGAAGATGCGTACAGATTCCACAGTTTCTTCCTCATCGGGATCTTCCGTAAAAAATGGAATCTGAAAAATTACATCGGCCCGTTGTTCGTGGAATTGTTCATCCAAAAAATTCGGTGATTCCACAATAAGGTTTGCGAAATCCAGTCTTGACGCAAATCGGGGAGGAAGCTGCTTTCGCAAAAAAGCAACTGCAAAGTCTTTTTCACAAAATAAAAACTTAAAAAACAGATCATGGGAGATTAAATTGGTCTTTAATACAAACCGATATTCGCCCTCTGTGTTTTCATCTTTGAAATCGGATAAAACGGTCTTTTTTTCACTCACGATGAATTTCCCTTTCAAAACGATGCCAATCACCCATTCTCTATGGATATTCTACCGTAATTATTAAAAATGTTCAAGGATTTTTCTTAAAAAAAGGAAAATTTTCCATATCTGCGGCACGAGTGTCGTTTCGAGCGGTTTTAAAACCGTCCAGCACAGTTTTTTGAGCCGTGCGGTCAATGATACCTCTCTTTGCGGTTTCAAAAAATAGGGATCGCAATCTTTTCGATCCCTTTTTCCTGAATCTGGACATATTAAAAAATAATGCTATACTATTCTTGGTAAAAAGATTCGGGGGAAAGGTCCTTAAAAAGAGGTAGTCTAATGTTTGTCGACGAAGTTGTGATTGAAGTCATCGCGGGAAAAGGGGGAGACGGCTGCGTGAGCTTTCGTCGGGAAAAGTACGTTCCAAAGGGAGGACCGGACGGCGGCGACGGCGGACGCGGCGGAAGTATTGTTCTTTGCGCCGATAAAGATACGAACAGCCTTGCCCATCTTGCGATGCAAAAAGTCTGGAAGGCCCGTAATGGCCAGCCCGGCCAAGGGGCCCAATGCCATGGAGCCTCTGCGGAAGATCTGATCATTAAAGTCCCTGTCGGAACCATGGTCTTCGATCTCAATCACGATCTTCTGATCAAGGATCTCAATACCCAGGACGCGGAATTTATCGTCGCAAAAGGGGGATTCGGCGGAAAAGGAAATGTCCGGTTTAAAACGGCCAACAATCGCGCCCCCCGAATCGCAACGCCCGGCGAACCGGGACAGGAACGAAAGATCCGCCTTGAACTCAAAATGATCGCCGATGTCGGTCTCGTCGGGAAACCAAACGCCGGGAAGAGTACTCTGCTCAGCAGAATGTCCAAAGCGCGTCCGAAAATTGATTCCTATCCTTTCACAACGAAATCGCCTTTTCTCGGCTTTGTTTCTCTCGACGCGGATCACGGATTTGTAATGGCCGATATTCCCGGTTTGATCGAAGGTGCAGGTCAAGGGGTCGGACTCGGCCATGATTTTCTCAAGCACATTCAACGCGCCGGGATTCTGATCCATCTGATCGAACCGGATCCGATGGATGATACCGATCCGATCGGAAATTACCGTACTATTCGAAAAGAGCTCCAAGAGTTCGATCCGCTGCTCCTCGAACGAAAAGAGATCGTTGTAATCACAAAAGCCGATCTTCCGAAAGCCGCTGAAGTTCTGGATCTGTTCCGAACCGAACTGAATCTTGATCCGACCCTGATCTCCGCGGTTACCGGTGAAGGACTCAATGTTCTTCTCCGCAAAATTGCCGAAAACCTCCCGGAATCCCGTTAAACTTGGAAGAGCGGGCTTCCCCTATTATTTTTCGGAAAATATCCCGCGGGAATATCCTGCGTGAACGTCCCCGTGGGAGTCTGGTCCTGTATCCGCTCCGAAAACATTTATCTGCTGCGGCAACATCAAACATTATGGGAGCCCGTTTTTATTAGTAAAATTCGTTTTTTTACCGGATCCTCTCGAAATCACAACAGAAATTCTTAAATATTTTAAGATCGGCAATATAAACAAATTAGATAAATATATTTATTCTCCTTTAACGGATCATTCCGATCGGATAAAGGTTTCTCAAGACCCGGTTTTCTTAAATATTGATTTTTTTTCAAAAAAATTCCTTGAAAGTCTTACCAAGAGGTCTTGAAAATGGTATGATATAAGGTGGAGTGTTCGATACTGGATCTTTATTCAGTATTCAATTTTGACCGTTTTTTTCCCGCCATGCGTTTTATTCCAAGAACATGTTGAAAAAAGGATTCCACGAAATGCAGAATTTCATCTTCAAGAATCGAATAAAAAAAGAAACGAATTCCTTTGGACTGGTTTGGCAGTTGGTTTTTCTTGCTCTCCTCTCCTGCGGAACGCTGAGCGGATTTGCTCAGGAGCAATTGGCCGGACCTGGTCCCACGAAGCCGAAAGGAATCGCGGGCGCCAATCGCCTTATGGAGAATCCTAAACTCTTCTGGAAATTTTTTGAATCCGATAATCGTGTTCAGGCTCGAAATACGATCGATACGATCGTTGCCGACGGGATGAAGATCAAAAAACTGACCCCCTCCCCTTTGTGCAATGATGCCGTATTCATTCGCCGGGTCTATTACGACTTGACCGGATTTCCGCCTTCTTTTACCGATGCTTACAATTTCCTTAGAGATACAGACAAAAACAAAAGGGCCAAGCTGATCGATAAACTGCTCGACAGCAAAGATTATATCGATTATCGAACGATGCTCTGGTGCGATATGCTGCGTGTAAAATCGGAGTTCCCGATTAATCTTTGGCCGAATGGAACCATGATCTATTATCGCTGGCTGCGGGACCGTGTTCGTCTGAACACTCCCTGGACGGATATGTGCAGAGAATTGATCCTTGCCGACGGAAGCAACTTCAGGGTTGGCCCCTCGAACTTCTATCGCGCGGTCAATCCGCATACGCCGGAAGGCATCGCCGATGCTGTTGTCCGCTTCTTCCTGGGGACCCGATTGACTTCGCTTACCTCCGAACAGCAGAAGGATATGATCGCTCTCTTCTCCCGGATCACGATTAAAAAATCCGCCGAATGGAAAGAGGAGATCACTTACTGGACACGCCAGCCGCTGGACAAAAAGAATTTCAAGATGATCGATTCCAGTACAATCACGGTTGATCCGGAACAGGATCCTCGTGAAGTCTTCGCGAATTGGCTGATCCGGGAAGATAATCATCAGTTCAATTACACGATTGTCAATCGGCTCTGGTATTGGCTCTTCGGCCGCGGAATTGTCCAGGAACCCGACGATTTCCGAAAAGGAAATCCGCCGGTCTATCCGGAATTGTTCAACTTCCTCGAAAGGGAACTGCTTCTCACCAATTACGACATGAAGCACATTACCCGACTGATCCTGAACTCGCACACCTACCAGCAGTCCTCGATTGCCCGTCTGGATTACGGTGATGAAGAAAAATACTTCGCGTCTTATCCGATCCGGCGCCATCCGGCCGAGATCCTTCAGGATACCTTTATTAAAATTTTTGATATTAAGGTTACCTATAAGAGCGAGGTTCCCGAGCCCTTTACTTATATCCCGGATCAGATCCGCACCGCCGCGATTTCCGACTCCGGTATTACAAACTCCTTCCTGGAAACATTCGGCCGGGCCAGCCGGGACTCCGGTCTGATGGCCGACAGAAATAATAAGACTTCCCAGTCGCAGCAGCTGTTCTTCCTGAACTCGACCGAGATGAACAACTGGACCAAAAACCTGATCGCGCAGATCAATAATTTCATTCCGTCGGGTAAAAATGATCGGGCGGCAAAGCAGGATCAGCTGATGAACGTTGTCTGGATGACCCTTCTTTCCCGTCTTCCCACGCCTCCTGAACGAATCGTTTTACGCCAAACTTTCGGAAGTAATCGCGATTGGACGCGTGAAGATGTCCATGATATTATCTGGGCTGTCGTCAATACAAAGGAATTCCTTTGCCAGCATTGATTCCCGTTCCGCGAAAGCAGGAATATTTCGATTGAAAAAAGTGTAAAAGAGAATATAAAAAAGGTACCGTGCTGAAATCGTTTATTTGTTGATAAACGGTGTAAGCATTGAAAAGGGAAAAGGTGAAATGATGAAAACAGGACGTAGAGATTTTTTGAAGACGGCTGCCGGACTCGGCGCGTTCGGTCTTCCGACAATCGGCAGTTCATTCTATCAAAGTGTACTCGGGGCTCAGGCTCCAGCCAAAAAAGCCAAGAAACTTGGCAAGGCTAAATCGGTGATCCAGATCTGGATGTGGGGCGGCCCCAGCCAGCTGGAAACATTTGATCCCAAGCCGGGCGCTGGGAAATCCTATTGCGGTGCTTGGGATAAACCGATTAAAACCAGCGTTCCCGGCCTCGAATTCAGCCAGTCGATTCCGCTGCTCGCGAGTTGCGCGGATATGTTCTCCGTGCTTCGGTCGGTTACTCACGGCGATTTCGGACATGAAACCGCGGCGTATAAAATGCAGACTGGCCGTACTCCCGGCGGAAACCTCGTTTATCCCGCTATCGGGGCTGTTGTCTCCCTGATGAAAGGATATCGCGCCGGATATGATTCCGCGATTCCTCCTTACATCGTATTGACCAACCCGCTCGGCCGATTTTCCGAATGCGGATTCCTCGGAACGAACTACAAACCGTATGCAACAGGAAGCGATCCGAGTCGGGAACGATTCCTCGCCTCCGGATTCGTTCTCGAAGGAGTCGATGAAAAACGGCAGGAACAGCGTTTGAACCTCCTTGATTCCGTCGATCTTTACGGAAAGATCATCGATAAAAACGAACTCGCCAAGAGCTTGGAAACGGCCCGCATCGACGCATTTGGCGTTTTGACCGGTGATGAAGTGAAAACGTTCGATCTTTCCCTCGAAAAGGAAGAGATCCGAAAAAGCTATGGAATGAATAAATTCGGACAATCTTGCCTTATGGCACGCCGTCTGGTCGAAAAAGGCGTTCCTTACGTCGCGATTAACTATGAAGGCGGCTGGGATACCCACGGAAAACATTTCGAACATCTTACCAGAAAACAGCCCGAAATGGATCAGGCTGTCTCCTTCCTCTTTAAGGATCTGCGAGACCGGAATCTCCTCGACGATACGATCGTCTGGTGGGGCGGTGAATTCGGCCGGACTCCGAAAATGGACTACAATTCCCCGTGGTTCGGCGGACGTGGACATTACGGAACTTGCTTCTGCCATATGATCGGCGGCGGCGGTCTGAAGAGCGGACTTGCAATCGGGGAATCCGATAAAACAGCGGAACATGTCGCCAAGCGCGCGATTGAACCGCAGGATCTCCTCGGATTGATCTGCATGCAGCTCGGATTCGATCCGGATGCCAAGATGCCGAACGATAAAGGATTCGATGTTCCGACAATGGCCCCGGCTTCTGCGGAAGGCTATGTTACCGAACTGATCTGATCGGTCCAGAGCGGTTCTTTTTCCCGTAATAGGAAGATCCGCCGCTCTTTTTTGATCCGTTCGCCCTGATCGTCCCGGACGGATCTCATTTTGTTTCTTTCCGGATTTCGTCGCAAACTTTAATACTGTCTTGATCATTTTTCATTCGTTAATTGAGGCATTAGAGGATTCACAACATGAAAAGAGAATTATCCATTCTTTCTGTTTTCCCCTTATTTATTTTGATGATGTTCTTTGCGGCCCGACCCGCTCAAGCCCAGATCGTTTACGTTTATCCAAACGGCGGACAGGCGGGAACGACTTTCGAAGTCCTTCTCGGCGGATCGGTTGGCGGGACGCAAAAAGTCCTCTTCTCCGGGGAGGGAATCGAAGCGAAAATTACGCATCGTCCTCAAAATGGAAGCTTCATGTTCCAGAATCCTTACGCCGGTAAATGCGCGAACGTAATGCGCACCATGATTCAGGAAGAGCGGCGTCTCATGCCCTTACGGGACGATCCCGAGAGATTGGAAGAAGCCCGCCGCGTGATCCGTTTGAATCGTCAAAAGCGCCGGGAAGCAACTCCGACGAAGATCAATGAAGTACCGACTCCGTCTGATGAGACCGTCTTTGAATACGCCGCCTATTTCCATCGTCTGCGCGAAAAACCTACCCAGGAAACTCTCCAGCTTCTTTATTACGAATATGATGGTCCGAACTTCGACCGGCGATCCAGTGTTTCTTACGGATCGGTGATTCTTGAGGTTACCATCGCTCCCGACGCCAAGCCGGGTCTGCGTGAACTCTATATGTTGACACAGAGCGGTATTACAAGACCGGTTTGGTTTTGGGTCAGCAATGTCCGCGAGGTCAATGAAATCGAACCGAATGAAGGAACAAAATGGCCCCAATGGGAACAGTGGTTCAAAAAATGCATCGAAATGGAACCGCAGGAAATTCCTTTCGTTCTCAATGGACAGATCAAGCCGGGCGATATCGACCGGATCCCTCTTAAACTCGTTGAAGGCCAGCAGCTCATTCTCGATATGAAAGCGCGCTCCCTTCAGCCTTTCATCGCCAACGCGGTGCCCGGCTGGTTTACCGGACTTATGAATCTGTTCGATCCGGAAGGCAAGGAAATTAAATCCGCCGACTCCTGGAAGTTCAGCCAGGATCCCTTAATGATCTATCGTGTTCCGAAATCCGGGACGTACACTCTCGAAATTCGGGACTCCATTTTCCGTGGACGGAACGACTTCGTTTATCGAATCTCGATTGGCGAATTCCCGCTCGTGGTTTCTCATTATCCGCTCGGTGCTCCTGTCGACAGTTCCGCAACGATCAATCTGCGAGGAGGCAACCTGCCGCAGAAAACCATTACTCCTGATTTTAAAGGGCCGGTTACCTACGATGAAGTCCGTGAAATCGATATGATCGGCGATCAGCCGTTGACTCGGCCGCTTCATTATGTCGTGGAAACGCTCCCGATTTATCAGGAACCTCTTGATTCCGCGCAGCGTGAAGGAAAACAGCCGCCGGTGAAAGTTCAGATCCCGATCGTTGCTTACGGCGTAATCGCCAAACCGAATGAAGTGGATGTCTACGAATTCCAGGGGAAAAAAGGCGATACAATTGTTCTGGACACCAAGGCGCAGGAAATCGATTCCAATCTGGATACGGTTGTCGAACTTAAAGATGCGTCCGGTAAACTGATCGGAACGAACGACGATCGCGCCGACTGGAAAGGTCCGAACATCGGAACCGAAGTTCATCATTCCGATTCGACCCTGATGGTTAAACTTCCGGCCGACGGAACCTATTATGCGCGTATTTTCGGATCGTCCCGACGGTCGGGACCGGAATACTATTACCGCCTTCGGATCTCGCCGCCGCAGCCCGATTTCATTGTCTGTATGCAGCCCTGCTATCTCCGGTTTAACGGAACAAACTCGAACGCCTCATTCCGGATCTTCCGAAAGGAAGGATTTAAGGAAGAGGTTACCTTGAGCATCGAGGGAAAAGAAGACTTCTTCATCTTTTCCGGTGCAGGCAAAATCGCCGCAAACGCCGCTCCGGAAGAAGACAAAGCCTTTACTATTCGGTCCAAGCAAAGAATGAAGGAGGTTCTTAATCCTCTTGATCTCGTTGCAACCGCAAAGGTGGGCGATAAAATCATCAAGCGAAGAGTTCTTCCCTGCACCGACTGGGAACAGGCCTTTATTTGGCACCATCTCGTTCCGGTCAAAATTCTTTACGGTATTCAGCGGTAAGCTCCCGTAAGATCCAGTTTCAAAAGGTCCTTTCCGGGGTTAATCTTCGTGATCCGGGCAAGGACCTTGCCGGTTTTCTTTGCCTTGTTCCGTCTTGTTTTTCGTATTTCCCTTCAGTCCCTGTCAAGCCTCGATTCGAAAGCGGAGGTCCGTTTGGATAAAAAGATCTTTTTTGCTTTTATTCTTCTGGGAAGTCTGATCCTGATTCTGTCGGATCTTCCTCTCTATGGACAGACAATCGCTTATGTCTATCCCGCCGGCGGGCAAAGGGGAACTTCTCTGGAAGTCCTCATCGCAGGGTCCCAACTCGGAAACGCAAAACAGGTTTGGGTTTCCGGCGGCGATGTCAAAACGGAAATCATTGTTCAGCCCCGTTGGGGGAACTTCTGGGAAGCCGGGATCCAAAACGGACGGTTCATGAATATCTTCCGCGATATGCTCAAAGAAGAAGAAAAGCTTCTCCCCTATCGCAATGATCCCAAAAAAATGGCCGCCGGACGGCGTGCACTCCGAATGGAAAGGGAAGTCAAACGGAGCAAGGAACCGTTCGACAAACGAGGAGTGGAGATCCCTTCCGATGAAGAGTTCTTCTCTTACGGCGCTTATTTTCATCGATTGAGAAATCCCACTCTGGAAGATCTCCAGCTCGTCTATTATGAATACCTCGCCTTTAATTTCGATCGCCGCGCCAGTACGGCTTACAACAGTACCCTGATCGTAAAGTTTACGATCGGAGCAAATGCCAAGCCGGGTAAAAGGGAATTGTATGTCCTTGCCGGCGGAAAGGTCTCCCGCGCCGCATGGTTCTGGATCAGCGATGCGAAAGAGGTCAATGAAATCGAACCCAATCATTCTCCTATCTGGAAAGATTGGTGGAACCGGTTCAAGGAATACGTTTTTCTTCCTGTTCAAAAACTTCCCGTCGTCTTCAACGGACAGATCAAGCCCGGAGATATCGACCGTTTTCATATCCGTGCCCGTCAAGGCCAACGAATTATTATGGATCTTCAGGCCCGCAGCCTGGAGCCCTATATTGCCAACGCGGTTCCCGGCTGGTTTACGCCTGTATTGACCGTGTACGATGCGTTGAACAATGAACTCTGTTCCGCCGATTCCTGGAAATTCGATCAGAATCCTCTTCTTGTTTTTCAGCCGCCTTATACAGGAGAGTATATTCTCGAAGTGCGCGATTCGATCTTTCGCGGAAGAAATGATTTCGTCTATCGCCTTGCGGTTGGGGCCTTCCCGCTGGTTTACGCGCATTATCCGCTCGGCGGTCCGGTCAACGACAGTTTATCGATCTATCTTAAAGGGGAAAATCTTCCGGAGCCGATCGTCTATCCCGATTTTACAGGCAAAGTTGCTTATGAAGAGGTGCGGACAATCGATCTTGTGAAGAAAACCGGATTGATCCGGCCGATCAAATACGTTGTGGAAACGCTTCCGATTTATCAGGCAGTTGCCCCGAAAAGGGACAGCCGTCTTTGGGATCTTCTTCTGGATCCCGATTCTGCGCCCAAGCCCTCTCATCCCCAAATCAATAAACCGATTCCATTGCCGGTCCCCATGGTCGTTTACGGTCGAATCAATTCCCCGAATGAAGTCGATCAATACGAACTCGACTGCAAAAGAGACGATTGGCTCGTTCTCGACGTGAAGGCGCAGGAACTCGGATCGACTATGGATTCCGTCCTTGAACTTTATGCGCCCGACGGGAATCTGCTCCTTATGAACGACGATCGCGCCGACAGTAAAGGACCCAATATCGGACAGGAAACCCATCATTCCGATTCCTTCCTTATGGTTCATCTTCAAAAGACGGGCAAGTATATCGTTCGGATCTATAATCGGAGCCGGCATTCCGGAATCGACTGCTATTATCGGCTTCGTGTTTCCCGTCCGCAGCCCGATTTTGATGTCTGTATTCTCCCGTCCAGTTTACGTTTTCGGAACAAGTCCGCGCAAATTCAGGTTCGCGTTTTTCGAAAAGAGGGATATCGGGGCCCGATCCGGCTCACGCTTCCCAAAGATTCGGCGAATTTCGTGATCTCCGGCGACGGTAAAATCGGACCGGATGAAAATAGTAAGAACTTCGTGATCAAAATGAACGGAAAAATGGAGTCCAATCCCATGATCCTTCAGATCACCGCGTCGGCCGAGATCAACGGAAAAACCGTCGAACATCCAGTTCTTCCCGTCAACGATTGGGAACAGGCCTTTATTTATCATCATCTGGTTCCTGTGGAACATCTTTATATTTCGCAATAGCATTCCGTTTTGTATTTACCGTCCGTTTCCTATACACATGTTAAAAGGAGAGAAAATGATGAACCTGTTAAAATGTCTGTTTTGGACCCTGCTCGGGCTGCTTCTGATCAGTCCGGTTTGCGAGGCCGCGGAAACTGATCCCCTTGAAATTGGAACCGCTCAGGCCGATATTACTCCGCCTGTTCCTTTTCGAATGGCCGGATATTTTTCGGAACGCCCCTCGACAGGGACTTCCGATCCCCTTTACGCGAAAGCAATGGCCTTTCGGCAGGGATCGAATACCGCAGTTTTCGTGATCTGCGATTTGATCAGTATCGGAACCGTTCACAGCGATCCGATCCGGAAAAATATCAGCGAACAGACGGGCATTCCGAAAAGCGCGATTGTTGTTGCCGTTACCCATTCCCATACGGGCCCGCTTTATTACGGTGCCCTGCACGATCATCTTCACGAAAAGGCGATCCGGGAAAAGGGAAAAGACCCTTTGGAAATTCTCGATTATTCCAAGCTCCTGATCTCTCAGGCGACTCAGGCCGCAGTCGATGCGTTTAAAAATTTGAAGCCCGCTTCTCTTGCCGTTGGAAAAGCTCATGTTGAAGATCTTTCATTCAATCGCCGTTTTCATATGCGAGGACCGGGTCCGGTGGTTTTCAATCCCGGATTCAATAATAAAAACCTCCTTCGTCCCGCCGGCCCTGTCGATCCGGAAGTATGCTGTGCACTCTTTTCCGATCTGAAAACCGGTAAACCGATCGCTTCCTTTACGAATTTCGCACTCCATTTGGATACAACCGGCGGAACTCTTTACAGCGCGGATTATCCTTTTTATCTTTCTGAAGTCTTAAAGGAAAAATACGGAAAGAGCTTTTTCTCACTCTTCGGAACCGGAACGTGCGGCGATATCAATCATCTGGACTTTGCTGGCAATCGTCCCCGTCTGAAAGCACCCGCGATTGGGGAACGATTGGGAAAGATCGTTGCCGATTCCTTTGATAAGAATAAGGGTCTTTCCGCTCCGGATCTCGCCGTATTGGAAAAGACCGCCCTTTGGCCGCGTCAGCAGTTTACCGAACAGGAGATGAAAGAAGCCAAATCGAAGATGGACGAAGTTTTTGATCAAAAAGGTCCTTTCCTCGAACGGGTCAAACACACAAAGATCCATATGCTTTCCACTCGTGAAAAAGAGATTATGCTGGATATTCAGGTCGTTCAGATCGCAAAAGATTTCGCGGTCGTTGCCCTTCCCGGCGAAGTCTTTGTCGATCTCGGATTGGCTATTAAAAAAGGATCGCCCTTTAAGAATACAATGGTGATCGAACTGTCGCAAACATCGGTCGCATATGTTCCGACTAAAAAAGCGTTTGCCGAGGGAAGCTATGAAACGATAAACAGCTTTCTTCAGCCGGGCGGCGGGGAAAAAATGGTCGAACTCGCGCTCGAAGCCCTTTTCGAACTGAAAGATAAACACAAAAGAT
>JAUNSU010000121.1 GCA_030539035.1 Planctomycetia bacterium
CGACGGAAGAAGGGACGACCGCGTTCCGGGCATCGTGGAAATTATGGACCGCAAGGCCGATCTGCTTGAGTTTATTGGTGCATTCCATTCGCCGGGCCGCTTCCCGTGCTGCCTGAACCGCCGGCAGCAGAAGCCCGATTAAAATTCCGATGATTGCGATCACGACCAGAAGTTCGACCAGGGTAAATCCGCAGGTTTTGAAAAAGCGATTTAAAAGACCGCTATATTCTCCCCCCCCCTCCAGATTGACATTTTGCAAAATTTTTCATCCTCTTCTCCTTTTTCTGTAAAAAGTGTTTTTGAAAACTGAAATCGAAAATAGAATCGAAGTACATAGGATATTGTAATCAAATTCGTTGGATACGTCAAGAAGAAAACCTGAATTTATGAAAATTCTCTTTTAAGTCTCTTCACAAAATGATAGAATAATCGAAAATCGAGGTCTTGTCAAGTTAAAATAGAGGGAAATATTTTTTCTCCGCTTGACATTTACTCATGTCTAAATTATATTGCACATGTCTAAATGAAATTTGACATGAGCAAATGTCAAAAAGGAGCCGATATTATGCTTGACAAGATAAAAAACTACCTGAAAAACACTTTAGGGATTGTTTCTGAAGTAATATTGTATAATAATATTGATAATATTCCAATAATCATTCAGGAAAATTACCTGTTTTATCAATTGCTTGTGAATGGAAATCTTTTTATTTTGATCCAGGATCGCGGTAAAATCCCATTGACTTTTTCTGAAATCCAAAAACATGTATCACTGATTCAAAAAATGTCCGGACAAAATGTCGTCTACGCAAAGGAAACAATGCCCTCTTTTCTGTGTAAACGGTTTATACAAAAGAATATTCCGTTTATTATTCCAGATAAACAACTTTATCTGCCATTTGCCGGCATTGTTTTTTCAACAACAAAAGAAAGATATCCAGTCGAAATTCAAAGACTTTCCAACTGTGCGCAAGAGATTCTTTTGTTGTTTTTGAATGGTATGATCAAACCGCAAATTATGCAAGGAGAACTATTTTCTCTGTTTTCCTGTTCTCGCCAAACTTTTTTTACCGCATTGAATGAACTGGAATACTTGAATTTACTGAAGAAATCAAATCGAGGAAAGTTCAAAGTATTGCAATTTTCCTCATTCAATCCCTCTTTTTTTAATGAAGCGGTTGCTTATATTGAGGATCCCGTCAAAAGAAGAATTGGAATTGAAAAAGAGGATTTTAATCCTGAATATATGTATGAATCGGATACGACTTTATTGTCCCGGCAAACGATGATTACGGAATCGGAACAAAATGTTTGGGCAATTTCCGTTTCCGATTTTAATAAAATTAAAAAAAATTTGAATTTGCTTTCGGTGAAAGACGCTCCTGCCGTATTGCAGATATGGTCGAGATCCCCTCTTTTGCCCCTTTGTAAACATGTAGACAATGTCTCTTTGTATGTAATGTTAAAAAATCATTCAGACGAACGAATACAAATGCTTCTTGATGAACTCAAGGAGAAAATTTATGATCAGAGGACTTGAAGCTTTTACAAATGCTTTTAGAGAGTGCTGCGACTCTTACGTTTTGATCGGCGGTGTTGCCTGTACTCTTATAATGGAAACATTGTCAATTCCTTTTCGGGCAACGAAAGATCTTGATATCGTTCTGTGTATCGAAAACATGAACGCAGATTTCGGAAATATTTTCTGGGAGTTTATCAGAAATGGTGAATATGCAATTCAGGAAATAGAAAATGGAAAAAAGTGTTTTTATCGATTCAGTAAACCCAAAAGAGAATCTTGGCCATTTCAATTGGAACTGTTTTCAAGACTGCCGGATTCCATGATTTTAACGAAAAATAATAATCTTACTCCTATTCCTTTGAACGATACGGTGTCAAGCCTTTCGGCAATCTTACTCGATGAGGATTATTATTCTTTTATTCGACAAAACAAAAACATTGTTAATGGACTTTCCGTTGCATCAGCAGAATGCCTGATCGTATTAAAGGCGAAGGCTTTTATTGATTTACAGAACCGAAAACTGATGGGAGAACAACAGGTAGATTCTCGAAATATTAAAAAACATAAAAATGATATTGTCCGTCTTTTTGCCAGTTTGCCAATCAATAAACGAGTTCAACTTCCAGAAAAATTACGATTGGATATGCGAATTTTTGCTGAACGTATGGATCAGGAAGATATTGATGTCAAAGCATTAAATCTGCCGTTCAGTTCGTCTTATTTTAACGATGGTATTCGGCAGATCTTTACTCTTTAGCGCTCGGGCTCCAACCGTGTTCGGGGATCTTTGTTTTTGTGCCGCATCTCCGATGTTGGTCCAATCAGAGCGGCGCCTCGCCGCCGGCCCGCAGGATTCGGGTACAACATCGAAAACCGATCATTGGCGCTTGGCCGAAAGACTCGTTCTCCGATCCTGGTTTTTCCCGGCGGCATACTCATCTCGCTGATATCATTGTCTTATTCCGAGATATGGATTTCATACCAGACAGTGCGGTATTTTGCGCCGATTTTAAAGGACGATCTCCCCTTTTCCGCCTTTGCGACAGGGACTTCTTCCTTTCGATTTCCTTTTTCATCGAGTGCGAAAACCTTTGTTTTCTCCGGATTCGAAGGAAGGATCAGTTCCGCAGGGATTCCTTCATTCACAACCGGGCCGGATCCCCAATCATCCAGTTTGATCGCCTGAGAGGTAATGCTCCGGATCTTCATTCCCCTGTTTCCCGAATATCCGGTCGCCGCAAGAAGAATGTTCGCCGCTCCCTTGTTTCCGAATCCGGACGCATCGCGCGATACAAGAGAAATCGTTGCCCAATTCAGTTTTGTATCGCCAACTTTAAGGGAAAGATCCTTAAACGCGATCGTTCGATCCTTCGGAAAACCGGAAAAGACCTTTGTATTCGGAGTATCGACGAGCCAATATTCCGCGCCCGGGATTTCCCGGTTCCAGATCAGTTCCCCCGTATCGCTTTTGATGATCTTTTCATTGAAGTTGGCTTCGGAAGGGACATTCAGGCTTTTCGGACCGTTGAGATCGACCTGAACACGGTGAACAAGGCCCAAAAACGGATTTCCGCCCGCGGTGCTGAAGGAATAGGAGGTCGGACCGCCCTGGGCGAGGAGATCTTCATAAGATCCCTTGTCGATCGAACAGGACGCCGTCTTTTTCGCTTCCTTTACATCTCCCCGTAAATAAATCGCCGCGCAGGCCGGCATGTGCGCCAGTACGTCCGTTCGGGCAATAATACTGAAGAAATAAGTATTGCGGTCCGGTTCAAAATTCGGATTGTGATTATAAGTGTATTCGAAAACACCGTCCCAGCCCTGAAGGCGTCCATAGGCGCGAAGCATCGGCTGTCCTTCCGCTCCGTAAAGGTTGGGGAAGGGATGATTGTACTCGCTGACCGTATAAGGTTTTCCGGCGACCCTTTGATTGATCAGACCGCTGAAAGTCGACATGGAAGAGACCGCCGGAACATTCCGGATCTTCCAGTCCTTGCTGACTGGACTCGGATGGCACCAATAGCTGTGAGAATCGACGTAATCAAGCGCCGCCTGAACAAACGGGGAAGAATACCCGAGCTGGGTTCCGGAAACGACCGGTTTGGCTTTAAGCTCGTTTTTGAGATAAAGATTGATCCCGGTCCAGTATTCGTATTCCGTATCGTTGATAAAGGAGAGGAAATCGCGTTTCTGATCGAGAGAATACTTTCCTTTATTTTCGACGAGAGGAATGGTTCCTGTTTCCAGTGATCCTTCAATCGGGTCGGGAGCAGGGCGTCCGCACTGGAGGGAAAGATCGGTCAATTCATACTTTCCATTATTGAATCGTGTGATCTGAAGCTGCGCGTTTTGTGAATCATCGAGCGCGGTAAAGGAAAAGGTGTATGGAGTCCAATCGGTTCCCACCGCGATCTTTTCAAAGACGCCAAGGCTTCTCCAGCCGCCAAAGGAATCGGCGACCGCAAGTCCCAGCTCTTTGTTCAAGGTCTCTTTACTTCTTCGGATCTTGAAGGAAAGCGTATAGATCTGATCTTTTTTGATGTTGATCTTTCGAAAGATCTTCGGGAACAGTTCCGAACTTTTTTCGGATACGGCGATATTCAAAGATCCATTATGGGCGGACAGATCAATCTTTGATTTTTCCTTGCTCAGAATCCATTTATTTTGATCGGCTTTGAAAGGACGTGTAAACTTTCCTTCATCGATCTGTTCTCTGGAGAAGGGAACAGCTTCTTCGAGCCAGCTTTTTTTCAAGACCCCGGTCGATCCATATTTTTTGACAAGCCAGCGATTCCATTGAGTTTGAAATTCCGCTCTGTAAGAATCGGGAAGGCGTTTGATCATTCCATTTCGATAGCCTATCATGAGGGCATTTTCATTATTGATCTCGATCATTGCGATTGCCGGTTCATCTGTATAAGGATTGCCCGTATAAGGATTGACATGGGTCAAGAGTTTTTTCGCGTATTCTTTTTGCAATTCGATCATGCGGGGCTCGAAATTATCGAGTCCTTTATCGGCCCAGGGGCGGGCATCGCGTCCGGAAAATCCGTCCCGATCATCCCAAAAACGGGCAACATGAAGATTCATATCGACATAGATCCCCTGTTTCTTCAGGGCCGCGATGAGATAGTCCTGTTTGTCCCTTTGGGCATCATCCAGAAGCCGCTGCGTTTCCGGCGAGTCTTTCAGAATTCCCGGAAGTTCGGGGAACATGAAGGTTCCGTATGCGGAATCAAAATAATGAAGCCGAACACAGTTGAATCCGAATCGGGCAAGGCGCCGCGCCAGTTTATCCGCTTCTTCATGAGTCGGAAAATTTGCCGGTCCGGTCAAATTCGTCGCGTTAAACCGGATCGGACCCGCCGAATTGACGAATCGTCCGTTTTCGACGCGAATGAACCCGTCTTTTCCCGCCGGCGCGGAAAGAAGGTGCTTCATACTCGACGCGTTTTCTTCTCCATCATAAGAGATCACAAACGGAAAACAGCCCTCTTCCGTTGGAAGATCTGATCCGAAGAGAAAGGAAATTCCGGTCAAAAGAAAAAACAGGGAAAACAGATACCGCATCTTAAAACCTCCTTGCAGAATGTTTGATATTGCAAAAAAACGGAAACGAGCTGAATCCTCAAATGAACACAGATCTTCTCCGCCGCCGACTTACTGAAAATTATAAATGGACGAAGATCGGGGATCAAGTAGAAAAATCTGTATTATATTACAGATTTACTATAATTTATGATGATTTCCTAAGAGGTTTTTTCAGAATCTCTGTTTTTTCGCAAAAAGTACGGGAAAGAGATTGACAGGAGGAAGTCGATTGTCTAATATTTAGGGAACGATCAGATAAAGAGAGGAGATCGCAATGAGTTCAAATAATCAATCGGACCATGATCCGGGCTCGAGAAAAGTTTATACGCTTAAAGGGGTCGAATATCCCTTTCGCTGGTGTCCGCCGGGGATCTTTATGATGGGAACTCCGGACGATGAAGCGGGACGGGACGAGGATGAAGCCCTGCATGAAGTTGAACTTACCCGGGGATTCTGGATTCTGGAAACGCCGATCACTCAAAAGATGTATGAATCGGTAATGGGCGAGAATCCTTCCGGCTTTCATGGGGAAGATCTTCCTGTCGAACAGGTCAATCTTCCCATGATCCTCGATTTTTGCGCTGAACTGAATCAACTGCTGAACGATCCGGACAAAGAGATCTCTCTTCCGACGGAAGCGCAGTGGGAATACGCCTGTCGGGCAGGAACTTCCGCTCCGTTCGAAAATTTCGATTCGATCGATCCTGTCGGATGGTCTTTGGAAAACGCGGATCAGAAAACGCATCCGGTTGCCCAAAAACAGCCTAATCCCTGGGGAATATACGATCTGCATGGAAATGTATTCGAATGGTGCCTCGATTGGTATGCGGATTATACTGGAGAACGGCTCGATCCGGCCGGTCCGCCGAAAGAGCTTACTTTCCGCTGTATGCGGGGCGGTGCGTGGAATGCGCCGGGCCGGATCTGCCGCGCTTCTTCCCGATTGGGATGTTCCCCCGAATGTGTTCATAATTACAACGGATTCCGTATCGTTCTGAATCCAAAATATTGAAAGGATGTTGACTTTATGAAGAAAAGATTTTTGTTTCCCGGTTTTTTGCTGTTGGCGGTTTCCCTGATCTCTGTATGGACGTCCCTGCAAGCGGCGGAGCCTTATGTCAATCCCGCTCTGAAATTGTCCAAAGAAGGGAACTGGACTCTTGCCGTTATTCCGGATCCCCAGCAATACACAAACGAAAAAAATACACCGATTTTTGAGATCATGATGAATTGGCTTGTGGAATGCAAGGTTCCGTTGAATATCCAGCAGGCGGTTTGCGTCGGCGATATTGTGAACGGAAATAAAAGTATCTCGCAGTGGGAATATTCTTCCAAAGGATTTAAGATCCTCGACGGAGTTTATCCTTACGCGCTTTGCACCGGAAATCACGATCACGGGGGCCCGAAAGCAACCGCCGATGCACGGGACACGAATCTCTCAACCTACTATCCCGAAAGTCGGAATCCGGCCTGGAAAGGGGTTCTCGTCGAGATGGGACCGAATTCCTTCGGGAAAAAAACGCTGGAACTTGCCGCTTATGAACAGAAAGGGAGCAACGGACATCCTTTTGTGATCGTCTCTCTTCCTTTTGCGCCCACGGACGCGAATCTTCAATGGGCCAAAGACTTCTGTGCGCAAAAGAAATATGATCGCGCCTTTATCGTTGTAATCACCCACGATTATCTGCTTCCGCATTTTCGCGATAATATCAGGGATCCCAAGAAGGATTACAAGATTCAGAAAGCGGACGGCAATTCCGGCGAGGAAATTTGGCAAAAACTCGTTTATCCATCGAAGAATATCCGAATGGTGATCTGCGGACATCATTCTTCGCCGATTCGATTTTCCGATTGCACCGGTTTTCGCAAGGATAAAAACAGTGCGGGCAAAGATGTTTGTCAAATGATCTTTGATACCCAGGCCCTTGGCGGCGGCTGGAGAGGAAACGGCGGCGACGGCTGGATCCGGCTCCTCGAATTCAATAAGGAGATGGATCACGTGAAAGCGAAAACGTTTTCTCCGCTTTTCGATATTTCCCCGTCGACCCGGCATCTCGCTGTCGAACGCGCTTCCTATAATGAATTTGAATTCGATATCAAATGATCGCGAACCCTCTTATTTGATCACAAAGATCGTATAAAGCAGGAGCAGAATAAAAAGGAGATACATCAGCGGATGGATCTCCTTTTGTTTTCCGCAGAGGACTTTACTGATCGGCCAAACGAGCAGACCGAGCAGGATTCCGTTGGCAATACTTCCACTGAACGGAATTACGGAGATTACCAGAAAACAGGGAAGGGCATCGGAAAAATTGTCCCAATCAATGGATCGCACTTCTTTCATCATCATGATTCCGACAATTACAAGAGCGGAAGAGGTAATGGGCGCATAAGCGGCGACAGCGGTGAGCAGCGGCGCGAAAAACATCGCGATCAGAAAGAAGATCCCGACAAAAATCGCGGTCCATCCGGTTCGTCCTCCGCCGGCAACTCCGGACGCGCTTTCGATGAATGTCGTAATGGTCGAATGGCCCATAAAGGCTCCGAACAGAGTTGCCGACGCATCGCTGATAAAGATCCTTTCCGCACGCGGCAGGCTGTTCCCTTTCATCATATTGGATCGTTGAGCGATTCCGACCACGGTTCCCAATGTATCGAAAATATCGAGAAAGGTAAGGATCAGTATCATCGGCCAAAGAACGGCGAGATGGGAAAGAGCGCCGGGAATATCGATATTTCCTATCAAAGGAGAAGGATCCGGGGGCATTCCGATCCAGCCGGACAGGGTGATCTTTCCCGCGAAAATCGCGAGCAGCGCGGCGGCGATGATTCCGAACAGAATCGCGCCGGTGATCTTTCGGGAGATCAGGGCAATCGAGAGGAAAAGCCCGAGGGCAAAGACGGCGGTATCCCAACTGAGCAGATGTCCGAACTGAACGGCGTTTTTATCCACCACAATGATCCCCGCGTTTTTCAGGCCGATCCATGCGATAAAAAGCCCGATGCCCGCTCCAATCGCCGATCGCAGGGGAGGACTGATAATCCGGATCAGAATATTGCGGACTCCGAGCAGGGAAAGGATCATGAAGAGCGCACCGCCCAGGAAGACGACTCCCATCGCAAGAGCCCAGGAATGCGCGGGATCCGCTTCTTTCCCCAGGCAAACAGTGCAAAGCGGAAGGATGGTTAATACGACGAAAAAGTTCTCGCCCATTCCGGGCGCAAGGGCAAACGGATATCGAGCCCAGATCCCCATCAGTATGCAGCCAAAAGCACTTGCAAGGCAAGTTGTTGTCGTAAGGGCTCCAATATCCATTCCAGTGGAAAAGCCGAACATGCTCCCGGACAAAATCGCCGGCTGAACACATATAATATAGGACATCGTCGCAAAAGTGATCATTCCGGCGACCAGTTCTCTTCGAAAAAACGCAGCGCGGCTGGGAAGAACCCTATTATTATCGCTGTTGAAAATATCCATAAGGGGCAATTTCTGAGTTAAAACGAATAAAGAAACGGGGACCTGAATCGCCGTTTCTTTACTTTGCAAGACGATTTATCCGATAAACTAACTCAAACTGTAAATAACCGATTTTGAAACCACGGATAGCACGGATTTTCACGGATAATTATTTGATAATAAATACATTTTCTCACAAAATTATGATTTTGGATATCAATGAAATTCATCCGTGTTTATCAGTGTAATCCGTGGTTTCAAACAAAAATCTGTTTACAGTTTAAGAAACTTATTTTTCGAGATCAATTCGCTGGGGCATATTAAGCACGCGGGACTGGAGTCCGATTCCGGCGAAAATGAAGTAAAGAACAAGTCCGGTGAGGAATGCGCTTACCGGCGGACAGGGAACGACAAAAGGAAGGGTAAAATTGAAGGCCGTCGAAAGAAGCGTAATGCTTCCGACGGCGAATCCGAAGATCCAGGCAAGCCAACCGGCGGGATTGAATCCGGCGCGCGGCCCGGCCCATTTACAGCCGGAAAGGAAATAATCGGCCATCATGGATCCGCAAACCGGTCCGAAAGAGGCTCCGATTACGGTAAAAACCTGTCCGGCATTTCCGGCCCAAGTCGTAATGATCAGAACACAGGCGCCGAGAACTCCCAATCCGCAGGAGATGTAAGGATTGACTTTCGGTAAAGTCGCCTTAAAGGAATTTGCGGCGATCAGAGTCGAGAAACAGGCGGAAGGAAATGCCGCGATTACAAGGAGGAAGAGCAGGATCTTTTGCATTCCGGGTCCAACGATTGCCCCCATCAACTCGACCGGATTGACCGCTTTCGCGTTGCTGGCCGCGGTTTTCGCCGCTTCCTGAAATTCGGGCATTGCGTAAGCACCGCAGATGATCAGAATCGCGGCGACCCCGGTCAATACTGTTGATCCGAACACGCCGACGAGTCCACCCCATTGAACGGCCTTTTTATCCTTATTATTCATTCCGAAATCGCATCCCGCCGCACCGGCCGTTGCGAAGAATCCGACGACATAAGCGCCCATCAGAGAGAGAACGCCAAGCGTTTGCGATCCGTAAAGAGAGACTGATCCTTCGGTTTTTACCGGGGCAAGTTCCATAATGGATTCCGGTTTAAAGGCGCTCAAATGCGGAAGGGTTTTCACAAGAAGGAATCCCAACACAAACAGGGGAAGAATCGGCATGTAAGAGGCAAATCGTCCGACGTATTTGATTCCCGCCAGCCCGATCCAGCCCGCTCCGATTGCCCAGATAAGGGAAAGCGTAAAGTGAAGCGAGGAATTTTGCGCCCCGCCAAAGCTGCCCGCAAGGAGCAGTCCGGCAAAATACGCGTTGACCGCAAGCCATCCGAACTGGAGAAGTCCCATCAGAAAGCCGGGCATAAAGAATCCGCCGTTGACTCCATAAGTGGAGGTTCCGACGATCGAGAGAGGAAGTCCGGTTTTCATTCCGAGCATTCCGGGAACCAGATAATAGAGCGAATAGCAGATCGCCGCCGAAAGAACGAGCGCGAGAATTCCAAAGCCCATTCCTTCCGCGAGCGTTCCTCCGATAAAGGATCCGCCGCCGCTGGGGACATCTTGCCAAAAGACAAACCAGAGCATTACGCCCGCATAAGAGGCCGCTGTCGATGTCAACCAGCCGACTCTTTTGTCCTTGGGAAGGGGGGTTGCCGATGCAACGTAATTCGGTAATTTTTGTTCCGCCATTAATTTTACTCCTCAAAATGTCTAAATGTCTAAAAGTTTTCCTTACTATGAGATGAAAATCATCTTGTTAAAGCTCTATTTTAGAGAAAATTCCTTAAAAGTCAATAAAATAATTTCAAGGACTTGATTTTCTTTCAATTTTTTGGAAAATAGGAAGGAAGTTTCTGATTGTTCACAATGTTCCCTTCCCATTTTATTCACCTTAAAGGAGAAAAATCAATGAAGAAAAACGGACTCTTGGCTTTTGTATTCGCGGCTTTCGGGCTGCTTTGCGTTTACGGATCTCTGTCGGCGGCGGAACCGGCCGGAAAAGATCTTTTCAAGGACGCGACCCTTGCCGATTTCGATTATTATCTTGATGAAGGCGCAAAAAAAGAAGACGTCTTCTCTTTAAAAGACGGGGTATTGACCATTACCGGAAAACCGTTCGGCTGGCTGGAAACCAAAAAGGACTATAAAAACTTCGTCCTGAAAGCCGAATTCCGCTATCCGGAAAAAGAAAAGGCGATCAACAGCGGTCTGTTCCTTCGGATCAATAAAAGAGCGGATCATTTTCTTCCCCGATGTATTGAAGTTCAGCTCGCTCCATCGGGACTCGGCGATCTTTTCGGATTCCGTAATATGAAAATGTCCGGAAGCCAAGAGCGATCCAGTTCCAACGATCATCATAAACTGGTCGGTATCTTCCATGGAGTCAAGAAATATCGAAATGGCGCTTCTTCCGATTTAAGCAAATGGCAAAAAATCGAGATCTCCTGCTTTGAAGACGCGATCGCGGTCAAAGTGAACGGGAAACTGGTCAATGTCGCCGTTGAAGCGGAAAATATCGAAGGAAAAATCGGATTCCAATCCGAAGGCGGACTGATCGAGTTCAAAAACGTGATTCTCAAGGAAGAAAATTAAACGGTTTATTCCAAATCATCGTCGTCGACGAATGTATTTTCGTCGGCGTCCAGATCGTCGAAATCATCAAATTCATCGACTTCTGCAAGATCTTCCGAAATTTCCGCTTCTTCGGAATCTTCTTCTTCGTCTTCCCGGTAAGGATCCGGGAAGTCGTCGAGATCATCGTCGGGAAGCTCTTCAAAATCTTCGTCGAATTCGTCGTCGAAATCGTCAAAA
>JAUNSU010000122.1 GCA_030539035.1 Planctomycetia bacterium
TTCACCTCCTGTCTTCCCAATGAACAACCATATCCCATACGCTCCCGGGCACCGTTCCTGCGCTTGGATTCCCGCCGTATTCGAGATCGGTGTTTTCTCTGCTTCCCCGGGTTAATGGGAGGGTATCTTTTTTGGATATTTCGGCACTTTCACAGAGCGTCTTCGCCGCCGGTGTTTCCCTGCTAATCACCACTAATCACTAATCAAAGGCCCATCCGTGTTTATCCGTGTCATCCGCGGTTCCAAACAAAAATAATTTTACAGTTTGAGAATTTTTATTTCGATTTAAGATGAAGAAGCTGATCGTTTCTGATCTTGAACTCGTCAAAGAACCGGATCCATTTCTCCATGCTTTTCGGCTGATCATCGAAATTATTCGTTCCCAAACAGATCTTCGCGCCTTTGCTCAAAGCGATCCGAAGAAATTTTTCGAGCGGATAAGGAGACGGTCCCTGGATTTCTATCGCAATATGATTTCGAACCGCTTTTTCCGCAAGGGCATTCATCCGATCTTCTGTCCAGAGCTGATCTGCTTTGTCCCTGCAAAATTCAGGAAGATAAAGCGGATCGGCCCAAATCGTGATCGGTTCGTCCAGAACTTTCAGACAATGCGCGAAATACTCTTTCATCCAGATCTCCGGATCCGTTTTCAGATCTTTCGGAAGTTCCCAAAGCGGCTGCGGCGATCCGTCCGGCTTGCTCATTACGAGTGTATCGGCAAGAACATAATCAAGTCGGGCAAGATTTTCCGGCGAGATCACTTTATACCAGTCCCGATCATTGATCTGAATCCCGATCAGAAAAGCCCTGTGATTCTGATCCGCTTGACAGGCCGCCTTTTCCGCTTCATCAAGATAGGCCGCGATCTTTTCATTATCGGAAAGAAGCCATTTACGTCCGGCGTTTTCGACCATTCCGATCTGAAGTCCGGTGTACTTGGCGTATTCCAGAACCGTTTCCGGAACCATTGTGCCGTCTTTCATGATATGGACATGATAATCCATCAAATCAAGTCCGTGATTTCGGATCGAATCAAGCCGGGATCGATATTTATCGTAATTCTTCTCATAAGAAACAATTTTGGAAACCGATTCTTTCTGCGCGAATACCGCGGAATCAAGATCAAACAGAAAAAACAACACACAAAACAGGGAGAGAAAATATCGGAACATGATTCGTGAAACCTTTCTTTTTTGTTTTATGAATGGACATTCCCTATCAACGGATCGGATTCTATTCTATCAGATTTCCGCGCCGATTCAATACCGCGGATGCTTTTTTACAGTCATTATTTCACCGCACTTGAATAGAATTCTTTTTCTGATAAAATGATGATCTGTTTATTCCTTTTTCTCAAGCACAAAGGGGACGTCCATGAATTTTAAACGAATTATGATCTTAATGCTTTTGTTTTCCGCAAGCTGTCTTTACGCGGATTCCGATCCTGTTCGAACGGTCTTTTCCGGCAGCGAAAAAGGGCAGGTCCCTCAATCGGCGAAAAACAAAACGCAACGATACGATGTCGTGATCTACGGAGGGACAAGCGCCGCGGTTACCGCCGCGGTCCAGGTCCGAAGAATGGGAAAATCGACCGCGATCGTCTGTCCGGAAAAACATTTGGGCGGACTCACCGTCAGCGGACTCGGATTTACCGATTCCGGAAACAAGGCGGTGATCGGCGGTATCGCACGCGAATTCTATCATCGGCTTTGGCTCTATTACGATCAGGAAGAAAATTGGACTTTTCAAAAAAAGCCGGGATCCAAGGGAATGAAAGGACAAAGCGGACACGGGATCGATCCGATTACAAAGACCGTTTGGATCTTCGAACCGCACGCCGCAAGCCGGATCTTCCGCGATTTTCTGAATGAGTACAAAATCCCTGTCTTCAAGAATGAATACCTCGATCGGGAAAACGGAGTTCTTAAAAAAGATCAGAAAATCCTCTCGATCAAAATGATGTCGGGCAAAATATTTCAGGCCGATATGTTTCTTGATACAACCTATGAAGGGGATCTCATGGCCGCCGCCGGGATCTCCTATCATGTCGGACGCGAACCGAATTCCCTTTACGGCGAGATCTGGAACGGAAATCAGGTCGGAATCTATCATCACCGCCATTGGTTCGCCAAAAAGATCAGTCCTTACTGTGTTCCTAATGATCCCAAAAGCGGGCGGATCCCTTATATCGACGCAAGCGAACCGGGAATCCGAGGAACCGGCGACGATCGGATCCAGGCTTACTGCTTCCGGCTCTGTATGTCCGATCATCCCAAAAATCGGGTCCCGTTCGTCAAGCCGGATCATTACGATCCGAAAAATTACGAACTTCTTCGCCGCCTTCTTGACGCCGGGTGGCGCGAACTCTTTAATAAATATGATCGGATCCCGAATCAGAAAACGGATACAAACAATCACGGTCCTTTCAGCATGGACTTTATCGGAATGAATTACCGCTATCCGGAAGCCTCCTATTCGGAACGGGAAAAGATCGTCAAGGAACACGAAGAATATCAGCGCGGTTTGCTGTATTTTCTTCAAAATGATCCGGGCGTTCCCAAAGATGTTCGGGAAAAAATGAGTGTCTGGGGACTCGCGAAAGATGAATTTACCGACAACGGCAACTGGCCTTGGCAAATTTATGTCCGGGAGGCCCGCCGGATGATCGGGGAATATGTCGTTACCGAAAACGATTGCTTTGGAAAAGAACCGGATCCGTCAAAAAAGATCTTCGCCGGAATGAAGAAATACGGATCGGCGGGACGGGGATCCTACGCGCTGGACTCGCACAATGTCCGTCGATATATTACCCCGGAAGGATTTGTACAGAATGAAGGGGATATCGGCGTCTCTCCCAAAAAATCGTATCCGGTCGATTACGGGGCGCTGGTCCCCAAACGGTCCGAATGCGTTAATCTGCTCGTTCCTGTTTGTGTGAGCAGCTCGCACATCGCGTTCGGATCGATTCGAATGGAACCGGTCTTTATGATTCTCGGACAAAGCGCCGCAACCGCCGCTTGCCTTGCGATGGATCAGAATATCCCTGTTCAGAATCTCAAATACGAAGATCTTTCCGCACGTCTCAAAAAGGACGGACAGATTCTCGAACATCCGGACAAATCAAAACGGAGATGAAATTTGATTTTCTGAAGGAACGATTTTCGCATTCTCCTTCGCGGTATTTTATGAAATGATCCAATCGACGTTGGGGGCTTCCCGAACGGAGGGCGGTTCGAGTTTTGCGAGAAGATGATCCAGAACCGATTCGGGAACGGCTTTCTTTCGGCTTTTATTTCTCTTGAGCGTCTCTTCCCATGAGGCTTCGAGAAAAATGATTCGAACAGAAGCTCCGTAATCCATGCAAAGACGAACGACTGAGCCGCGAATGAAATCGGAAATGTTGGTCGCGTTCCATACAAAGGGCTGTTTGATCCGCAGGAATTCTTTGGCCCGATCCCGGGCCTTGCCGGCAACCGCGTTCTGATTTGCTTCCGGAGCGATCTTCATCTCTTCCCGTATTGTGTCAAGCGAAATCATGGGCCGATCAGAAAGATGGTTCCGGTAATAAGTGTCCTTTCCTGTTCCCGGAAGAGCGGAAAGAAGAATCACTTCGCCCCAGCTGTTGTCGAACAGATCGGTGCGCGGCCATTCCGTTCGCTTTGAAAAATAGGTGAATCGGCTCCAGGGCGAAGAAAACGGAAACGGTCCGTCAAGACACTCATATTCTTCGGCCATCTGCCGGTAAAGTTCGAGCGCCTCCAGAGAAGAAGAAATAGAATCCGTATTTTTTCCCCTTCCGTTCAGATCCGCATGAACGAGAGCCGCAAGAAGCCGGTTGCTCATGGAAAGAGCTGTATCGCCGTCGGAAGCCGGACGCAGAACAAGATATTCCGGATGATCGGAATCAAGAAAATGAACCGGGGAAGAATGAAACCGGATCAGGGAACAGATCGTTTCCCGAATCCGCTGCGATTCTTTTGATCCGGCCATTTGAAAACGCTTCCAGAGAATTTCCCGCGCATACTTCGCGCCGATCCGACCATGATTGGGAGATATGATCCGGCTGTTTTCTGTTCGTGTGCAGAGCAGTTTTCCGAGATCATGCAGAAGAGCGGCAAGAAAGAGAATCGATCGATTTTCGGAGGAAGCGTTTTTCCATTCCTCCGATTGCGTTAAGACATCCAGAACCATTTGCGTATGAGTCCAGACATTTCCTTCCGGATGCCAAAGGGGATCCTGCGGCGTCTCTTTCATGCGATTGATTTCAGGAGAGAGCAGGGAATCTTCCAGTTTGGTCCAGGGGATCGGTTCTCCCGGCTGCGGAATCGGCAGATTTTCCGGTATCATGAAAAATCTCCTGTAATCGTTTTTGCAGAATCGGGCAAGGAAGGAGCAAAGATCTCCTCAACAGGATAGGCGAGCTGATTCGGAATGATCGGACGGCTCAGCCAATGCGTTCCCGACTCCAGAACCTGTTGCAAAAAGGAAGGACGAACATATTTTAATCTTCCGGCGACAGATCCGTTTTCCTCAATTTTCAAATAGAGTCCTTCCATGATGTTTGTCGGATCGGTTTCCGCGAGAACGGCATTCGGATCCAATCCATCCTGAAGAGCGAGATCGGCCAATCGTTCCAAATGTCCTTCACGTATATAGTTGGAAGGGCCGATCAGGCGAATCAGATCTTCCTTTTTATCGAACGATCGGCGGTGAAGAACCGGAACGGAGATGATCGGAAGTCCGGCGAGCAGGGAATGGCGCGAGGGAGTATCGAGGAACAGTCCGGTTTCCCGATCCAGAATATCGAACTCCAGAAAGTAATGATTCAAGGCATTGTAAAAGACCGAATGCTTGGCGAAGACCCATTCTCCATAAAGAACATAGCGGGTTCCCAGAACCTCAAAAAACGCACTTTGATGCACTGTTGCCCATTGCTTAAAGAGGTTGAAATGTTTTTCCCGAACGCCGCCGATGAGATAATGTCCGCGGCTTTGGAGAAGGAGATCCCCGTTTTGATCGAAGGAGATCGCGGAATTTGCGCCATCGCACTTTTCTTCCACGGCGATCATTTTTCCCCTGATCTCGCTGAACGGGACCTGTTTTAAATCTTCATCGCCTTTTTGAAGACGGGATCCCTCCAGGTGCGGAGTTCTGGGATATTTGATCATTTTATATTTCGGCATAATATCTTTCCAGAAAATTTTTGGTTTGAAAATATTGACGAACTGTGATTATATACACGCTTTACGAAAATAAAATGAACAAAAAAATCGGATTTTTTGGCAATTTTTTGCAAAAAAAGGAAGTTTTCAAGTATTTCAGGCTTATTATAGTGATTTTTATTGGAAAAGAAAGACATATAGTCAAAATTTTCGCGATTAAAGCCAAAAGGGGGATTATTTTGCGTGAATATTGATGAATTCCGCTTTCAGTTTGGAATAAAGGATATTCTGGGAGGTGAAGAGACTGTAGTATCCGGAGAGCATATAGCTCACGCCGCAAGCGACGGAAAAAAGGACCAGCGCCTGGGATCCAAAGAGTTCAACGCTCAGAACCAGGGCGGCGGCCGGGCAATTAACGGCGCTGCAGAACATCGCGACCAGTCCGACCGCGGCGCTGAATCCGGGATCCAATCCGATCAGGGATCCGGAAGCCGCTCCCAATGCCGATCCGATAAAGAAGGCGGGAACAATAGCGCCTCCTTTGAATCCGGCCGCAAATGTAAGCATGGTAAAGAGAAATTTCCAAATAAAAGCATCTCCGCTTACGGATCCGTGAAGGGCGCTGCGGATCACGGCGGATCCCATTCCGTTGTAATCTCTCGTTCCGATCATAAAAGTAAAAAGAACGATCAGGGTTCCCCCGATAAAAACGCGCCAATACTCGTTTTTGCAGATTTTACCGACCTTTTCCGGAATCCTTGTGATCGATACGCAAAAGAGAATACTGATCAATGCGGTGATAATCGCAATGCAAACGACCTGGAAAACGGAGATTTCATTCAAGATCGGGATATTTTCCAGAACGAATCGGGTCGGAACCGCTCCGCAGCGGAGCGCAAAAGTATAAGAGACCAGCGAAGAGATCAAGCAGGGAACAAAGCAGGGATAGTACATTACGCCGACACTTGCGATTTCCATGGAGAAAAAGGTCGAAGTAACCGGAGTTCCGAACAGGGCAGTAAAGACTCCGCTCATTCCGCAAAGGACCATTAGTCGCATATCATCGGGGTTCAGACGGAGAAAACGTCCGATACGAACACCGAGGCAGCCTCCTAATTGAAGTGCGGCGCTTTCTCGTCCGGCCGATCCGCCCATAAGATGGGTAATCACTGTTCCCAAAAAGATCAAAGGAGCCAGCAGAACCGTGATCTTTTTGCCTGTATGAACCGCGTTGATCAGTTCATTTGTCCCATAGCTCATTCGAATGCCTGCAAGATGATATAAAGCAACGATCAAAAGACCGCCAAACGGAAGAAGCAATATAATTTTATCGTGCGACAAACGGAATTGGGTGGAATAAAAGACGGAAACCTGGAATAAGGTTCCGACTCCGCCGGAAAAAAGGCCGACAATCCCCGCGATAATGATCCATTTCAGGAAGCTCAGAAGATACCCGGAAGCGGATTTTGTCTTTCGTTCCGCTTTTTCCACAACGACATGAGAGACATCTTTCCAAAAAGCTTCCTGATTATGCCAGTCGGAGATCTTTTCGGAAAATTTGTATTTTTGGGGAGAGGATCCTTCATGAAGGAGGGGATCTTCCCGATGGGGATCCGGATCGAATACGGAATCGGCGTGATCTTGGGGCAATATGTCCTTTTCAATATCGTTTTTCATGGGATCTGTCCGTAAAATTTCTTTTAAATCCCCTGTGGAGCCGGGGAATCGAAAATCCATGGAATCATTGTACAGGATCCGGATTTTTCGTCAATTCGAAAGAAATGATCCGAATTTAAAAAATTTTTTTTGAAAACGGCAATTTTTCTTGACAGCAGGGATTTCATTTAGTAAAATCAGACGGGTAAAGACTTGGGACATCTCGCCGGGAACGGCAAGAGAGTGCTTTACGAATCGAGTAAAACCTGCCGGAACCGCGGCTGATGGAGTCGTTTTATCTCATTTTTTCGAATAAATTCGATCAATTCGAATAAAATCGAAAGAGATGGGATTGTAAAAATTGTCCGTTCATGGATGATCGGATCTTGCGCGGAACAGATCATTAAGTCCCGTTGGATAAGATATTTTTCTTTTTTCTCTTGAAAAAGGAAATGTGAGAACTCTGAATAGAATTTTAGAATGAAGGAGACATTGTTAATGAAACAGAACAAATTGGGCGCTTCGCGTCGTGATTTTCTGAAGAGCGCCGCGTTAACAGGAGCGGCGGCTCTTGTCCCGCAGTTGATTCCGGGATCCGTTCTCGGACTGGACGGTGCGGTTGCGCCGAGCGCGACCGTTTATCTTGGCGCGATCGGTATTCAAAGCCGTGGTTTTCACGATCTCACCTGTTTTGTGAACAGACCGGACGTTCGATTTATAGGGATCTGCGATATTCAGAAAAAACAGCGTCTGAAAATCAAGGATTTTGCGGATAAGAAGTATAATAATACAGATTGCGCGATGTATAAGGACATGGAAGATCTCCTTGTTCGGGACGATATTGACGCGGTTCTGATCGCGACGGGCGACCGCTGGCATTCGATGGCGTCGATTACCGCGGCGAAATTCGGGAAAGACGTCTATTGCGAAAAACCGCTTTCTTTGACGATTCGCGAAAGTCGAGCTCTTGCCGATGCGGTGAACCGATACGGGATCATCTATCAGGCGGGAACCCAGCGCCGAAATATCGGCAACTTCATGCTTGCGGCCAAGATCGCGCAAAGCGGTAAATTGGGTAAACTGACCGAAGTTCACGCAAATACATTATGGCCGGCAACGCGGGAGACCTGGCTGGAAGCACAGCCGCTTCCTCCTGTAGATGAAGTCGATTGGGAACGCTGGCTTGGCCCGTGTCCCTGGAGACCGTATAATGAAGCTTATGTCAAGGGACAATGGCGCGGCCATTACGACTTTCACGGCGGCGGAATTCTGGAATGGGGATCTCATACGGTTGATCTTTGCCAATGGGCGGCCCAGAAAGATGATACCGCTCCGGTCGAATATATTCCGCAGTTCAACGCGGACGGATCGAAGGCGGGCAATATTCAGGCCCTTTATTCCGATGGTTTGAAGTTGGTAATGCGTTCGAGCGGATGGCTTGGCCTTGGAACCTGCAGCGCCCGATATGTGGGAGAAGAAGGTTGGGTAGAAACCGGCGACAGCGGCAAGATGGCCGTATCGTCCGACGCTCTTCGCGGTGAACTGAAGTATTTCGGAATGCCGGGAACCGATCCCAGAACCCATATTGCGGAATTCGTCGAATGTGTGAAATCACGGCGCAATCCGGCGGCCAACGTCAATGTTGCCGCTCAGTCCCATATCGCATCTCATTGCGCTTATATCGCTTGGCAGCTTGGCCGCACGGTCAAATTTGATCCGGCGAAAGAGGAATTTATCGGCGATGAAGAAGCGAATCGGATGCGGACACGTTCCCTTCGCGCTCCTTACACGTTCTAATCGGATCCACAAAAGAAAATAATCGGGAGATAAAACATATGAAAAAATCTATTGCCCTTACATCAATGTTCCTTTTTGCCCTTATGTTCGGAACGATATGTTCCGTGCGCGCGCTTGATCAGGAACTGGCCAACGAGCTTCTTACAAGTACCGATCAGGCTTTATTGATCAAAGTAATGTCGACGCCGGGAGAAACGCCGGACGATATTTATCTGAAAAGCCTTGCGGGCAAACGCCTAGCCCGAATCGGGACCGACGAAGCGATTCCCGTTCTGGTAAAAATGCTTCCCAGCGAAAAGTTGAATATGAGCGCCCGATATGCGCTTGAAGCGATGCCGACAGCGAAAGCGGACGAAGCTCTTCGCAAAGCGGCGGCGGAATTGACCGGCTTGCCGCAGATCGGCGTGATCGACTCGATCGGAACCCGACGGGACATGGGATCCATTTCCCTGCTGAAAGGTCTTCTCGCCAAGGACGCGTCGGCGGGCCTCAAAAAGGCCGTTTACGCCGCTCTCGGATCGATTGGAACAGCGGAAGCCGCGGATATTCTTCTTGCGGAGATGAAAAACAAGCCGGAAAACGCGTTTGTTTGCAACGGACTTGCCGATGGTCTTCTGGAATGTGCGGAAACGCTGGAAGCGGCTGGAAATACCGCCAAGGCGACTGCCGTCTATGATGCGATTGTAAATCCGATGTTCCCCGTTTTCGTGCAGAAAGCGGCGGCGTATCACGGACTTCTGATCCGCAAAGGCGATGCCGCTTCGATTCTGGTCGATAAACTTCAATCTCCGAAAAAATGCTGCTTTACCGGCGGATTAAAGACGATTCGTCAATACAATGCGGCGGATATGGATAAAATCGGAAAAGCGATTGCGGAAGTCTTTCCGAAGCTCGATAATGAACGGAAAGCGTATGTGATCCGTGCTCTCGGCGATCGGACAGATGATGCGAGTCGGGCCGTTCTTTTCCCGATTCTGGTTAAAGAATCCGCGAACGGGAACGATCTGATCAAGTCCGCGATTTTTGAAGCGCTGGAAAAGGTCGATTACGACAAGAACGCCGAGGCGCTTTCTTTACTGGACAAACAGATCGATCAAGTTCTGCTTTCGGGCAATACGGATCTGCTTGCCGCGGCGAAAGAGGCTTCCGTTCAGGCGAAGGGAAAAGCCGTTGACGCCTGTTTCCTGAAAGGTCTGGAAGATCTTGTTGCAAAGGAAATGATGAAGAAGAGCGATGCGAATGCTGTTTCCGGCGCGCAAACACTGATCGATATCATTGCGGATCGCCGTATTCCGGCATCGGTTCCTTCTCTTGTGAAGATCGCGAAGACGGAAGGATGCAATCCCGCTGTTCGGAACAGTGCGGTTTCCGCGCTCTCTGAAATCGTATCCCTGAATCAGGTTCCGATGATTTTCGATGTACTGAAATCGGAAAAGGATCAGAAAAGAGTGGATTGGATTCTGAACGCGACTTGTACCCGGCTTCCTCGGGAATCGTGTGCGGCGGAAATCGTAAAAGTCTTCAATGCGGCGGGAACAGCTGAAAAGCAGGAACTCCTTCCCCTTTTGAAGCAGATCGGCGGAAAGACCGCGTTGACTTGCGTGGAACAGGCTTGCTGGAATGCGGATACAGTGGAAAACGCGACGAAAATCCTCGGTGAATGGAATACGCCGGACGATATGGATGCGGTTGCCGCTGCCTGCTTGAAGATCGCCAAGGAATCGCCGAACAGGAAATATCAAGTTCGGGGGATCCGCAGCTATATTCGAATCCCTCGCCAGTTCAATTTCCCGGTTGCCCAGAAAATCGCGATGTGCAAAACCGCTTTTGATGCCGCCAGCCGAAAAGAAGATAAGGCTCTGATCTTTGATGTCTTTACCCGTATGAAGGATATCGCTTCTGTCAATGCCGCTTTGGATTACGCGAAGATCCCGGAATTCAACGGACAGGCCTGTTCAACCGCCGTATCCATCGCGGAACAGATCGCTCTCCCCGAAAACGCGTCCGGTAAAAAGGCCCGTGCGGCCCTTTGCGATGCGATGAAGAGAGTGTTCGAATTGACCAACAATGATTCTCTGAAAAACAGGGCTCAAAAGGTTTACGATCGCTGGAAGTAATTGAGGCGATTGTTCAACGATGATCGAATCGGTTCCGATCCCCGATCGGAACCGATCCTGTTTTTTTTACAGATGTCCATTTTTCTGATGGGAAAACAACATGAATTTATTTCTTGAAAGCATCTGGATCTGGGGAGTATTGGCGGCTTTTATCGCGATTGCGGGTTGGGTAATCTTCAAAAATACCGGAAAGCTGCTCCCTTTCGGACTCTTTATTTTGATCGCGGCCGCCGTATTGGGAACGGGATTTGTTCTTGTTTTTTGTGTAAAAACCGATCGAAAAGAGATTCGGGCAACAATACTTAACATTGCGGGTTCCGTTGCGAAAAACGATGTTCCCGGCGTTTGCGAATATATTGTTCCCGACGCGAAGAAAACGATTCGCAAAGCGCGATTTCACATGAGTCTTGTCGAGCTTGAATGGTCGAAAGTACGGGACTTCAAAATCCTCAGCATCAATTATTTTACCAGTCCGCCGATCGCGCATGTTTCTTTTACCGGAACGGTGGGGGGACAAGTGCGGGCTTCGGATTACAAGTTTACGACCGCTCCGGTCCATTTTATCGATGTCGAACTCATTAAAGACGGAGATCGATGGCTGGTAACCGATCGTTGCAATTTTCAATATCCCGGAGGCTCTCTGACACGAACTATGGGTAAAACTTGAAAGAAATAGGACAAAAACGGTC
>JAUNSU010000123.1 GCA_030539035.1 Planctomycetia bacterium
GCTCCGGCTGCCAAACCGGCCGATGCACCTGCTGGAGATCAGATGTAATTTCTGAATCTCTTTATTGTTGAATCAGAGAAAGCACCAGAAACCTTTTTGGTGCTTTTTTTAAAGAATTATGGAAAATTCTTTACAAGATCTTTCTCTTGTTTATCATCCTCCGCTTCTTTATTAAGGAAATAAAAATGCGAAGATTCGTTTCTTACTTTTTTGTGATTTTTTTCTTCCTTCCGTTTACGAGCGATCTTTCGGCGCAGATGCCAGGTCCGAAGGAAAAACCGAAGATCTATGTTCCGGTCGAGAAGGTGATCAGTCTTTCTCCGGTGATTACGAAAAAATATGTCGGGACACTGGAGGCGATCGAAAAGGTTGTGTCCCTTGCCCGAATATCAGGCGATATTATTGAAGTTGCTTTCAAGGATGGGGATCGGGTCGAAAAGGATCAGCTTCTTTTTCGAATCGATGATACGCGCTATCAGGCGGCGGTAAAATCGGCGGAAGCCCATATTAAACAGGTGAAAGCAAGGATCCGATACGCACAAAACAATTACGAACGGAATCACGAACTTTCCGAACAAAACGCGGTTTCCAAGGACGAAGCGGAAAGCGCATTGAGCGTACTGGAAGCCTTTCAGGCGGAGCTTCTCCAGGCGGAAGCCTCTCTTGTTCTTGCGCAGGATGATCTGATCCACACAAAGATTCGATCCATGATCAACGGCCGGGTAGGCCGAACGAATTACACGCTCGGGAACTACATCACGCCTGCGAGCGGGCCTCTGGTAACCGTTGTTCAGTATGATCCGATTTATGTTCGTTTTTCGATGAGCGAGCGGGATTTTCTTAATCTTTTTGGAACAGTGGAAGAATTGCAGAAAACCGCTTCCATTCAGTTGAAGCTGCCGAATGATCGAATCTATCCGGAAAAAGGAAAGATCGCGTTTGTCAATAATGAGATCAAAACACACACCGATTCCGTCAATATCTGGGCGACCTTTGAAAATCCGAAAGAGATTCTGAGATCGGGAGGAATCGCGACAGTTCTCTTAACGAAGCAGAATGGACGTCTTCGTCCGGCCGTTAAACTTTCCGCGATCATGTTCGATAAAGACGGCTATTACGTTTATGTGATGAATGCCAAAAAAATCGTGGAGCGGCGAAATGTAGAAGTCGGCCCGTCCGACGGAGTTCATCAGACGATCTTTGGCGGTTTGGAAACGGAAGAGATCGTTCTTGTTGGCGGGACTCATAAAGTGATTCCCGGAGCGGAAGTGATTCCGGTCTTTCCTGAAGAAAAGAAGGATTCCGTAAAGCCGGAGGAATCGAAAAAGATCCCGGCACCAACCGGAGCGGGATCTCCTGTTTCCCCGGCGGCGTCCGCACCAGCGGGAACTGCGGGAACATCGGTCCCAACGGGGACAGTCCCGGCATCTGTATTGGATAAAACAGCGGTCCCGAAGAAATTATCGGGTTCGGAGAAAGTGCCTGGTAATGCTCCTGCTGTTTCTCCGGCCTTGGGGCAGCCGCCTGCTCCGCCTCTTGATCTTGGCGGCGAGGAAAAGAAAAAGGAATCCGCTTCGGCCTCAGCTCCCTCTGTCGGTAAACTTGTTCCTTCCGAAGGGACTGTTCAGGAAGGAGATCCGGGCAAATGATCTCCCAGATTTTTATTAATCGCCCCAAGCTGGCGATCGTGATCAGTATTGTAATGGTTTTGCTGGGATTGCTTGCGCTATTGCGTCTTCCGGTAGCGGAATATCCCGAGATTGCGCCGCCGCAGATCCAGGTAACGACGATGTATGTCGGCGCGAGTGCGGATGTGGTTACCAACACCGTTGCGGCGCCATTGGAGGCCCAGCTGAACGGTTTGGAGGATCTTCTTTACTTCAATTCGACCTCGGACAATTCGGGGAACTATAATTTAACGATCACATTTGAGTATGGAACGAATGTCGATATTGCGCAGGTAAACGTTCAAAACGCGATCAAGCGGGCGGAACCGGTTCTTCCTGTTGAAGTACGAACGCAGGGAATCGAAGTTCGAAAGCAGACGAGCGATATGCTTTCTGTTTTCTCTTTTACCGCGGATCCGGAAAAACTTTCCATGCTTGAATTGAGCAATTACATACGAACGAACATTAAGGATCCTTTGACGCGAGTTGATGGAGTGAGTAATGCGGAGATGTTCTGTCCGTATAATTACAGTATGCGGATTTGGCTGGATCCGACGAAAATGTCGGCGATGGGGATCTCCGCAGGCGAGATCTCGCAAGCGATTATGAATCAGAATGTGCAGGCGGCGGCCGGTGCGGTCGGTGTTGAATACAGTAATGATTTCATGCAGTTCAAGATCAACGTCGAAGGACGTTTGAAAACGGCGGAACAGTTTGGAAAGATCGTGATTCGGAACGACAAAGAAGGGAATATTACGAAGCTGGAAGATATTGCCCGAATTGAACTTGGATCGGAACTCTATATTGGATCGGCCGTTGCGAACGGAGAAGAAAGCGCGGCGCTCGGGATTTTTCGAAATAATGATGCGAACGCGCTGGCAACGATCAATGCGGTGAAAGCCAAGCTGGAAGAACTGAAAAAGGATTTTCCGGAAGGAATGGAATACGAGCAGATGTATGATCCTACGGAATTCATTACTATCGCGCTCAAAGAGATCTTCCGGACGTTGATCGAAGCCCTCGTTCTTGTTGTTGCGGTTACCTGGCTTTTCCTTCAGGACTGGAGAGCGACCTTGATCCCGGCCGTTGCGATTCCCGTTTCTTTGCTTGGTACATTTCCTTTTTTACTCGCGTTCGGATTCAGTGTCAACGTTCTTACCATGTTCGGGCTGATCCTTGTGATCGGATCGCTGGTGGACGATGCGATTGTCGTTGTCGAGAACGTGATGACCCATCTGGAAGAAGGAATGTCCCCGCGGGATGCAACCGTTCTTGGAATGAATCAGATCACGAGCGCGATTATTGCGACGACGCTGGTTACCGTTGCCATTTACGTTCCCATCGCCTTTTACGGAGGGATGGTCGGACAGATCTATTTGCAATTCGCGATTACCATGTGCATCGCTTTGTGTCTTTCAACGGTCAATGCGCTTTCCTTGAGCCCCGCTTTGTGCGTTCTCTTTCTCCGGCGGCAAAAACAGAGAAAATATTCGATCTTTACTCCTTTTAATATCGGACTTTCCGGTTCGAAATGGGTCTATCTTTCCTTCGTGAAATTGCTGGCGCGCCGCGCGATCTTAACCTTGATCCTTTTTGGTGCGGTGGTTTACGCGGTTTACCGGATCTATCCGATGATTCCCGGTTCGTTCCTTCCTGATGAAGATAAAGGAGCGTTTATCTGCGATTTTGAACTTCCGCCGGGAGCGACTCTCGACCGGACAAGGAAGGCGATGACCGAATTTTCCGACAAGATCAAAGATCTTCCGGGCGTCGATTCCGTTCTTGCGATTTCCGGCTTCAGTATGATGGGGGGGAACAGTGAAAACGTTGGACTCGGTATTATCAAACTGATCGGATGGGACAAACGAAAGTCGCCGGATCTTCAGATCGGGGCACTTCAGGCGAAAATGCAGGCGGTATGCAATACGATCCCGGAAGCGCGGGTTCTTTGCCTTGTTCCTCCTGCAATTATGGGACTTGGCAGCGCAGGAGGGGTCTCCTTTTCGCTTTGCGGATCGGGGGAGGTGAATCCGAATGATCTGTCCGATCATGTTCGTGATCTTACTGCCAAAATTATGGAGCGTCCGATGACCTCTCTGTTCGCGGCCAGTTCTTATAATGCGAATACGCCGCAGATCAAGCTGGAAATCGACCGGGAAAAAGCGGAATCACTCGGCGTTCCGATCAATCGGATCTTCTCCACGCTTCAAAGCAAGCTGGCCTCTTATTATGTCAACGACTTCAATCTGCTTGGTTACGTGTTCAAAGTAAAGATCCAGTCGGTTGCAAGCGATCGGGGAGTGCTGGATGATATCTACAATATCAACATCATGAACGATTATAATGAACCGGTTCCGTTCACCTCTCTTGCCGATATTAAATTGGAGACGGGGCCCCGTTCGATCCAGCGATTCAATCAGCAAACCTGCGCCGTTGTCAACGCGATGTCCTTTCCGTTTATAAGTACAGGCGATTATATGAAATATATCGAAAGTATCAAACTGCCTCAGGATTATCATATTGAATGGACCGGCGCGAGTTATCAGGAACGAAAAAATCAGGGACAGATCCTTGCGCTTCTCGGCCTTGCGCTGATCTTCGGCTACCTCTTTCTGGTTGCCCAATATGAAAGCTGGACGATTCCTGTTCCTGTGATCCTTTCGGTATCCGTTGCGATTCTCGGAGCACTTCTCGGACTGATCCTGTGCAGAATGCCTTTGAGTATTTATGCGCAGCTCGGATTGGTAATGCTGATCGGATTGGCGAGTAAAAACGCGATTCTTATGGTCGAGTTTTCCAAAACGGAACGGGAAGCGGGAAAGAGTATTTTCGACGCGGCGCTGAGCGGGGCAAGCCAGCGGTTCCGGGCGGTTTTAATGACCGCGCTTTCCTTTATCTTTGGGGTCATTCCGCTTGTATGGGCCTCCGGGGCCGGAGCGGGGAGCCGAAGAGCGATTGGAACGACGACCTTTTACGGGATGATCCTTGCGACCGTAATCGGAATTGTTTTCGTTCCGGCCCTCTATGCTCTTTGTCAAAGAAATCGGGAATTCTGGGCCCGTCTGTTTGGAAAAAGTGAAAAGGATCCCTCCAATGAGTAAAGAATTGAAAGATCTGAAGGTTTCCGATACCCTGAAAGCGATTACCATACACGGGCCTTGGGCCTGGGCGATAATTCAGGGATATAAACGGGTCGAAAACCGCGAGTGGGAAACACCTCATCGCGGTCTGCTGGCAATTCATGCAGGCAAGTCCAAGGATTCCGACCAGAGAGCGGCGGCCTCTTTTCAAAGAGTTCATCTTGAAGCCCCTCAAAATTTTGATCGGGGAAAAATCGTCGGGACCGTTCAGCTCGTCGAAATCCTTCCTCTTGAAGAGTATTTGAAGAAATATGGAAATGATCCCTTGAACAGGGAATTTGCCATTGGTCCCTTCTGCTGGGTTTTTGAAGATCCAGAACCGTGTACTCCGTTCCGATGTCCCGGCAATTTCCAGATCTGGAAAGTGAAGAATCAACTGACCCGATTGAAAAAGAAAACACTGCTTCCCGGAATGGAAGAAAACGAGGATGAGTGATTAGTGCGGAGAAATCCGGGAAAACATATTTACCATGAAAGGAAAATGCGATGAGCGAAAAAGAAAACACGGTTCCCTGTATCATTCGGTTCGGACACTTTGCCCTTTCGACATCGTTTGCCGCGTTGATCTGCGGACTTGGCGCGGGACTGGTCTGGGGAATTGATACCTTTACCGGTAATTGGGGATTCTATCATTATATCATTTACTATGCGGCGATTCTGGGAACAGCGGGGTTGACTCTTGCCGTCTGGATCTATACTTACCAGGCATTAACCGGGGCCGCGCTCAATCGCGATGCGATCGATCGATATACGCCTGAAGGGGAAAAATTTGGCGAGAAACGAAAATAATTCCGGTTCTTTCAGCCGGTGGAATTGCCCGTCGTTTTTTCTTTGTCTATACTCAATAATTGCCGATTGTTGAAAGGTTTTTTTATGAACAGATCCCTGTTTTTCTTTGCGAGTTTGCCGTTGTTTCTTTTGTCCGGACTTCTTGCGGAAGCGAAAGAGACCGCGTTTTATATTTCCAAAACGGGCAATGATTCCTGGAGCGGAGAGTTGGCCGATCCGAATTCGAATCGAACAGACGGTCCGTTCGCAACCTTCGAACGGGCTCAAAAGGCAATTCAGAATTTAGGCGATTCGGCAAAAAGGACGGGACCGGTTTGCGTTTATGTCCGCGGCGGGATCTATTCTCTTCCGAACGGTTTGAAATTTGACAAGTCTTTTTCCGGGACATCCGCGTGTCCCACGATCTTTTCCGCATATCCTCAAGAGGAAGTGATCCTTGTCGGAGGACGAACCCTTGGACAGTTTAAAAAATGGAAAGAGTCGATTTATCGAACCAATGTCCGTTCCCAGGGATTCGAAAAGATTCCTTTTAAACAGCTTTTTGTTGACGGTAAGCGGCAGATCAGCGCTCGCTATCCGAATTTTGATCCGGCCAACCCCTACGGCGGAGGCTGGGCTTACGCGGACGGCGAGTTTATTCCCATGTATCAGAATATTCCCGGCGAGAATAAGAGGATCTTTACGATTAAGGAAAAAGATGTCCGGAATTGGAAGAAGCCTTCGGAACTGGAAGTTTTCGTTTTTCCGCGATACAACTGGTGGAATAATATATGCAGGGTCGAATCCTTTGATGTGAAAACGCGGCAGATCCGACTTGCCCAGGATCCTTCTTATGCAGTACGTCCCACTGATCGCTATTATATTCAGAACGCATTGGAAGAATTGGACGCGCCCGGCGAATGGTATCTGGACAAAGAGACCGGAGATCTCTATCTTTGGCCGGAAAACGCGAAAAGTGAAGAGGAATTAAACAAGAGCGCGGTCGTTGCTCCGAGTGTCAACACAATCATTTCCGTCGATAAAGGAACCGTCAATCTCCATTTTCAAAGGTTTACCGTGGAGTGTGCGGTCAAGAGCGCGTTTTCTTTTACTCAAACGGAAAAATGCAAGGTGATCGGCTGCACAATTCGAAATACAGGCGATTACAGTTCCTGTGCAGTTGGCTTTTACGGAGGCAAGGATAATCTGATCGCCGGGTGTGATATCCATGATGTTGGAAGTACCGCGATTATCCTTACCGGAGGAGATGTAAAAACGTTGACACCTGCCCGAAATACGGCCGATAATAATTACATTCACCATACAGGCGTGTATTACAAACAGGGAGTCGGGATTTCTCTTCAGGGAGTCGGAAACCGCGCTTCCCATAATTTGATCCATGATTGTCCCCGATTCGGAATCGGATTCGGCGGTAATAATCAGATCATGGAATACAACGAGATCCGGCATGTCAATCTGGAAACCGCCGATACCGGTGCGGTTTATACCGGAGGACGCGATTGGCTCGGAAGCCGCGGTACTCAAATTCGATACAATTATTTTCACGATATTCTCGGATATGGATTTGAAGGGGGAAAATGGGTTTCTCCCCACTTTTCCTGGGGGATCTATCTTGATGATAATACCGGCGGAGTCGATGTATACGGAAATATTGTCGTTCGATGCCTTCGGGGACTTGTGCACCTTCACAATGGACGCGATAATCATATCTGGAATAATATTTTCGTGGATGGCCGGGCCCAGCAATTTCAGGGAAGCGGATGGACAACGGAACACAGCTATTGGAAAAGTCATTTTCCGACCATGATGACCGGATATAATTCTGTTGCCGGACTTCCCGCCTGGAAGAAGATGCGGAATATGGATCTCAATCCCAAAGACGCTCCCTTACCCGATGGAACAATTATGAGCGGGAACAAGATCACAAGGAATATCTTCTATTATCACCAAAAAAGAGACGCGAAGTCCGGAATTGAAGGGAAATATGTCGAACTGCGCAATTTCAATTTTCAGGCGAACCTGTTCGATTACAATCTGATCTGGAATCAGGGAGATCCGATCACGACCGGGAAAATGGTTCCCGGCAAGCCGATCCGGCAGATCGATTTTCCGAATCCGGGATTTGAAGATCCGGAAAAAGGAAAGATCCCCTCCTTTTGGGGTTGGCAAGAACATCCGTCGAACCGATGCAATGCGGAACTCGACGGCAAAGATCCCGCAAGCGGAAAATGGTCGCTCCGGCTTGATTCCGAATATGTTCCCGAGCTGAAAAGGGGAAATACTCCGATCCTTTGCTCAAAAGGAACACCGCTTGAGCCCGGAAAATCGTATCAGATCCGGGGCAAATTCCGAGCCTCTCTTACCAAGGCGAAGGTTCAGTTTTATGTCCATTATTTTGTTCCCGGCAAATATTGGGGGACCGGAAATACTGCCGAGATCGGATCGGAATGGAAAGAATTGGTCTTTTCTTTCCGAATTCCCGGACCGGGCGAAAATGGATATCTGCAAGGGATGGATCTATTTAAAATCTCGTTTGGCAATCCGAATCGGGAAAAGGTCTCTCTTTATATGGACGATATTTCGGTTTTTGAACTGGAGAATCGAAATCAATGGGAATCCTGGCAGGAGTTGGGAATGGATCGGCATTCGCTGATCGCGGATCCTTTGTTTGAGAATCCGGACAAGGATGATTACCGTTTGAAATCGAATTCTCCTGTTTTTAAGCTGGGATTTAAAAGGATTCCGATGTCCCGTATCGGACCCTACCGCAGTTCCGACCGGGTGACTTGGCCGATCGTTCAGGCTGAAGGCGCCCGGGAAAAGCCTTTGGTCAATACCTCAATCAATCCATGAGATCGGGAATCCTGATCCGTTCAGAAGCTGTTTTACTTGCGGAGGCGAGGAAAAAGACCGTCTCCGCCGGTTTGAAATTGTATTCGATTGTCCTTTTTCCGTCGTGAAAGACCGCTTTTTTCCCCTTTTTTTTGACGAAAAAAATTTTTTTAAAAAAACGGTTGCATTATTTGAATCGTTGTGCTATATTTTTTTCTGTTGAGAGAAACTTGTCCGATATGTAAAAAATCGGAAGAGTTGGGGTTTATTTACAGGTAAATTTCATAAGGAGAGAATGTTTAATGAAAGGCCTTGAAAAACTTGCAGATGATTTTTTTGAAGAAGCGGAGATCAAATTCGAATGTATCGAAGGAACGCGGTATATTTATGTATCGAGTTTTGATTCGAAGACCGGATCGGTAAAAGCTTTTCTGGACGTAAAGAATGATTCGGAAATCATTCGGATTGTTGCGATTCACGACCAGAAGATTCCAGAAGATTTTCGCGATGAAGTTGCCCGATTTTTCATCAAAGTCAACTACAATATTATTATCGGATCTTTGCAGATCGATTTGTCCGACGGCGAAGTTCGCTATGTCAATACGATTGATACGGAAGATATTGAGTACACCGTTCCTGCGCTTAAAAGGGCATATTTTTTGCCCCTGATCATGCTCGGGCGATACATGCCTGCGGTAATGCGTATTGTTTATGCGAATTTTACCGCAGACCAGGCTCTTGAATTTGTCAATGCGGAAATACAAGCCAGCCAAGCTCCCGAGGAGCCGGAAGAAGAACATTTCGATACCGGATCCGGCTATGTGGACCCGGATACCGACGATGAAGGACGCTTTGATGTCAATGATGAAAATGATCCGGGAAATTTTTAATCGGATCCATTTCTTTTCTCATTTCTCTTTCGAATGGAATGAATCATTGAGATCGTAAAGAAAAGGAAGACGAGGAGCAGTTCCGCGATGATCGAGAGGATCCGCTGCTCCAAAGAAACGATCAGGGCAAGATTCTCCGCGCGTACGGAAATATTTGCGTTGTCGGGCAACTGAAGGATCAGTTCAAAATACGGGATAAGCAGGATCGCAAGGACCGCTTCCCGGATCCCGAGGCCGCCCGGAGAGATCGGAACGGCAAATCCGAGCACGATCGCGAGCGCGGTCACCGAGATATATCTTGGTAAATTGCCCAGAAAATCGCAAGGGACAATTCCCAATCCCTGTATCGCCGCCCAAAGCGAGATCCCGAAAAGAACCCATAATAGGGACATCAAGCCAAAGCCAACCGCAAGCGATCTCCAGGTAATGGACCGCAAACTTTCCCCAACCAGAGGATCCCCCTTCCCTATTCGCAGAAAATGCAGAATCTGAATAAAGACGGGAGGGATCAGGGGAAGACCCGACAGGATCATTGCGCCAAAAGCCATCAGGGAATAGAACCAATGTTCGCGGAACCAGATCATTACGATCAGGGAAGAAAGAAAGGCGCCGGTTGCCATCATGGTCAGCGTTTCATAAAAAACGCAAACGGCGGCGATGGAAGTTCGGACTTTTTCTCCGCAAACCATTGCCGATCGGATGATCACAACCATTGCTTTGCCCGGAAGATATTTTCCCAGTTGACTCGCGTAAAATGCGTAAATCGCCTGAAAAAAGCCCGGCTTTTGGCCCATCCAGTTCAAGGAAAAATACCAGAAGAGCGCGGCGGGAAAAAACGCGAGCAGATAAATCAGGCAAGCGGCAATCAACCAGGGATATTGAAGATTCCATTCGTATTTGGATATTTCGTTCCAGGATTGATGCAAACGGAATCCGATCCATACGAGAACGATCATGATCACAAGCAATTTGCCCCAAAAGATCAATCGTTTACGGAGCTTTTTATTCTTTTCCGCTGCCGGATCCGGTTCTTCACCCGACGGCGGATCCTGGGCGGGCGGAATTTCATCGGAAAGAATATCGCAGACCGCCTCTTCCGCTCCATTGATCAGGGAATTGGCGATTCCTTCCCGGAGCCCGGATCGGATTCCTTTTTGCATTCCCGATTCCAGTCCGGCTTCGAGTCCGTAGACAGTTCCGTAATCAATGCTGTCTTTCAGCACGGATTCCTGCTGCGGTTCCTTTGCGGGGGGATTCTGTTCCTGATTCTCATTTTTCTGGTTCATGATTGGATGTCCGGCAATCGGGTGTTTGGGGGATCTGTAATAATTCCTGATAAAGTTTTTGAAAAAGCTCCATGGGAAGGCCGACGACATTCGACGCGCTTCCGGACTCGATATGGAGCCAGTCGTTTCCGTCCTGATATCCGAACGCGCCTGCTTTTTCGCGCCAAAGTCCCGACGCGATATAATCTTCAATGGTCTGTTCGGAAAGGGAATCCATTTTCAGACGGGTCGAATCGACGGTCAATCGGCGAATTTCCCGATCAGGATCTTTTCGGATCAGGCAAAGGCCGGTGTGAACATAATGCACCGAATCGCTCAAAAGGCGGAGCATTCTTCGCGCATCCTCTTCATCTTTGGGTTTGCCAAGGATCTCCTTTTTACAGACGGCAAGGGAATCGCAGGCGAGTATGATTTTGGAATGTCCGCATTGCGGCAGGAATTGAACGCATTCTTCCGCTTTATGAAGTGCAAGGCGGCGGACATATTCTTCCGGCGGTTCTTCCTTTTGGATCGGATCCTCCTGATGGACGGGAAAATAGATTTGAAAATCATATCCCGCCTCCCGAAGAAGATCGGCCCGGCGCGGCGATCGGCTTGCAAGGATCAGATCCCTGTTTTTTTCTGTATTCATGGGAAATTTCTTTTCTGGTGAAAGGTCCATTCCATTACCGAAAGGAGCGAGGGGGAAATTTTCCGCGCCCCCTTGTAATATATCGGATTCCTGCTAAAATATCGGAAGTTCGATAAATTTTTGCCGGATTGGTGGAATTGGCAGACACGATGGATTCAAAATCCATTGCCCG
>JAUNSU010000124.1 GCA_030539035.1 Planctomycetia bacterium
AGAAGAAGGATTTTGCAGCGTCCGATTCGCGTCCTGCGGAGTATAATTTCCTTTTTTCAGTCCGTATAAGGTTTTCGCTGTCGAATTTCCGGGATTCTTTTGAGGAACAACTCCGGATCGGGGAAACGATGCGGTTCCCGTATTTCCGGAAGCAGGGGTTCCTTGAGGATTCTGGACATAATGATTCTGCGCAGGTGCGGTTTTCGGACTCTCCTGCTTCTTTTTCAACTGCAAAGCCGGTGTTTTCAATCGAAATATCCCAGAAAAGTCCGGAACTTTGAACATCGGCTTTAATTGCGGTTTGGACCGGGTCGGCTGTCCTTGTCCTGTCGGTTGACCGTTGGCCGTGTTTGCCCCATTTTGAGCCAGCAAAACGGATTCCATTAATATCATGGAAAAGAAAAGGATGAATCCTGCAAATACAATTCGGATGATATTACTTGATCTCATTTTATTATTCAGTATCTTTGATTTTATTGAAATTGCCCCTTCCATAGGGCTTGACGGTAGAGTTTAACGAAAATTCCCCCTCTTTGTCCATACCAATTTCAACAAAAAGAAAAAACTTTTCCAATTTTTTCTCTTCTTCATGTTAAATTAAACATTCTTGCAAAGATAGACAAGAATGTTTAATTTGGAGCAAGATGCAAAAAAACGGAAAAACTACTGAAGCGATTGATTCAGTTCAGCAAGGATCCATCGGCAAAGGATTACTTTTTCCACCAAATCGGATGGGACAAACCAGTAATGATTGGTCGATTCAAAGCCGATCCGCGAATCTTCACAGGAAAAAAGATAGAGCATTTTTGCAAATTCGATCTCTTTTTCGACCAGAGGAATCATTTTTCCGATAATCTCTTTTTTCTTTTCCGGACTGATCCCCGGCGCGGCCAACTGATCGCGAAGGAGGATAAATCGGGTCTGATTGGCAACGCTTCCATAGACGGTTCCGATTGTTTTCGCCATTCGGACCTGATCCTGATTCTCCTTCAAAAATTCGGAACGGCTGAAGGCAAGAGCCTTTTCGAGATATCCGGCCCCTTCCAGGAACCCTTTCTCCATTTTTTCAAATTGGCCTGCGAAGATCTCGGGCGGATAAGGACCGCGCCATCGATTCAGGGCATCATAAGGGATTCCGACCATTGTTGACGCATATCCGGTCGGCTTGAGATAAAGGGGATTTGCCGGCCCGATCTGAATTGGAGCCTGATAAACAATTTGAGTTCCCGCGAAAGGAAATTCCTCAAAAGCCTTCGATATCGTTGTCCATCCTTTTCTTGTAAGAGGAACCCCTTCTTCCGAATGGGACAAAAGGGCAAGATCATTCAGAACGGAATCAACGGAGATATTCTTTTTAAACAATTGGGGGATCATCAGATTCATGGATGGATATCCGCCGAGGGACCATCCCGCCATCATGGAATCGACACCATGATCAAGCAGATTGCGGCAATGGCGCGCGATCAGATCGGGAACCGGGATATAAGGAACCGATCCGATTTCCCAAGTCGTGTTCAGTTGAACTTTCGCCGCCGTTTTCAAACCGGCTTTTTGCGCGATATCCCATTGAGAAATGGCGCGGGGACCGGGCCCCACCGCGGAAATGGAGTATTCCTCGACTTTTGTCGGAATTCCGCCCCGATCCAGTAAAATCGAATGCTCACTGACCGACATCAGGCGGACCTTTTTCGGAAGCTGCTCAATGATCTCCGCTCCGTATCCCGGTCGATTGCCGAACCAGCCCCAATCCCATACGAGGACTTCCGCGTTCGGAGAGGCGCGATGAACGGCTTCTTCGATCATGCGGTTCGTATCGGCGATTACTTTCGCGTATCCCTTGAGAGAACATCGAGGACAGCTCTTCAAGATCTGTTCTCCATGGGACGCGCAGTTCGTAAAGTTTTCGGAAGCGGTAATCGTAAATACACCGGCAAGATCCGGAACTTGGGTAAACACGTAAGAAAGAGAATCGGTCAACCATTTTTGAACTTCAGGAGCGGAAACACAAAGAGCGCGTTCCTTCAGATGGACATTAACCGCGCCGCCGAACGGCGATCCCTCCTTAAAGCGGGATTCCGGCAAAGATCGCGGTTCATTCATATAAAGATAAATGCCGATCCCGTATTTTTTCAGCTTCGCGGCAAGATCTTTCAAACGGGCAATGCGAATTTCATGTCCTTTCCCAAAATCGGGGAAGGCATCCGTTCCCGGCGCAAGATCCCGGAGAACAACATGGAACCAAACCGCGTTCACCCCGCTTTTCGCAAGTTTTTGCAGATAGCCTTCCGGGAAAGGATCCGCTTTCGGATCGATCAGGGGATCGCCGAACCCGCCAAAATAGGAGTGGATCATTTGAAAGCGAAAAGGAGAATCGGAGGAACGGACGGAAAAAGCCGGATCTATTTTTTTCAGATGATCGATAAAAGCGAAGCGCGCTTCTTCTTTTCCCGGAGCGGCTCCCGGAAACTCTTTCGCTATAATCGAAGAGATCTTTTCCAGTTCTTTCCGTTCCGCCGGAGAGGGATCATGGTAATAAACCGGAGAACAGACAGGCTTCAGGAGTCCAAGTTTGATCCACAAAAAATCATCTTCCTTCAAATTGAAAGCGAGTTTTTCGGGAGAATAATTGAGCAGGACAAGGATCTGTTCCCAGGGAAGCAGATGCCAATTTCTCCGGACGAGCGTAATATAGATCTGATCAATCGTCCAGGCCGGTTCCTTATAAGGAGGAAGCCCCATCAGCTGCGCGGTTTTTTGAACATTTTCCGGAGAAGTTTTTAAAACCGCCGCAAGCCGGTCGATCCCGATCAAATTCCAGTTGCGAAAGAGGAAAGCATAGGATTTATCCGGGAAGCAGGGAACATCCAGGGCCTGTTTTACCGCACCCTGGGGAAGAACGGAAAGATCCGTCTTTTGTTCCGCCGCCGATAAAAAACCGCATAAACAAAAACTGAACAGGACCGCAAAGAACGTTCGCATGATCGGGATCTCCTTTCCGAACAGAATATTTTTCAAGAACAAAAATCGGATCCGCGAAAGTGAAAATCCGATTCAGGAAAGACGGCCTTTAAAATCCTCATAATTAAATTCGCGGATCAGGTGATAATCTCCATTTTCCTGATCGGAATCGCAAGACGCGATCGACGGGAGCTGAACCCCGTTGAACATCGTATTTTTACAAACGGTGTATTGGGACATATCTTCCAGGGTAATGCGATCCCCCACTTTCAGGGGAGTATCAAAAAGATATTCGCCGATCACATCGCCGGAAAGACAGGTTTTACTGCCAAGGATGTACTTGAATCCCCCTTCTTCCAAAGGACCGTCGACATCTTCACTTTGCCGCCGTGCTCCCCGGATCTCCGGAGTATAGGGCATTTCAAGGACATCGGGCATATGGGCCGTTGCCGAAGTATCCAGAATCACGACATCATTTCCGTTCGGGTTCTCGATCACATCCAATACGGTCGCAACCAGAAAACCGGTATGAAGAACATGGGCTTCTCCCGGTTCCAGATAAACATCCAAATTGTATTTATCCTGAAAATCGTGAATAATGGAGCAAAGACGATTGACATCGTATCCCATACGGGTAATATCATGTCCACCGCCGAAATTGACCCATTTGATCCTATGAAAATACTTGTCGAACCGGTCGCAGAAGACTTCCAGTGTTCTTCCGAGAACTTCGGATCCCTGTTGACACATTGTATGAAAATGAAATCCGTCGATTCCGTCAAGAGCGTCCGGGCCGGCGTCCACCAGGGTTTCCGCGGAAACACCGAATCGCGAACGGTTGGTGCAGGGATTATAGATCTCTTTTCGAACTTCCGAGTACTCCGGATTGATCCGAAGACCGACTTCGATCTTGTGATCGGCATTCTTAACGATCTCTTTGAACTTGAGCCATTGCGTAATCGAATTGAAGACGATATGATCTGCGAGTTTGCAAAGTTCCCGAATTTCCATTTCCGTATAAGCGGGCGAATAAACATGGAGCTCCTTGCCCGGCCCGAAGGTTTCCGCCCCCAGCTGCGCTTCATAAATACTGCTCGCGGAAGCGCCGGCAAGGCAAGGGATCATATCGTCAAAAAAATTCCAGGTGGAAAAGGCTTTTAAAGCAAGAAGGATCTTGCATTTTGCCCGTTCCTGAACTTCCTGCATGATCTCCATATTACGTCGAAGCAGAGCTCGATCGGTAATATAATAAGGGGTCGAAGCAGGCAAGGCAGTATAGTCGAAATTCGGATAAACGTAGATAGGATTCATCATTTCAGGCATTCCCCAATCTTTTGAAGACAGTAATTTTAATCAGAGCGACCCGATTTTCCAAAAGCACTTTCTGAAGAAGTGATCCGAAATCAGAAAATCTGCATCGCGGTAAAAAAACAGACAAACGAACTCACCAAAAACAAACAGGATCGGCAAAAGAGGGATCAAATTGTTCCTGGATAGAGAGCGTCTTCAAAAGTTGGGCAATTCGGGAAGGTTTCTTCCCATGGAAGCCCCCAATCACCAATTTCATTCATGAACGGATCGGGATCGAATTGCTCGACATTATAAACTCCTTTTCCGGACCAAGCGCCGGTAAGGATCAATTTTGCGCCAAGAGCGGCGGGAACACCGGTCGTATAACTGACCGCCTGCGCTCCCACTTCCCGATAGCATTCCTGATGATCGCAGATATTAAAAAGATAATAGGATTTCGGGCGATTTTCTTTTTCCCCGGAGACCCAGATCCCGATACAGGTTTTACCAACCGTGCGAGGACCGAGCGATGCGGGATCTGGAAGAAGTCTTTTAAGGAATTGCAGCGGAACGATCTCTTTTCCTTCGAAAAGGATCGGTTTAATTCCGGTCATTCCGACATTTTCCAGCACTTTCAGATGGGTTAAATAGGATTGGCCGAAGGTCATCCAGAACCGCATCTGCTGAATTTCGGGATAATGCTTCGTAAGAGATTCCATTTCCTCATGATAAAGGAGATAAATATCTTTCGGGCCGATGGAATGGGGAAAATCGAAGACATGTTTAACAGAAAGAGGATCCGTTTCGATCCAACTTCCCTGTTTGTAAAAGCGTCCTTTCGCGGAAACTTCACGGATATTGATTTCCGGATTGAAGTTGGTCGCAAAGGGATATCCATGATCTCCCGCATTGCAGTCGATAATATCGACCCGATTCATTTTATCGAAATGATGCTTCTTTGCGTAAGCCGTATAGACATTGGTAACCCCAGGATCAAAACCGCATCCCAAAAGGGCAAGAAGACCGGCCTCTTCAAACCGTTTTTGAAGGGCCCATTGAGGCGCATAGCAGAATTTCGCTTCATCAGGATGTTCATAATTCGCGGTATCCATGTAATGAACGCCGGTTTGAAGACAGGCTTCCATAATGGTTAAATCCTGATAAGGAAGAGCAACATTGATCAGAAGATCAGGGCGGACCTTTTCTATCAAAGCGACCAGCTGATCCACGCGATCGGCGTCCACCTGCTCCGTTTTAATCGGGCGGGGATAATTTTTGATATCCGCAACGATCGCATCGCATTTGGAAAGAGTACGGCTTGCAAGGGTGATTTCTTCGAAGATCTCCGGATGCTGTGCGCACTTGTGTACAACGACCCGGCTTACTCCGCCGGCACCAACAATTAAAACTCGGTTCATTTTTTACTCCTTACCCAAAAAAACGACCCCAAAAAAACAGTCCCCTGCGAACAGGTCCCAAATGTGCGATTTTTTGCCTTCTGTTCATCCCGGTTCGATCCTCGTCCTGTACGGAGCGATACTTCCCGCATTCGAATGCTGAAAGGAGAGACTATCATGTCTCTTTTCTTCCGGCAAAAAATCAATCGGTGTATTATATCATCAAAAATCGATTTTCAAAGGGCTTTTTCTGAAAAATATTCCATTTACCATAAAATTCTTTCCATTTTTCCGCAAAGGCGCGGTTTAATGATATTTATCTTTCAGGGAAAGAACAGTTCCACTATTGATAAAATCGAGGTAAAAAATGAAAATCAAACGGGATAATATCGCGCTGATCGGCGTTCTTTTACTCGTTTTCGGGATCGAAATGATCGTAATCCAAAGCGTTGTCCTGAATTCAACCGTTTCCGGATTCCTCATTCGCAAATTTTACCCGGAAACGGAAATCGCTCTGATGGTAAACGACAGCGAAGGGAATCTTACCGCATTGCCGATCCGGGTTCCTGTCCCGGATACTATTGGACATTGTGTTGCGACCAGCGGATTTGTCCTTATTCTTACCTGTTTTATTATCGTTAAAGATTCCTGATTTTTCCTCTTTTCCGGCATTTCTCCCGCCGTCCCCTCCCCCTTTCCATCTCATTCCCTTCTTTTTCTGTTCTCTTTCTGATTGATTCTGATCTTACTCCAATTCCTCTCCGAATCATAAACAGAATTTCTCTGTCCGGATTTTTCATGCCGATCATTGACTTTTGGGAGTAAAAGAAATATAATCATATAAGCGGGTTGTTTTTTCAGAGATCCGAACTCTTTTTCGGATTCGGATTTCCGCAAACAAGCAGGCCAGAACATACTGGACAGCGCAAATGAAGGAATCGAGGATAAAAAATGTTTAAATGGCAATATGTTCCCTTTTGTATTTTTCTGATCTTCTGGTCCGTCCGGGGATCAGCTCAGGAACCGATTACCGCCAAAAAAGTTCTCAGTGCGAATCTGGAATACAAAAGTATTCCTGTCCATCCGGGAGATGGACGCCCTTATATGCTCGGATTTACTCAAGAAAAGGACGGATCCTTTCTTTGTGATAATAAAGACAAAGCGAATGAACATCGCGGAGTTTATTATCCTTTTACCCTGAATCAGAAAAAAGCGACCCCCATTATCGCGTCCCTTGAAAGCCGTGCGGAAAATGTCGGCGGATCAAGTGATCCCGATTATTCCCTTTATATCGACGTTCAATATGCTGATGGAACTTCGCTCTACGGACAAACAGGGTCTTTTGAAACAGGAACACACCAATGGGAAAAGCAAAAGGTCCTCATTGTTCCGACCAAGCCGATTCGATCCCTCGCCTTTTACGGTCTCTTCCGCAATCATACGGGCAAAGCCCAGTTTAAAAATTTTCAGTTGGGAGAAATGAAATTTGCCGGTCAATGCTCGACCTTCGACACCGTTCCCGTCTCCGTTTTCAAAAATCAAAATAAACTTCAGGACGGATCCAGAACCTTGCAAATCCGGGATCTGGAAAGGAATTCCGATTTTCTCTTTACCGCCCCTCCGCAAAATGGAATTGTCCCGAAATCCCAAGTACTTGATCTTTCGATCAATACAAGCAGGGAAGAAAGCGAATTCGGAACGATTTTGAAAATCGAACTGGAAGATCTTTCCGGAAAAGATCGTTTTCTTACCCTGGTCTACTCCGTTCAGATCCCGGACAGAGAAATCGTATGGTTTGAGAATCCGCGAAAATCCGTTCCGGCGGTAAAAGGATCGGAATACGTAAACGCGTCGGCAATGCCGCTCGGATCAAGCGGACGGCTGTCGGAATACCCGTTCGGAGTTGTCGGCTGGAAAGAAAACGGAAAAGATCAGGGCGCGGCGATTGGCCTTACGCCGGATTCTCCCTGCTTTTTCCGAATTGGATATCACGCGGAATTCTCGGAACTTTATTTGTCGGCGGATCTTGCCTTAACACCGGAAAAATCGAAAGCCGTGTTAAAATTCGTCGATTTTAGCAAAGAGTTTGTAAAGGGATCCCCCAACCTGTTCCGCAGTGCTTTATCGTATTATTACCGCTGGTTCCCTTGGGCTTTTCAATGCCGAACTGCAGAACAGGGGATCTGGATGCCGTTCCAAAAGATCAGTTCCGTCGAGGGCTGGGAAGATTTCGGCTTCAAATTCAAGGAAGGGGACAATGAAACCGCCTGGGACGATGCCCATGATATCACGACCTTCCGATACACGGAACCGATGACCTGGTGGATGAGAATGGACAAGGACGCGCCGCGCACCCTGGAAGGAGCGGTTGAGCAGGCGAAAACAATGGCCGCCAAAGGAAACAAGTCGGCGCAATCCCTTCTTACTTGCGGACATTTCGATGCGAAAGGACAATACACAGCCCGTCTTATGGATACCCCCTGGTGCAATGGGGCCGTATGGAGCATGTGCGATCTTCCGGGTCTGGTTCCTCTCGTCCATCAAAAAAAGATCACGTGGTCCGATCAATATCCGACCGCGAGCATGGACTGGAAATGGTCGCCGGAAATTTTCAACAGATTATATCCGGCAAGATCCGGCGATTCCGGGGAAAGCGATCTTCATAAAGGACTGGACGGGGAATATATCGATTCTTCGGAGGGATATGTTACCGCGGTTCTGAATTACCGCCGGGAACATTTTCCCGCGGTCAATACCCCGCTTGTTTTCTCAAAAAAGGAGAAAAAACCGGGAATTTTCAAAGGATTGCTCGTTTATGAATATGTAAAAAAGATCGCGGACGATGTCCATTCCCGCGGACGGCTCATGATGGCAAACGGAGCGCCTTCCCGTCTCTTTTGGCTTGTTCCCTTAATGGATGTCTGCGGAACGGAAACCGATTGGAACCGCAATAATAAATGGTCTCCCATGTCCGATGAAGCGCTCCTTTACCGTCGATCACTCTGCGCGGGAAAGCCGTACTGTTTTCTGATGAACACGAACTTCGATCAGTTTTCTTATGATCTTTCGGAAAAATTCATGCAGAGATCGCTGGCTTACGGAATGTTTCCCGGCTATTTCAGCGCAAATGCATCGACAGGGCATTATTTTGAGCGGCCCGACATTTATAATCGGGATCGGCCTCTTTTCAAAAAATACATTCCCTTGTGCAAAGCCGTTGCGGAAGCCGGATGGCAGCCGATCACCGGCGCTTCATCCGATCTTCCGGATGTCTATGTCGAACAATTCGGAAATAAACCGAACAAGATATTCTTTACAGTTTTTAATGATTCCAAAGAACGGAAAACCGTAAAAATCACTTTTGATCCCCGATGGAAAGATTTTTATGGAGCTTCCTCGCTTGCGGATCAGGTTTCCGGAAACTCCCTTCCGGTTAAGAACGGCTCGGTTTCTCTGGAATTGGGCCCTGAAAATGTTGCCGTTTTAACGACCCTTCCAAATACGAAAGGAAAGTAATTACCCATGGAAAGAAAAGAATTTTTGAAAACCCTCGCGCTGGGCGGAGCAGCCGCCTCTCTGGATCTTTGTGCCTCAGATCCTCTTCTCGCCGCCGAACAATACGATATTATCGCGGTAAGGGGCGATGATCCGGCCGCAATGATTCGGGCGGGAATGGCCCCGTTGGGGGGAATGGAGAGCTTCATCAAAAAAGGAGAAACCGTTGTTCTCAAGCCGAATATCGGCTGGGACAAAACGCCGGATCTCGCGGGAGATACCAATCCCGAACTGGTCGGCGAAATGGTCAAAATGTGCCTGGAAGCAGGCGCGAAAGAAGTTCAGGTCTTCGATCATACCTGCGATTCCCTATGGAGGAACTGCTATCAGAACAGCGGAATTGAAGCGGCGGTCGAAGCGGCCGGCGGACGAATGGTCCAGGGAAATGATGAAGGCTTTTATCAGGAAGTCGCTCTTCCCAAAGCGAAGAATCTGAAAACGGCAAAAATCCATAAAGCGATTCTGGATTGCGATGTCTGGTTCAATATTCCGATTCTGAAAAATCACGGCGGGGCAAAAATGACCCTTGCGATGAAAAATCTGATGGGAATCGTATGGGATCGCCGCTGGTTCCATTCTCATAATCTTCATCAGTGCATCGCCGATATCTGCACGTTTGAAAAGAAGCCCGCGCTGAATATCATTGACGCTTTTCGCGTGATGAAATCCAATGGTCCCCGCGGTAAATCCCTTGCCGATGTTGTCGATGCAAAGACCCTGCTCATTGGAAAGAATTTCGTCGCCATTGATACTGCGGCGGTCAAGTTTTTCAATCAGATCGAGCCCATGTCCCTTCAAGCGGTCGGCAATATCGCTTTTGGTGAAGAACTGGACCTCGGATCCTCCGATCTTTCCGGTTTGAAAATCAAAAGGATCAAATTGTAAGATTCCTCAAACGGCAAGAGATATCAGCAGCGAATCGCAAAAAAAGGAGATCGAGATCATGCCGCGGCGTACAACGATTTATCTTCTGCTGGAGATGTCCCGCCAGTTTACCCGGGAGATCTTTCATGGGATGATTCGATGGTCGAACATATACGGCCCGGTCTCTTTTGTTGCGGCAACCGGAGGCGATCTCTGTCAGTCGCTTCCTCAACTGGGATCAAGAGAAAATATTGGTCTGATCGCACGTCTTCCGACGCCGGGAGTCGTCGAAGCCGTTCAGAAGATCAAGATTCCGCTGATCACGATAGAACCATCCGTCGAAGAGTATGTTCAGATCAAGCAGCAGCTTCAGATCAGTGAAATTGTATCGAATTCTCCGGCGATTGCGCAGTTGGGGTTTGATCATTTTCGTGCGCGGGGATTTCGTCAATTTGGTTTTTGCGGGCTTCCTCACCGGATTTGGTCGTCCAACCGGCAAGAGGCTTTTATCAAATGCGCCGAGGACGCGGACTGTCCCTGTTCGGTTTATCCGATCCCGAAGGATGCGGAAAATCTGAGTCCGGAAAAAGAACGTCCCCATCTTGCCGCCTGGCTGCAATCACTCCCCAAGCCGATCGCGATTTTGTGCTGCAATGATGATCGCGGCGCCCAGCTCATCCAGGTTTGCCAAGAGTATGATATTCTTGTTCCTGATGAAGTTGCCGTTCTTGGCGTTGACAACGATGAACTGCTCTGCGAGCTTTCGACTCCCAAGCTCTCAAGCGTTAAACTGGATCTGGAAAACGTGGGATTCGAGGCGATGGATCTCCTTTGGAAAATGATCTCCGGAACGAAATCGGGATACCACCGGATCCCGCTGGAACCGCTGAGGATCACGACGCGAAATTCCACAGATGTCGTTTCCTTGGAAGATGATATCGTCAATCGGGCCATTCGGTTTATTCGCAATTCCTATCAAATGCCGATCGGCGTAAGCGATGTTGCCCGGGAACTTGATATCTCGCGGCGAACATTGGAACGCCATTTTTTTGAAGTACTGCACAGTTCCGTATGGGAACAGATCCAGACCTTTCGCCTGGAACAGGCAAGACACCTTCTGGAAGAGACAGGAGAAACCGTAGAACGAATCGCAATACTTTCGGGATTTCAGAACATTAAACCCATGCTCCGATTTTTTTACCAACGGGAAGGAATTACCCCTTCCGAATATCGGCAAAAGAAAAACGAAAAGGCTCTTTCTCCGGAAGTTCTCCAGAAAAAAACAAAGCGGCGCAAAGCCAAAAAGGAACAAAAGATTCTGAAGGAACAGAA
>JAUNSU010000227.1 GCA_030539035.1 Planctomycetia bacterium
CCGCCGGGTGCCCAAGATGGGCACCGTCCCAGCGCTCGGATTCCAACCGCACACAAAAATCTTTGTTTTTCACCGCTTCCCCGGGTTAATGGGAGATTACGTTTTTTAAAAACTCCACGTCTATTGCGGAGAACGGCGGCTCCGCCGCCGGGCAGGCTGGAAGCCTGCGGTCCCAGTCTCCGGTCTTATCAAAAAACGTTGGTTTTTTCAAAAATTCCAGTCGGGGTTTCAAAAGATACTGGGACTTCTGAGACGACTGGGACAGCTGGGACTATAGAAACCGCGTTTATACGGGAGTTCCAAAGGACGGCAAAATCGACCGCCCTCTCAATACAGCTTCCCCGCTAATCACTAATCACTAAACGTTAATCACTCATTCGTTTATCTTACATTCCGATCGCGGTTACCTGGAGCAGTTCAATATCGGGCGCGTAAAAGTGCGGTTTGGCCGGTTCATCCTTTGTATAATCAGTAGACAGATATTTTTTATTATCGTCGACAAAAACGGTAACGACCGTTGCCTCTTCCGCTTTTTCCTCCGGCATCGCGTTGAGCAATTTCATCGCACCGAGGAAATTACCGCCGGCAGAGATTCCGACTCCGAGTCCGAGATCACGCGAAAGCTTTTGCGCCATAATAATCGCATCTCCATCATCAACCTCGACAACAGAATCAAGCTGATTCAATTTCAGAATCGCAGGAATAAACTCGTCGGAAATTCCCTGAATCCGATGGAATCCGATTTTATATCCCGTCGTAAGTGTCGGTGAATTGGACGGCTCAAGCGGATGAATTTTTGCCTGAGGAAAGAGCTTCTTAATGAATCGTCCGACGCCCATCACGGTTCCGCCGGTCCCGACACCCGCGACAAAAACGTCCGGACCTCGCTGAACTTTGGCCAACTGCGCAATAATTTCCGGACCGGTATAAAGATAATGGGTCTCGCTGTTGTCTTCATTATCGAACTGACGGGGAAGGAAAACAGACGGATCATTTTTCTGCATATCTTCCGCGAGCTGGATCGATCCGAGAAAACCGCCTTCTTCCCTGGAAACAAGCCGGATCTCCGCGCCGTAAGATTTCATCAGATTCCGGCGTTCACTCGACATCCAGTCGGGCATGAAAATAGTAACAGGATGGCCCATCGCTCTTCCAATCGCGGAAAAAGAGATCCCGGTATTTCCGCTCGTCGCCTCTGCAATGGGGGCATCCGGCTGGAGCATTCCGGTTTCATATCCCTTTCGAAGAATATGATAAGCCATTCGGTCTTTAATAGAACCGGTAAGATTCAGATATTCCGCCTTTGCGAAAATGGTCCGGGGCTTTCCTCGCCAAGTAAAATCGATCTGAAGCAAAGGTGTATTACCGATCAAACTTTTAATTCCTTCAAGCCGTTTTAAAATGTCCATTGAATCCGCCTGTCTAAATTCTAAATGAATTGATTTTTCTTAATGCTGGTATTTTATTTTCTTGACTCATTGTACCGAATTGAGCCATTTTGACAATATCTTCTCTCATAGCCCCCATTTTCTGGTAAAAATTTCTTAAATTAGGGAACATGCGCAAGATATTCCAATTTCTGATATTTCAGACTCTGCTTGTTGGTCTGAAAATTTATCCTTTTATCGGAATATCCGAAGTGAAGTCTTTAACGAAAACAGAAAATGGGGAAATTTTAGGGATATTGAGGATTAGTGCTTTGCGGGGAACTGCGGCAGCGAACAGAATGAAGGATTAATCAGTCATTAATCAAAAAACTTCCCGGTCAATCCGCGATTTTAAAAAAGATCTGTGCTTTTCTTTTGAATGGCCCGATTTCTTTCTTGACATTCCCCTTTAAATCGGTTACAATAATAGAAAACGTTCGTTTACTTTCAATTTTTGACATCGAAAACACTTTTAAATGGAGAAGAAAACATGAATTCCAGAGAAAATGTCAAAATGGGGGGGAGGGAGAGAAGATAGCAATTTATTAAATTGCTTTTTCAAAGCCTGCGGATTTACTCTTGTCGAACTTTTGGTCGTGATCGCGATCATTGGAATCTTGATCGGACTTCTCTTGCCGGCTGTTCAAGCAGCACGGGAAACGGCCCGGCGAATGCAGTGCACGAATAATCTCAAACAGATCGGGATCGGATTCCATAATTATCACGATTCCCACAAAAGCTTTATGGTCGGCTGCCAACTTCGAACTTGCGGCTGGTCTGCCGCCTATTGCAGTAATTGGCGTGTATTCATTCTTCCTTTTATTGAACAAGCCTCGCTTTTTCAGTCGCTTGACTTTAAACAGGCGCTCGCAGACGGGGCATTGAAATCCCATCCCACATGGACGAATTTCGTTGCCCTGCACCGGAAGGCGGTGCCCGCTTATGATTGTCCTTCGGATGATGTCGAACCATTTTCCCAGCCGGAGGGTGCTGGTACCAACAATACTGATCCTCAATTTCAACTGGTTGATTATGTCGGTATTTCCGGGGCTTATCCGGATCCGGCAAACAGGCCGGTGGTTGCCCGAGCGGTGAATTCTTATCTTACCAGTGTTGCTCTGTTTGCAGCGAACAGTCGTCTTTACTGACTTCCTCGCGCAAATATTATCGGGCAACGACTTATGGTTCTTGGGGCGGAGGTTGCTCCATGTCGGCCCAAACAGTGGCGGCAAGTGGAAAAAACTTCGACCCAACCGATCTTACCGCCCGAAAACTTTTGGAAGCGGGAGCGACGAGCGCGTCCGGGTCAACGGACCCCCCAACAGCAGCGCGCTGTAAGCGCAGCGCAAAAAGAACCAATGACACAGAAAAAGGGTTCGAACCCGAACTCAGGAGCGGTACCTCGCAACCGACCGCAAGCCCGTAATTCCGTTCGCTTCGCTCACT
>JAUNSU010000009.1 GCA_030539035.1 Planctomycetia bacterium
GTTTATCCGTGTCATCCGTGGTTCCAAACAAAAATATTTTTACAGTATGAGTAAAATCGTAAACCGGATTCTGTTTTCAGATCCGGATCCTTTACAGATCCCGCCATTCGGTTTACAATTTGAAGGGATCGGATTATTTTAATTATTGTACATTAAAAACAGAACTTTTGGCGTTCAATTTTCGGGAAATGCGGATTTTTTCGAATTTTTCGTCAAAAACCGACTGAAAATCGATCAAAAAAGTCCCATTTCGATCTGTTCACCCTCTTGGAGCGATCACGGAAAGGCCCAAAGATGAAAAAAAAGCTCTCGGAAATGAGTTTGGAAGAATTATGGCGATTATTTCCGATCCAGCTTCGCCCGCACAATCCCTGCTGGAATCAATGGTATCAGGAAGAATTCGAGCGGTTGAAAAAGACCCTGCCCGAATCGGTCCGCATCCATCATATAGGGAGTACGGCCGTTCCCGATATTCTTGCAAAACCGATCATCGATATTCTGATCGAAGCGGCGATTACGGATTTCAACCGGATCGATTCCATCCTTTTGCGGTCGGGATATCTTTGCATGAATACGGAAGAAAAACGCAGAGATTTTAATAAAGGATACACGGAAGACGGATTCGCGGATCGGGTCTTTCATCTTCATTTACGCGAGTTCGGCGATCATGATGAGATCTTTTTCCGGGATCTTTTAAGAGCACGTCCCGATATCGCGGCGCAATATGAAGTCCTGAAAATCTCTCTTTGGAAGCAGTTTGAATTCAATCGCGATGCCTATACTGCCGGCAAAAGAGACTTTATCCGAAAACAATCTGATAAATGACTGGATTCCCTGATCTCCCATCAAGGCTTTCATTGACAAAATGAACGGATTCCATTACAATATTAACGGTGTACCGGAATTGCCGGGATCAGAAAAACAAGAGAATCAGGTCCTTTTAATGGAGAAGAAAGATCATGTCTGAACTTCGTAATAATATTTTTTCCGTCGGCGCGGTCGATTGGAATGTCCGCGATTTTCACAGCTTCGATACCAAGCGCGGAGCAACGTACAATGCTTATCTCGTTCAGGATGAAAAAAACGCATTGATTGATGCGGTCAAAGCGCCCTTCGCGGAAACATTGTTCCGCAATATATCCGAAAAAACGGAGCTGGAAAAGATCAATTATGTTGTCTGCAATCATTGCGAACCGGATCATTCGGGCGCACTTCCCGAGGTAATGAAAAGATTGACCAACGCGACTCTTTTGTGCAACGCGAAATGCAAAGATGTCCTGGCCGCGCATTACGATATTGCCGATTGGAAAATTCAGATCGTCGGTCCGACCGATCGAATCTCGCTGGGAACGCGGTCCATGATGTTTCTCAATACGCCAATGGTTCATTGGCCCGAATCGATGATGACGTACATTCCCGAGGAGAAGATTCTCTTTTCCAATGATGCGTTCGGGCAGCATCTGGCAACTTCCGTCCGATTCGACGATCAATGGGATCTTCCGGAGATCATGCGGGAAGCGAAAGCGTATTACGCGAACATTGTAACCCCGTATGGAAGACAGGTACTCAAGACGCTCGAAGCCGCAAAGGATCTTCCGCTCGAAATGATCGCACCGAGCCATGGTTTAATCTGGCGCAAGAATCTCGGCACAATTCTTTCCGCATATTCCGATTGGGCGTCGGGCCGATACAGCGCCAAGGTTCTTATTCTTTACGATACGATGTGGGAAAGCACGAAGAAAATGGCCGAGGAGATCGCAAAGGGCGCAATTTCCGTTTCATCCGGTCTGGATGTCCAGCCGATTCATATTCGGAAGACGAGTTTGACCCGTATTGCAACGGAGCTGCTTGATACGCCGGTGATCGCGGTTGGATCCGCAACGCTGAATACGCTCATGATGCCGATGATGGGCGCGGTTTTGACATACATTAAAGGCTTGAAATTCCGATCGAAATCGGCGGTTTCTTTTGGATCTGCGGGCTGGGGCCCCGGCGGTCCGGAATCGATCGCCAAATGGCTTGAAGAGATGAACTATCCGTTAGTTGCTCCTATGATCAAATCGAAATTCCTTCCGACGCCGGAGGTACTTGATCAATGTTTTCAAACGGGAATTACTCTTGGAAAACTCGCACTTGAAAAAGCGAAACAAAATGAATAATTAGTGATTAGTGATTAGCGGGGGGGGCGGTGAAAAACATTGATCCCCGAACACGGTTCGAACCCGAGCGTAGATTTTGAAACCACGGATATTCACGGATAACCACGGATGGGACCTTTGAAGAAACATTGTTTTTTCTGAAAACCGGGGAAGCGGTGGCTGGCAACGCAGGCTTCCAGCCTGCCCGGCGGCAACGCCGCCGCTCTGTAATAGTCGTGGAGCTTATAAAAATCACAATCTTCCATTAAACCGGGGAAGCGGTGAAAAATAAGGATTCCGAAAAAGGTTCGAATCCGAGCGCTGGGACGGTGCCCGTCCCGGGCACCCGGCGGCAGCGCCGCCGCTCTGTAATAGGGTTGAAATCTCTAAAAAACGTTGTGATTCGATTAAGGATTGAACCACAAGCCCCCGAGCAATGTTGATTCCCTAATTCCGTGATTATTTGTGCTTATCCGATAAGGCTCCGCAACGGTTTTTGCGGATTCACATCGTTCGGGACGACCAAGATGACCGCCCTCCGTATGCGGCTGCGCCGCTGATCCCTCACTAATCACTAAACGATAATCACTATTTATAAGTTCTTTTTGCACTGCGCTTACAGCGCGCTGTTTATTGGGGGTTCGTTGCCCCGGGGTGCCGCACAAACATTTAATGTTTGTGCTCTGCCCCGGGCTGGAAGGCACTGCCCCTACGGGGCGCTGTTTATTGACAATTCCAACCGTGTTAAGTAATATAGTCTCTTCCAACGAGGTTAATGGACATTTGCGTTTTATGGTATATATTGTCGTGTTCGTTTATGTTTATCCAAGGAGGCTCCACCGCGATTTTAGGGAATTTACATCGTTCGGGACGACCAAGATGACCGCCTCCGTATGGGACTGCGCGGACGGGCATTCACTAATCACTAATCAAAAAAGCCCGATCTTAATAATAAGACCGGGCTTCTATTTCTTGCGTCCTGAATAATAAACTTACTCTACAGACGGAACTTTCGGCGCCGCTTTTTTCTTTCGACTGTCGTTCTCACCGACAAATTCGATGATCGCACGATCTCCGCCGTCACCGAGTCTGGGAGTCGCCAGTTTCATGATTCGCGTGTATCCGCCGTTTCGATTCACAAAACGAGGAGCAATCTTATCACAAAGGATAGAAACTGCTTCCTTCGAATTCAGGATCTGGAACAGCTGACGACGAGCAGCAACAGACTTGGAAGAAAGATTGGCCCATTCTTTCCAGCCTTCGCCTTCACGCCATTTTTTCCATGCAGGACTTCCATGCTCGGCTTGCGTGCCGCGTTCATTGGCCTTGGCCGCACAGGCATTTCCCTTAATTGCGATCGTAATGCATCGTTCAACAAAAGGACGAAGGGCTTTCGCCTTGGGCGCAGTCGTTGTAATACGGCCGGCAACCTTGGGAGCCATTTCCTTTGTGTCAAAATCATCCTCATCCCTTTCGGTGAGAATCAGAGCAGTTGCCAGGTTTCTCAAGAGAGCCCGTTGATGACTGGGGCTTCTTCCAAAAATTTTACCAGTTCTTCTGTGTCGCATTTTTCTGTACTTTATATAAAATTTTGTATTAACTAAAAGGGATTAACCGCACCCTGATTTGCAGGAGGAGAAGGAATTCTCATCCCGAGGCGCAAACCGATCGCTGTTAATTTTTCTTTAACTTCGTTGAGAGTGGTTTCCCCGAAATTCCGAACTTCGAGAAGTGAATCTTCATTACGAACAACCAACTCGCGAACCGTATTGATATTTTCCGTTTCGAGACAATTCATGGCCCGAACGGAGAGATTAAGCTCGGCAAGGCTCATGGCCAGCTTTGCCTCAAGAGCGGGATCAAGTCCACTGGTACCGGCCGTTTTTGCACGGCTGAAAACATTTCCTTCAACGCGATCATACTGGATAAACGGGTTGAGATGTTTTCTGAGGATCTTCGCCGCTTCAACAAGAGCGAGTTCCGGATCGACAGTACCATCGGTTGTAATTTCCAGGATCAAACGGTCGTAATTCGTTTTCTGAACGACACGGGTTTCCTGAACCTGATATTTAACATGCACTACCGGACTGAAGGAGGCGTCCAAAGGAATAGTGCCAATCTCCTCATTTCGATCTCTTGTAAGAGCCTGTTCCGCGGCGGGAACATATCCTCTTCCGTTTTCGACGACCATTTCGAGATAGAAAGGGACATCGGCGGTCAAGGTTGCGATTACGAGATCAGTATTGATGATTTCGACCACGCTGTCGGGAATAATATCGCCGGCGGTAACAGGTCCGGCCTTGCTTTTTTCGATACGAATGACATGCGGTTTTTCATCATGCAAACGAACGATCAAAGATTTCACGTTAAGTGCGATCTCGGTAACATCTTCCATTACCCCGTCGAGGGAGGTATATTCAAGGGTCGCACCGCGAAGTTTCATTCGGGTAACGGCACTTCCTTCGAGGCTGGAAAGAAGGACCCTTCGAATGCTGTTTCCGACAGTAATTCCGAAGCCGCGTTCGAACGGTTCGGCAAAAAATTTTCCGTATGTTGGAGTACAGGTATCCTTGTCGCAAGTAACCTTACTGGGAAGCTCCAATCCTCTCCATCTGATTCTCATGTATCAGGCGCTCCGATTATAAAGGTGAAAATAAATCCAGGATAACCGGCAATCTCGATTCACAACCGCTTTTTCGCAGAAGGAGAAAGCGGAAGGACGGACGACCGACACGAAAACCGAACTATCGCGAGCAGAGCTCGACGATGAGCTGAGGCTCAACCTTAATGGAAACATCATCGGCGGCGGGCTCACGGAGAACGGTACCGGTGGGAATTTTCGCTCCGGCAGATTCGTTCACAGCGAATTCAAGGAATTCGGGTCGTTCCGAGACTTTGGCGTCAAGAGCGAGTTGAACGAGTTCGAGAGATCCTTTTTTATTTTTAACGGAGATCACATCACCGGGACGGACGAGATAACTCGGGATATCGAGGAATTTTCCGTTCAGGAGGAGATGTCCATGAGCGATGATCTGGCGCGCCTGATTTCTCGACGTTGCAAAACCAAGCCGATAAACGATATTATCAAGCCGGCGTTCGAGAAGGGTCATCAGGACCTTTCCGGTATTGCCTTTGGACCGTTCGGCCATTTGATAATACTTACGGAACTGTTTCTCCAGAACTCCGTAGAATGTTTTCACTTTTTGTTTTTCACGAAGATGGATACCGTAATCGGTCAATTTTCCCCGTTTCAAACCGTGCATACCGGGCGCGGTGGGGCGCTTTTCCATTGCACAAACCGAGGCGTTTTCACAACGAGCTCCTTTTAAAAAGAGCTTTACACCTTCCCGACGGCATCTCTTGCAGACCGCTCCTAAAGTTCGACCCATATTATTTGTTGCTCCAGACTTAAATCGTCAATAAAACTTCTATAATGCTTTTTACTGATCTTCTTTCGGGAATTAAGGCCGAAGATGATCCGGTCCAAGCTCGAAAGAGAGACATATTCCAATAAACGGGATCCCAAGATCCGATTCAAACACGTCGACGTTTTGGGGGCCGGCATCCGTTGTGCGGGAGAGGAGTAACGTCTTCGATCGTTTTGATCGTAAGACCAGCCTGCTGCAAAGCGGTAATGGCCATATCGCGTCCGCTTCCGGGTCCTTTGACCTTAACGTCAATATCTTTCATCCCGAATTTTTTTGCCTTATCGGCAGCCTGCTGAGCGGCCATTTGTCCACCGTAAGGAGTACTTTTCCGGCTTCCTTTGAATCCGCTGGTACCGGCGGTAGCCCAGCAGAGAGTATCGCCCTTCACATCGCTAATGGTAACATTAGTGTTGTTGAATGTTGCCTTGATATGGGCAACACCGCTGGCAACGGTTCTTTTGACCTTACGTTTTTTCGCAACTGTCTTAGCCACTTTTTTTCTGTCTCCCAAAATATACTTTAGATTAACACGGAGGAATCGGAGATTCCGCGATTGATTCGAACCCTTCGAACCGATCTCCATGCAATCGATTTTAAACTGCGATTACAAACAGAGGAGGCGAGATCGACTGATCCGCCAACAGTGTACCAGCAAGGGATCCGCAATAGGACAAAGGGATCCCGTACCTGATACAGTAAACTGGATCAATGAAGATCCTTGACGCCTTTCTTTCCGGCGACGGTCTTTTTGGGGCCTTTACGTGTACGGGCATTGGTTTGCGTTCTTTGACCGCGCACAGGGAGACCCTTTCGATGGCGAATTCCGCGATAGCAGCCGATTTCTTTCAAACGCGCTATATGCTGATTCACCTGACGGCGAAGCTGACCTTCGACGATATAATCATTATCGAGAAGGACGGCGAGCCGTGCAATTTCATCTTCTTTCAGTTTGCTTGCACGAATCGTCGGATCAATTCCGGCTTTTCGGCAAAGTTCACTCGCAACGAGCGGACCAACGCCATAAAGATAGGTCAACGAAATCGCAGTCGGCCGATTGTTCGGAATATCAACACCCAATAGACGAGGCATCTGCACTCTCCCTTTTGAACTTCTTATTCATTAAAAAATGGACAAATCAACCCTGCCGCTGCTTATGTCGCGGATTGACACAAATAACAAAAATTTTCCCTTTGCGCTTTACGATCTTGCAGTTTTCGCAGATCCGTTTGACACTCGCTTGAACTTTCATCGCAATACTCTCGTTTTCTTAAAATGGACCACGGGTTTCCCCTGCTCTGATTTGCAGGTTCTTCACCGAATCGGAGAACCCGCATCCCCATCTCTTTCGGGCAAAATTCCTTTTCCGAAATTCTTCCGTTAAGACGGAAGGGAATCCCGAGCTATAAGGAAAGTCCCCCAAATTATATAAAAATATGTTTTATTATAGGAATTCTTCCGGCATTGCCAAGGGTGGAGCACAAAAAAATGTCCCAATCCTTAAGAAATTCCCGTTTTTTTCATAAAAAAAACAAAAAAAATCGAAAAAAATTTTTATTCAGGCCTATTTTTCGGAAAAAATTTTTTCACGTTTTCATTGAGAAACGGGTCTGAAAATAAAAAAAACTTTCGGAATTGCAACGTTTGCCGGGTCAATCGAGGCTCATTTTGCCCGCATCGCGCGCCGCGCGATATTTTTCAAAAAACTGATCGGCCATTGCTTTTTCCTCTCCGGTGGTCGGTTCACCAGTAAGGATGAACGGACCCGACTTGAGGATTCCGACCGTATGTTCGGAATGGGCACTTCGAGCGCCGTCGGCAGTACTCATGGTCCAATGATCCGGTTCCGGATGAACTTTCTTCGTTCCGGCATTGACCATTGGCTCGATCGCGATCACAACACCTGGTCGAATCGGAAAATCTCCATACCGCTGGAATTCCCGATAGACATAGTTGGGAACCTGGGGTTCTTCGTGCATTTCGCGTCCGATCCCATGTCCGACGAAGGTTTCGACAACGGAAAAACCGGCTTTTTTAACGTATTTTTCCATTTCACGGGCAATATCGCTCCACATTTTTCTCGTTTTCAGGAGCTTGATCGCCAACTTCAGCGTTTGACGCGTTGTTTCCACGAGTTTTTTGGACTCAGGATCGACATTTCCGACCATGTAGGTTTCCGCCGCGTCGCCGCACCATCCTTCGATTTTGCACCCGGTATCCACACTGACGATATCACCGTCCTGAATGATCCGTTCTTTGGAGGGAATGGCATGAACGATCTGTTCGTTAATGGAAACGCAGCAGGTTGCGGGATACGGGACCCTTCCGGGCACCCCTTTGAATAAAGGAACCGCACCATTGGCAACGAACATTCGTTCGACTTCAAGGTCCAATTCCGCAGTGGACATTCCGGCGCGGATAATTTCGGAAGCGAGCTTATGGCCCGCCCAGGTCAAAAGACCTGCTTTTCTCATCGCATGAATGTCCCGTTCCGTTTTTAAAGAAATCACTTTTACGCCTTCCGTCTTTACCGGCAGGAGTCGAGGACTTTTTCAACGCGAGCGAAGATCTCGTCGACAGATCCAATTCCGTCGATTGTCTTCAGAATTCCCTGTTTTGAATAATACTCAACGAGGGGTTCTGTCTGCTTGCGATAAGCAACAAGCCGTTCTTTAATCACTTCCGGTTTATCATCCGCTCTTCCTCTGGAGGCGAGCCGCTTGTACAGTTCGTCTTCTGGAACCCGGAGTTCGAGAACGACATCCAGGGGATCCGAAGCGGCATTGAGATTACGATCCAATTCTCCGGCCTGAACAAGAGTCCGGGGAAACCCATCAAGGAGAAAACCTTTTTTCGCATCGGGCTGGGCGAGCCGATCGACAACAATACCGATGATCACCTCATCCGGAACGAGTTGTCCGGAGGACATATATTCTTCGGCCTTGATTCCGATCGGTGTTTTCGCATCGCGTGCGGCGCGCAGCATATCTCCGGTGGAAAGATGAAGGAGACCGTACTTTGCGATAATCTTCTCGGCCTGTGTTCCTTTACCGGCACCCGGCGGTCCGACAAATACCATTTTCATGTTTATCTCCTCAATCTTATTATTTATTCAAAATTCCCTTGTAATTGCTCATAATCAGATGACTGTCGATTTTGTCAACGAGATCGATCACAACACTGACGGCGATCAAAAGGCTTGTCCCGCCGAAGAAGCCCGCGATACTGTAGCTGACGCCGAGGACCGAGGTAACCAAGGTCGGGACAACAGCGATGATCGCGAGGAAGGAAGCGCCGACATATGTGATTCGGATCATGACCTTTTCGAGGTAATCGGAGGTTCGTGTTCCAGGCCGATATCCCTGAATAAAGGTTCCATTATTTTTGAGGTTCTCGGCCATGTCTTTCGGATTGAAAGTAACGGCGGTCCAAAAATAGCAGAAGAAGTAGATCAGGGCGATCTCGATGATCACGTAAACATAGGACTGATTTCCGGCGAAAACACTTTGTCCGAAATGGGTCAGCTTTCCCATAAATCCTTCCGGAGTCGGGAAAACGCTCACGAGGTATGCGAAGATGAACTGCGGGAAGAGCATCAAGCTGCTTGCGAAGATGATGGGCATAACCCCGGCCTGGTTCACTCTCAAGGGGAGGAACTGACGGTTTCCACCGTAGACCTGTCGTCCGCGGACATGTTTTGCGCTTTGAGTCGGGATCCGCCGTTGACCTTTCATCACGAAGACGACACCAAGGACAACGAGGAAGAAGAGGGTAACGAGCATGATCAGGACTTCGATTCCGAACTGACCACCCATGGTGATTCCCCCGGTCGCTGTCGCGTTCTTCCAAAGTTCGAAGAGGGCAGCCGGAGCGTTGGCCAAGATACCGGCCATGATCAGGAGGCTGATCCCGTTTCCGATTCCGTATTCATCGATCTGTTCTCCCAACCACATTAAGAAGGCGGTTCCGGTGGTCATCGTCAAGACGGCGACGAACATCCAGGGAGCGGTCAAACGTCCAGTTGCGCCGACACAGGAAGCGATAAACATATCCTGTGACCCGCTGGAACTCATTTGTCCAACAGCTTGTGCGTTAAGCATGGCGAGATAGGCGTAAGACTGAATAAGACAGATAATGATTGTTGCGTATCTTGTATATTCATTGATCTTTTTTCGTCCGCTTTCCCCTTCTTTTTGGAGTTTTTCCAGAGGAGCCCAAACGGTTCCGAGGAGCTGGAAGATAATCGAAGCGGAGATATACGGCATGATTCCGAGTCCGAAGATGGTCATTCGGTCAAGCTGGGTACCGCTGAAGACGGCGACGCGGTCAAGAAGATCGGTCAATCCGGCTTGAGCAGAGAACATGTCGTGCATACCCTGATCATTGACCATGGGGAGCAGAATATTCCATCCGAGCCGATAGACAGCAATCAGACCGATTGTCAACAATATCTTTTTTCTCAACTGTTCAATTGAGAAGATGGTACGAATTTTTTCCCACATCAGTAAATCATCCTTAAAGGTTCAGGAAAACGGAAAGGATCGGCGATCGATCTTCAAACGTTTCCTTGGTTAGGTTCCTTGCAGGACCTTCCATCGAAGATCTTTCAAGGATCTTGCAAACGGGGCAAGATCCGGAAATAGGCTTCGAAATCAGGAGGGGCCAATAAACAGACAAAGCGTCCGGAAGGGGAAGGTCCGTTCGGCGGACGATCCGATCAGGGACGCACTTGAACTGGAATCGGGATCCGTTTATCGACGGGCAGAATCAGAGAGCCCCGAGGGGAGTGAACACCGGCATCGATTGCTCCCGAGGGAGCGATAAACGGATCATTCCACGACATGATCATCAAGCCTTTTTGGCCTTGACTTTCATCTTGTTCTTGACGACAGGTTTCTTTTTGGGGAGGATACCGATTTTCCCGCCCGCCTGTTCGATCAGTTTGGCACTTCCCTTGGAAACAGCATGAACTTCGAAATCGAATTTCTTATCGAGTTCGCAATTTCCAATAATCTTGACGTAGACGCGTTTACCGCTGATGAGACCTTTTTCGCGAAGGAGCTCAGGAGTGATAACTTGCGTTCCGTCGAAATAACGAACGATATTGGCCAAGGTAACGGCTTCAACCGGTTCGGCAAATTCTTTATTATTAAATCCGCGTTTAGGGATCCGGCGTGCGAGCGGCATCTGACCCCCTTCAAAAGCGGGAGACATGGAGAAACCGGCGCGGCTTCCCTGGCCGTTAGATCCTCGTCCGGCGGTTTTACCCTGTCCGGAGCCGGGACCTCGCCCAACACGACGGGAGGACTTTTTCTTGTTTACGCCTTGATTGACTGTACTGATATCCATTAAAGTTCAACTCCTCTGAGGTTTGCGACCTGTTCTTTCGAGCGGCAGCTGTGAAGAGCATCGATCGTCGCTTTCACAAGGTTGATGGGGTTATTGTTTCCGTACGATTTCGTAAGAATATCGTGGATTCCGCAAACTTCACAAACAGCACGAACAGCGGCGCCGGCGATAACTCCGGTACCAGGCTGAGCGGGGATCAGGATCACGCGTGCGGAACCGTATCGTCCGATCACTTCGTGCGGAATAGTAACCGATTTTCCATTTTCACTCATCTCGTCGATATTACTGCGTCTGTTTTCCGGGAAGATCGACTTGACATTCACAAGACGGCGAACACCGTCCTGTTTGGCTTTATTGACGGCGGGAGCAACTTCTTTCGCTTTTCCGCTTCCCCAGGCGACTTTGCCTTTCATATCTCCAACGACTACCATCGCTGCGAAACTGAATCGACGTCCGCCCTTGACGACGGCGGAGCATCTTCGAATTTTGACGACTCGGTCAACCATACCCTGGTCATTATCACTTGACATTGCTTTACTGCTTTAATATAAAGGTTAAATTTCCTTCAAACGCGGGCAATTCATCGCCTCTATTCCCGATTCGGATCTCCCCGAACACGGTACTACCGTTTGAATCGGCCTTATTTTTTTTCTTTCTTCTCTTTTTTTGCGGGCTTATCGGCGGGAGCGGCTTTGGGGGCTTCTTCTCCTTTAGCGCCGATATCAAGTCCAGCATCGCGAGCGGAGTCGGCGAAAGCCTTGATCCGGCCGTGATACTTATGTCCATTACGATCCAGCGCGACTTTTTCAACGCCGGCGGCAATAGCCCGCTGGGCGATCATCTTACCAAGTTCGACACAGGCGGCGCAATTTCCGCCGTAAATTCCCTTGGCCTTGAATTCCTTATCCAATGTATTCGCGCAGGCAAGAGTTTTATGGTTCTCATCGTCGATGATCTGCGCATAAAAATGCTTGGCTGTACGGAAAACGGTCAGCCGCGGACGTGTCGAATTTTCTTTGACAGCATTAGACACTCGGAATTTACGAATGGTTCGCTGCTTATTTAATTTAATTTGCTTTCTCACGTTTGCACCAATTCAATCGTTAAAATGTTATTTTATTTTTTGGTTGCAGCTTTGCTTTCCTTGCGTCGGATCGCTTCGCCTTCATATTTAATGCCCTTACCAAGGTAAGGTTCGGCTTTCTTAATCGCTCGGATCTCGGCGGCAAATTGACCGACGAGCTGTTTATCGATTCCGGAGATATGAACATGCTGCTGATCGGGGCACTTGACCACGAGTCCGGCGGGGATCTCTTTATGGACTTCGTTGGCAAATCCGACTCGAACCTGGAGAATATTGCCGGCAAGCGCGGCCAGATATCCGGTTCCGAAGATTTCCAATTTCTTTTCGTAGCCTTTATCGACTCCGATGACCATATTTTGGATCAAGGCGCGAGTCAAGCCGTGCCGTTCATTCGCGGCGCGTGTCTCTTTGACCTTATTGATCACAATTTTTTTGCCGGATTCATCAAGGACCGCGGAAACTTCGGGGAGAAGTGTCATTTTCAATTCCCCTTTGGATCCTTTGATCGTGACGAGCTGACCTTCGATTTTTACTTCGACTCCGGCAGGAACTTCCACCGGCTTCTTTCCAAGTCTTGACATTTCAAACTCCTCGCTTAAATGCCTGAACCTTGATCATTATCAGAGGGGATCATCAGAAACGATCAGAATACTGATCGAACTGAAATTGATCCGGATCTGTTTTCGGGATTCAGGCTTTCAGCCTAATTATTAACAGGGATATAAATTACCAGATTTCGCAGAGGACTTCACCGCCGACGTTCTGCTCTTTCGCTTCACGATCGCTGATGATTCCTTTATTGGTGCTGAGGATCCGGATACCAAGACCGTTCAGGACTGGGCGCAATTCATCGGGGCCGCAATAGCAACGGCGTCCGGGCTTGCTGATTCTTCGGATACGCTGAATGGCGCATTCGGAAGGACCGTATCCCAACTGGACGCGGATCTTGTTAAACGGTTTGTCTTCGACCATATCATATCTGCGAATATAGCCTTCTCTTTTCATGACTTCGATCATTCCGAGTTTTAAACGGGAATAAGGGATGTCAATAATCATGCGCTCGACCTTCAGGGCATTTCGAATACGAGTCAGCATATCAGCAACGGGATCTGTCATCATTTTATTAGTACTCCTATATTACCAGCTCGATTTCTTCACGCCGGGGATAAGACCCTGGTCGGCCATTTTACGGAAACAGATTCGGCAAATACCGAATTTTCGGTAGACAGCACGAGGACGACCGCAGATTTTGCAACGGTTCTCGGTTCGAGTACTGAACTTCGGAACACTGTTTGCTTTGTTAATTTTTGCTTTACTTGCCATAATTTATCATTAACCTTATATTGCTCGATGTGTACATGAACACCGGATCGGGGATCGGAACTGGCATTTCTTTTCCCTTCTCCGGTATTGGGAGCTTAATCTTTTTTGAACGGCATGCCAAATTCTCTCAACAGTTCGCGAGCGTCGTCATCACTGTCGACGTTGGTAACGAAAGTGATATTCATACCCTGACTTTTTGTATATTTATCGGGATTGAGTTCGGGGAATACGAGTTGTTCGGAAAGACCGAGGTTGTAATTCCCGCGACTGTCGAAACTTTTCGGATTCAAACCGCGGAAGTCGCGAACACGGGGAAGAACGATCGAGATCAGACGATCCATGAACTCATACATTCGTTTACCGCGCAAGGTAACCTTGCATCCGATATTCATTCCTTCACGAAGGCGGAATCCAGCGATGGATCGGCGGGCCTGGGTGATAACCGGCTTTTGACCAGTGATCTGGGTAAGGACATCAAGTGCTTCTTCCAGATATTTTTTATCCTGGATCGCGCTTCCTACTCCCATATTCACAACGATCTTTTCCAGCTTCGGAATGGAGTGGACATTTGTTTTCTGGAGTTTCTTTTCCAGAGAGGCAACGATTTTGTCGTTGTATTTTTCTAAAAGTCTGGGCAACATGAGCTTCAACCTTAATCCTTATTTTTCGATGTCAATGACGGCTTTGCATTTTTTGCAAACGCGCACTTTTTTACCATTTTCGTTAATGCTGTATCCGATTTTCGAAGGCTGCTGACATTTGGGACAAATGACCGCAACATTGGAAGCGGAGATCGGCATGAGTTTGGAAATACGACCGCCCTGCATATTTTTCTGGGACCGTTTCACGTGTCGTTGAACTTCATTGACGCCCTTCACGGTAACGAGGTTTTCTTCGCGATTAACGCTGATCACTTCGCTTTTAACACCGCGGCTTTTTCCTGACTTTACAAGGACCTTATCATTTTTCTTAATACGCATCAGACCACCTCACTCGCCAAACTGACGATTTTCATAAAGCCAAGATCACGGAGTTCACGTCCGACGGCTCCGAAGATACGTGTTCCCCGGGGGTTCTTGTCTTTATCGATCAAGACGATGGCATTGGAATCGAAGCGGATATAACTTCCGTCTGCGCGACGGGTCGGCTGCTTCGTTCGGACGATTACGCCCTGGACAACGTCACCTTTTTTAACACTGCTCCCCGGAATGACCGATTTAACGGAGCAAACAATTATATCGCCCAAACCGGCGCAGCGGCGGTGTGTTCCTCCCAATACTTTAATGCATTGGAGTTCGCGTGCTCCCGTATTGTCGGCTGAGTCCAAACGAGTTTGCATCTGAATCATTTTCGATACTCGCTTCTTTAAAAATGCTGTGAATTCAATTTAAGCGGGGCAAAACCTGCCCTTGCCTCATAGTTTAACTTTTATATTCCGCAGTCCGTTTTCGAACGATTCGCATTGATCTTTCGGGATCACTTGGGGATCATGATTCGAAAAAACGTTCTGAAGATCCGTTCTTTTGATACTGAAGAGGAAGATCTTTCAGGATCGATCCGGGAAGGGATCGTTCGGAAGATCATTCCTGGTTTTCTTCGATGACCTTGGCTTTTCGAACGATATCGATCAGCTTCCATCGTTTCATTTTGGAAAGCGGACGGCATTCCTCGATTTCGACTACATCGCCGACGACGGATTTGTTTTCTTCGTCGTGTACGTAGCATACAGTACGGGAACGAACGAATTTACCGTATTTCGGATGTTTCGTAATACGCGGGATTTCAACGCGTCGTGTTTTTTGCATCTTGTCGGATTTGACAACTCCGACGACTTTCATCTTAGGCATTTATAACCTCACTGTTTCAATGCAGTCTGTATTATTAGGCGATCAGGAACTAATCCTTGACAGCTTCATCTATCGGGTGGATCAGAGCGGGGCCGGAAGCCAATTCCATTTCTCTGATAACGGTTTTGATTTTCGCAATGGTTCTGCGGGCCTTGAGGACCTCGCTGGGAGAATCGAGCCGTTCCATTTTTGCCTGGACACGAAGATCGAAGAGTTTCTTTTCGGTCTCCTTGAGCAAACCAAAACGTTGCTCATTACTCATTTCGCGTATTTCTTTAGCCTTCATTTTACAATTTCTCCAAGACTATTTTGGAATGGGATCAAACGTACAGATCAGATTGCTTTCCGTTTGACCAATCTGCACCGAACCGGCATTTTATGAGCCAAACGGTTCAGGCAGAGCTTCGCTGTTTCTTCAGGGACACCGCTGATTTCGTACATAACCGTACCGGGTCGGACAACGCCAGCCCAATATTCCGGTTCTCCTTTTCCTTTTCCCATTCGGGTTTCGAGAGGAATGGAGGTGATTGACTTATGGGGAAAAATCCTTACATAGAGACGACCTTCAGTACGAAGATACTGCTGGGCGGCGATACGACCGGCTTCGATCGTTTGCGCGCTGATCCAGCCGCCTTCGAGAGTTTGCAGCCCGTATTCGCCGAACACAACGTTCTGGCCGCGGGTCGCATTACCTTTTATACGTCCTCTTTGGATTTTTCGATGTTTGACTCTTTTGGGCATTCTGGCCATTGTTATCGTCCTCGCTATATTCGCCTTGATTTATCCAAACTTGAATTCCAATATGACCCTGGGCAATCTTTGCCTCGGTGAAACCGTAATCGATTTTCGCACGAAGCGTCGAAAGCGGAATCGAACCGTCGGAGGCTTTTTCGCATCGGGCCATTTCCGCCCCTCCGAGTCGACCGGAAAGTTGAATTTTAATTCCCTTCCCGCCTTTATCCATACAGACTTCGATCGCTTTTTTCATGGTCCGGCGGAAGCTGGCCCTTTTGATCAGCTGATCGGCGATATCTTCGGCGACCAACTGAGCAACGATCTCAGGTCTTTTTTCTTCTTCGACAGCCAGATTGATCCGGCGGCCGGTCATTCGCTGAAGTTCGTTCTGGAGTTCTTCGATCCGTTCTCCTTTTCGTCCGATGAGGGACGCGGGACGAGCGGTAGTAAGGATTACCCGAACTTCATCACGGGTTCTTTCGATTTCGATCTTAGCGATCGCCGGATACATCAAACGGTCTTTGCCATCGAACTTTTCCGTCCGCTTTTTGATGAAATCACGGATCTGTTTGTCTTCGATAAGAAGCTTCGAATACTCCTTTTTGGGAGCATACCATCGGCTCTTCCAATCTTCCATTATACCGGTTCTAAAGGCAACCGGATTCACTTTCTGACCCATATTTGCTCTTAATCCTTATTTAATGTTTAGTCAATAATTCTTCCCAGAACAACCGTGATATGACTTGTCCGTTTCTTGACAATCGTCGACATTCCGCGGGACTTTGGACGCCAGCGCTTTTGCATCGGTCCTCCGTCGATACGAACTTCGAAAATATCGAGGCTTTCGGGATCCGGATCGCCAAGATCCGCTGCATTTCCCATCGCGCTTCGAAGAACTTTTTCCAGCATTTTCGCGCCTCTGTTCGGAAAGAACTGCAACTGTTCCGCCGCCTGATCAGCCTTCATGCTGCGAATAAGATCCGCAAAATATCGCACCTTTTGCGCACTGATCGGAGCATGCCGATAAATCGCGCTGTATAATTTTTCTTCTAAAACATTTTCACTGCTCATTGACTCGCCTTATTCCTGAGATATTAGCGCTTACCTTTACCGCCATGACCACGGAAAATCCGTGTCAACGAAAACTCACCAAGTCGGTGTCCGACCATTTCTTCAGTAACAAATACTTTCAGAAAGACTTTCCCGTTGTGCACCAAGAACGTATGTCCCACAAAATCGGGAACGATCGTACATGCTCTGGCCCAAGTCTTAATAGCTTCTTTCTTGTTCTGCTCATCAAGCTTGCTTACTTTCGCCGCCAGCTTCGCATCGACAAAAGGTCCTTTTTTAACTGATCTGCTCATAGCTTTTCCAATGTTTCTGCTTTTATGAATTGAATGGCTCGATCCTGTTTTGATCTTAAAGGAGTCGCCGTTGTATTTTCTATCGCGGGATCAACTTGATCCCGCTGTTTGATCCGTTTAGTACAGCTTCAACACACCGTATCGACGACTGCGCCGACGTCGAATGATCGAGCTGTTCGAAGCCTTCTTGTGCTTACGCGTCGAAGTTCCTTTGGTCGGCTTTCCGGTCGGAGAGACTGGATGACGTCCGCCCTTGGTTCTTCCTTCACCGCCCCCATGCGGATGGTCGATCGGGTTCATCGCGGATCCGCGGACATAAGGACGGCGGCCAAGCCATCTCATACGGCCCGCTTTTCCAATCACGATATTCATTTGATCGATATTTCCAACAACTCCGATCACAGCGCGGCACGCGGACGGAATACGCCGGATTTCACCGCTCGGAAGAGTGATCTGGGCCCAATCATTTTCCTTTGCAACCAGAACCGCTTTGCTTCCGGCGCTTCTGCACATCGCCGCACCCTGACCAGCACGGAGTTCGATATTGTGAACTTCAGATCCGAGCGGAATTTGTGCGAGAGGAATGCAGTTTCCGAGGACCGGTTCGGCGGCAGGACCGCTGTTCACGGTCATGTTTTCTTTCAAACCGTCGGGAGCGATAATATACCGGCGTTCACCGTCCCGATACTGGATCAGGGCAATACGAGCTGTCCGGTTCGGATCGTACTGAATGGAAAGAACTCTTCCGGGGATACCGTCTTTGTTCCGCTTGAAATCGACAAGACGATATTTCCGTTTGTGTCCGCCGCCTCGATGACGTACGGTGATGATTCCCTGGTTATTTCTTCCGCTGCATCTTTTCTGGGGACGCAGAAGACTTTTTTCCGGCTTAGCGCCTTTTGTGAGTTCCGCGAAGTCGCTGACACTCATATTTCTGCGGGCAGCATTGTTCGCTTTATATCGTCGAATACCCATTTGTCTGTCTCTCTATTTTCTGTTCGTTTTGGATACGGATCGCTCCGAGATCTTTATGTTAAAAGCTCAACTGAATTAGAAGATATCAATTTTATCTTTTTCGCTGAGGGTAACCATTGCTTTTTTCCAACTCTTTGTTTTGCCGACGTTTCGTCGATTGCGGCGAACTTTTCCCTTTCGGTTTTGAGTCGCAACGGCGATGACTTTGACGTCAAAAAGTTTTTCAACAGCTTCCCGGATATCTTCTTTAGTAGCGAGCTTGTTCACTTCGAACGTATAAGTGTTCTTCGAACCGGCATTATAATACCCTTTTTCAGTGGAAATCGGGCGGAGAATGATCTGATAAGGTTCCAGCATCAATCCCAATTTTTTAATTTCGATAATTTCGACTTCGGCAACCGCTTCCGCGTCTTTGACCGTTTCGTTTTTGATTTCAGTGTTTTCTGCCATTTTAGTATCCTCTTCCCCGTCCGGTTCATGATTCCCGCTTATACACGGGGGTTTTTGTTAAACAATCGAATTACGCTTCTTTTTCCGCTTTTTTGACTCGTTCGGCAATGAACTTGTCGAGAGCACCTTTGGTCATCAGAACCTGCTTTGGACGAAGAATTTCGTAAGCATTGATATCGGACACCGGAAGGATTGTGAGTTTCGGGATATTCCGAGCGCTCTTATAGACGTTTTCATCGTATTGATCGATAACGAAGAGCAGAGAACTGTCGATCGTGAGAGCCTTGAGCATATCAACGACAACTTTCGTTTTCGGAACGTCGGCGGAAAAGGAATCGATCAGTTTAACGAATTCTTTATTGATTTTCGCGGCAAGTGCCATACGAGTCGCGGTTTGCAGTGCTTTTCTGGGGAGACGATAAGACCAGTCTTTGGGGGTCTTTGCGAAGATATGTCCACCGCCTTTGCGAACGCCGCTTCTTTTATGGCCGGCGCGGGCGTTTCCAGTCCCTTTTTGGCGATACATCTTTTTGCGTGATCCGGAGACTTCGGATCGAGTTTTACTTTTCGCGGAGCCTTGCCGCATATTCGCCTGATACATCACGACCGCTTCATGAAGGAGCGGTTTGCTGATCACGGGAGCAAGAGACTGAACATCAATTTCATAATCTCCTACCTGTTTTCCAGTATTGTCATAAATCGGAATATTTGCCATTTTATCACCTTATATGGGGTTCACCCTGTACTTTTAATCGGATGATTCTCTTTCTTGGATTTCCTGTTGCGTTCTTAATGTTTTTCGATTCGCTCTCGCGAACCGGAGAGCCCATTGGAAACGCCTGCAATGCGTCGATCTGTAAATATGCTTTTAAGCAAGCCGCCATTTATTTGTTTTGGGGGCCGGAAGTCTGTTGGTCGGCCGGATCACAATTTTGGATCCATTCGGACCGGGAACAGCACCGCGAATGACGAGAAGATTATTTTCCGCATCCACGAGAACAACCTTTTGATTACGGATCGTGCAATTTTTATTTCCATACTGACCAGGCATTTTCTTGCCTTTGGGAGTACGGCTCGGATAGGCGCTGCAACCAGTACTTCCAAGATGACGATGGCATTTTTTCACACCGTGCGTCGCGCGCTGACCGGAAAAATTATGACGCTTCATCGCGCCAGCGTATCCGCGGCCTTTGCTCTTGCTGCTGACATCGACGGCAACGACTTCGTCAAAAACTTTCACGTTCAAATTTTGTCCGACTTCGAATCCTTCGACCGGAATCCGGAATTCACGAATGAATTCTTTAGGGGCAGTTTCTGCTTTCTTCACAGATTCGATCCCGAGCTCCGCACGCTTTTGGGCGCGCTTGCTGTCGATCTTCGCGACATGGCCCTTCTCGCTTTTCTTTGCGAGACGTGCCGGTTTGTCTTTGAAACCGATCTGGACCGCTTCATAACCGTCTTTTTCCGCTGTCTTCAGTTGAAGAACGGAACAGGGACCCGCCTGGATCACGGTAACAGGAATCACATCTCCCTGTTCTGTGTAGAGCTGGGTCATTCCAATTTTTTGACCAAGTAAACCGATGCTCATTTTATCCACCTTCGTTATACAGTTTCCACTTCTTTATTTCGGATCGTCCGGATCATCAAAAATTATATTGAGAACAAGAAGATCGGAAATTCGGGGTGTCTTGTCTTTCTTAACTCAAATCGTTTCCGATACGACTATCGCGCTCCCGCCTTGATCTTGATATCAACACCGGCAGGAAGGGTAAGCTTATTCAGCGCGTCGATCGTTTTCGCAGTCGCCTGGACGATATCAATAACGCGTTTATGCGTACGAATTTCGAACTGTTGACGAGCTTTCTTGTCAACATGGGGGCTGGAAAGAACGGTGTACCGTTCGACTCGGGTCGGCAGAGGAATCGGACCTCGAACCACGGAGCCATTTCTCTTGGCCGTTTCAACTATTTCCTGTGCGCTTTGATCCAAAACTGCGTGATCGTAAGCTTCCATTCTGATTCTGATAACTTCATTTCCAGTTGATGACACGTTTGTAATCTCCAGTAATTAAAATTCGAGGACTTTTCCTGATTGCCAAATATCTGTCAAGATTCACGCCCGTCGGGATTACCAATACCCGCGCTGGAGCGCAACTATTTGCAGTCGCCGGTTGAGCACCACCCGTAGAGTGAAGGGGGCAAACACGATTCGGCTGTCGACTCGGCAGGATTTCGCCTCTGTTCCTCAGAACAGCGCACTCGGAAACACCTGTCTTAGTATCTTTTGACCCCTTGTAAGAAGGGTCTGCTTTAAGTATGCGACTGCTATTCGTTTACCAGTAATTTGCAATATAGGACGAAGTATATCCCTTTAACCGATTTCAACAAGGGGGCAACAGGAGCAAATTCCCCTTTTTTCCTCACTTTTTTCAAATTTTTTCAAAAAAAGTAAAAGTTTCTTCTCATGACTCGAAAAAAAGACGAAAATATTCTCTGATAAAATTCCATGATCTTCGCCTCAAAATGGAGTTCAATGAGGGATTTTTATCAAATTTTTTGAATATTTTTTACAGATCATTCCGGCCGATACAGAACGATTCGAACCGCGAAGGCATTTTTTTTCTGATCCGCATAAAAGACAGAGGCCGGCGATACGAGCAGCTGATTCTTCTCTCCTTCCTTTTCGGGTCCGGACTCGTAAATAAAGTAGTTCGGGGTCGAATTTTCCCGGAATTTCAGTCCATAATGATCGGTAAGATATTTCAGCGTTTTCGAGAAATCGCCGGTTTTTCCGTAGAAATCGATCCGGCGCATCTCCCATTCATTGAAATAGCAAGTCAAAACGCCGGATAAATCGTTTTCTTTCGTTCCGGTTAAAACGACGACTCGATATCCGCGTAAAGGATATTCCGACTGAACAGTGTCTACCCTGCTCCATCGCTGAACCATCGATGCGGGATAATAATCGAAGCGAAAGATCTCCTCGATCGGCGTGATCACGGTCCGCCAGCTGTCCGATTGAGATCGCTCGGTCCCTTCCCTGCCCGCAGAAGAGTTCGAAAAAGAGATCGGGCGCCGGAACCGCTCTTCCTGATCGATTGAATCGTAAGTTCCTTTTCCGTTCCGGGATCCTGATTCATTCGGATATTCCGTTTTCTCTCTTTCGCGGAAAGGCCGTTTTTCCTTCCCTTTTTGCGGAACACGGGACTGACCGGACTCGGTGGAAGACGATTGGGGAGTGTCCCATTGTTTTTCCACATTCCCGACCCAGATCCCGGAATCCGTGATGATCTTTGGTCCAAAAAACGCGGCGACCGTTAAAAGGCCGTATTTGATCGTATTAAAAAATTGACTTGCCATAAAGATCGATTCGGACAAAACGGATCGGGAATCAAGAAAAAAAGCGAGTCCCCCTTCCACTGGAACATGGTCTGTAAGAATTTCATTCGATCCGGAAAAAAGGGAGGAAAAATTAGTGATTAGTCGGAGATAAGCGGCGCAGCCGCCGCTCTGTAATGGGGTAAAAATCTCTAAAAGAGATACCTCCCCAAAAGACCAAACAATCCTATTACTTCACCCGGTTGGAACGCCGAAAACCGGCGCACCGGGCTGGAATGCGCTGGGCTTTCAGCCCGCAGGATTCGGGTGCAATATCGAAAACAGATCATGGGTGTTTGGCCGAAAGACACTATTATTTCGCCCGGCAGGAACATCCAATAAACGGCGCACCGAAGGTGCAGTGCCTTCCAGCCCGGGGCAGAGCACAAACATGAAATGTTTGTGCGGTACCCCGGGTCATCGTACCCCCAAAAAAGCTGCGCGCTGTAAGCGCAGTGCAAAAAGAACTATAAGCACACAGATAAAGGCTCGAACCCAACCGCGGGGACGACGAGGAGGAGACAAAGGGGACAATGAGGACGATGGGGACAAAAGTGTCAACTCCTCTCGCCGGTCGCCAAGGTCCCCTATGTCCTCATCGTCCCCTGATCACGGGCGACATTCATTAGGAAAGAACATCGCTCGCGGAATCGCAGTTCAACTCCCATTCGAATCACAGCGTTTTTTAGAGATTCCAACTCTTCGACCACGACGGCTCCGCCGCCGCGAGGGCGAGGACGCCCACGGTTCCAGCGCTCGGGTTCCAACCTAATCCACAAATCGACGATTTCACCGCTTCCCCGGTCTTCTCAAAAAACATTGGTTTTTCAAAGACCATCCGTGGTTATCCGTGAACATCCGTGGTTTCAAAAAGGGAACTGGGACCGTTGAGACGACTGGGACAGCTGGGACTATAAAATCAGCGTAAGTCCGTGATTCGAATCACAACGTTTTAGAGATTTTACTCCAATTACAGAACGGCTCCTGCGCTGATCCTCACTAATCACTCCCCGCTCCTCCGAGTTTTCCCTGTTCGAAATCGCGGATATTATCGATCGTTTGCCGGGCAATGGACCGCATCGCCTCGACCGTAAAAAATGCCTGATGCCCGGTAATGATCACATTCGGAAACCGGAGAAGACGCGCTAAATGATCGTCCTGAATCACTCGATCCGAATAGTCTTCAAAAAAGAAATCCGCCTCCTCTTCATAAACATCCAGGGCCATCGATCCGATCTTCCCCGATTTGAGCGCGCGAATCGCCGATTCCGTATCAATCAAGGCTCCGCGGCTCGTGTTAATGATCATTACCCCGTCCCTCATTTGCGAAATGGTCCTCTCATTGACCAAATGATGATTCTCCGGCGTTAATGGACAATGAAGCGAAATAATATCAGAAGATCGGAATAACTCTTCCAAAGAAACATACCGGATCCCCAACGCGGCAAGATCCCGATTTTCATAAAGATCATAGGCGTAAACCGTACAGCCGAGCCCTTTGAGTCCCTGTGCGACCTGTGCTCCGATTTTTCCGGTTCCAATAATCCCGACAGTACGATCGCAAATATTGAATCCGAGAAGACCTTCGAGAGAGAAGTTCCCTTCACGCGTCCGAAGATAAGCCTTACAGATCTTTCGCGCAAGAGCAAGAATCAGGCCGATCGTAAACTCGGAAATGGATCGGGGCGAATAAGAAGGAACCCTTGCGACACGCATTCCAAGATTCTTCACGGTTGACATATCGACATTATTGAATCCGGCGCAGCGCAAGGCGAGCATACGTGTTCCCCCTGCAAAAAGACGAAGTAAAACCTCGGAATCCAAACGATCATTAACGAACGTACAGACGACAGGAATTTTTTCAGCCAATCGAGCCGTCGAGAGATCGAGCCGGGTATCGTAATAAAGAAGATCGAAAGAACCTTGATTGGCTTCGTCGAGGAAATGCCGATCATATTCTTTCGTACTAAAGACAGCAACTTTCATTATAGACTCCTTTTTTTAAAGAATAGCGTATAATGAAGAGAAGAAAATCAAGCAGGAGCTTTTTGCGCGGCTTTTTTGTCGGAAGGGAATTTTTCCATGTAGATAACATTTCCGGAATCGCTGAACCAGACTTTACTCATAAAACCGTGAATGAGAAAGACCCCTCTTCCGGAAGGACAGGTCATTCTTTCGGAATTTCGGGGATCAGGAACGCTTTGAGAAACAAACCCGGGGCCTTCATCTTTCACGGAGATGTGAACCAGCTTTTCGGAGATCGTGCAATAAACAGAAACATGCTTTTCAGGATCATGCTGATTACCGTGCTCAATGGCATTGGCGATAGACTCGACCAAGGCCATATTAACAGCAAAAATGTCCTTCGGCGCCCATTTCTTTTCCGTCATTTTTTTTAGGACGGCGTCGATCAAGGGCGCAGCTTTGCCTGAAATACTTGGAAAAACTTCCTCGCAAGTCCAGTTTGCAAATTTTTTTTCCTTCTCAAACATACCTTATAATCTCCACAATCGGAATGGGGACGACTCAGATCACTTCATCGAAAAACAAAACTCCTGTTTAAAAATCGATAAAATCCCCGAACAAGGAAGGCTATTTCAGTGCCTTCGCCGCTTCGATTTCCGTCTTTTTAATCGTAAACAGCGTATCCAGACGTGTAATTTTAAACGCTTCCATAATATTGGGATTGATTCCGCAAAGCGCCAGCGCAATTCCTTTGGCCTTCGTTTTATTATTTAAAGTAATAAGAACACGAAGGGCGGAGCTGGACATAAATACAACGTTCTGGAAATTCACAACCAGCTTTCTTCCTTTATGATTGTCGACAAGGCTGTAAAGTTCCTCACCCCACGCCTGAATCCCCAATTCATCGCTTAGTTTCGTATCCAAACAAGCGGCAACCGCTGCATCGTCGATATACCGAACCATAATTCGAACTCTGGGACTGCTCATGTCTTTTCCTATCCTCCAACAGTGCATATTCAAAAAGAACCATTATCGAATTTTTCTGCCTGCCAAACGTAAAATATTCACAGTTCGGGTAAGAAACAGACCTTTTCGATAAATTACTTCCTTTATTATACACTTTTTTTTTCATTTATACCAGACCGTAAATAAAAATTTTTAACATTCTTTTTTTAAAAAGAAAAAAAAAAGAAAAATAAATCATTTCATTATTTTATTATTGTATGATTATTCTATATAATATTCTCACCTTTTAGGGTATCAAGCGAAATCAGAGAGAAATGATACCGTTTTTTAAAGCGATAACCGCCGCCTGGGTTCGATCTCTTGCCCCGAGTTTTCGTAATACATTGCTTATATGCTCTTTCACCGTATTTTTACTGAGTCCAAGAATCGCGGCGATTTCCTTGTTTCCCAAGCCCCGAGCGACATAAAGGATGATCTGTTTTTCCCTGAATGTCAACGAATCCGACAAGATCAGGGATTCCGATCCTTCTTCATGAATCGTGAATCCGGATTCTTCCGGCAGGCAAGATCCCTTCCTGTAAAGAAGATGTTCAAGATTCTCGACAAGGAAATCCCGTTCAGCGGATTTAAGGAACCAGAAAAGATTTGCCGGGATTCCTCCGACAGAATAAAAAGAACGATCTCTCTCTGTATAAAAAACAATGGATCCTTCGAATTGGGATCTTTTCAATTGCTCAAGAATATCAATTCCGGACATATCCGAAAAGAGAAAATCGGTCAAAAGAAGATCGGGCCGGAATTCGATTGTTTTCTGAACGGCTTCCGCGCCGGATCCGGCCTCCGCGATCATTTCAATATTGGACTCCTTGAAAAAGAGACGAAGTCCAGTTCGAACGACAGGAGCGGGATCGGCAGCGACCATTCGAAATTTCATATTATTCCTGTTCCGGATCAAATCCCTTTTCACAGGCGACATTATAATCGCAACGGGCCTTTTCCTTATCGCCCATCTCGTCCCAGATCAAAGCACGATAATAATAGCCCATCCCGTCTTCAGGATCCAGATCAATCGCATGATTCAGATCAAGAAGGGCGTCTTCGAAATGCCCCAACACGGTTTTCGCGTCTCCCCGTGTGATCCAGGCCTGAATAAACTCCGGATCAAGTTCGATCGTTTTCGTATAATCACGAATCGCGGCCTCCCAATTTTCTTCGTTCGCATAAAAGACACCGCGATCATACCAGGCGGGAACAAAGTCGGGAGCGATCTCAATACAGCGGTTGAAGTCCTCAAGTGCCAGGTCCGAACGATCCATAAGATCGTGAACTATCGCACGGGCATAAAATGCCTGAAAGTATTGGGGATCATTTTCCAGCGCCTGATCAAAGAAGCGGACCGCTTTTTCGAAATGATCCCTGCTACGGGCAATGTTTCCGGCAAGAAGAAGCGCATCCGGAGAAGAGGGCGCGATTCGCAGCGCCTGATCCGCGTCTTTTTGCGCTTCTTCCCAATTATCGAAATCGAGATACAAAGAAGCTCTTCCGATCAGGGCGGGCAAGAATTCGGGATCCGCGCGAAGAGCGGTATCATAATGAGCCAGCGCGTCTTCGGGCATTCCGTCCAGCAAGGCTTCCCGGGCCGACTCTTCATAGATCGGCGCGAGCTGTTTTTTACAGGCTTCCTTATCGAGCAGATCCGCTTCCTCCGCAGAGCTGTTCCCGTCTTTTTTCAAATTCTTTTTCATATTGTACTTTTCCGATTTTATGTGATTGGAACTTTTCTTATGGGCGCTGGCATATCGACAAATTTTTGCGCTGCCAACGAAGAAAGCGACCAACGGGAGCGGATCTCCGGCAACCGCGCGGAAGCGCGTACTGGGAGCGGCGCCTCGCCGCGAATCAATGCGTTCCATTTGGTGTGAAGGGAGATCTCCTGCCCGGAAAGAAATGTCCCGTTTCTTTATTTCAGCTTATTCCGGTAAAAGGTTTTTAGGCGGATCGATGCAAACTTTTCGGCCTTCAAGGCGAACGCGTCCTTCCGCGATCAACTGGAGCGCTTCCGGATAGGCGATGCATTCCGCTTCATAAAAAACGCGGTCGTTCAGGGTTTGCGCGGTATCATCTTCATGAACATCCACGACTTTTTGAACGATCACCGGACCGCGATCATATTCATTATTGACAAAATGAACGGTGCATCCGGAGATTTTTACGCCGTATTCAAGCGCTTTTTCATGGACAACGTTTCCGTAAAATCCTTTACCGCAAAAAGCGGGGATCAGGGAGGGATGAATATTGACAACTCTTGAAAGATATTCATCCGGGATATGAAGCAGTTTGAGATATCCGGCCATTACAATAATTTTTACGTCGAGGGCAGTGCATTCGCGGAAGACGGCTTCGCTGAATCCTTCCTCGGTTTCGTATTCCCTGCGTTCGATCGTGATCAGGGGGATATTCGCCATCTCCGCGTATTGGAGTCCTTTTGCGTTTTTTGAGCTGGAGATCACCAGTTTAATTTCGCAATCGAGAGTGCCCTCATCGATTTTTTTGATCAAATTTTGGAGCGATCGTCCAGTACCGGAGATCAGTACGGCAATTGGAAGTTTTTTAAAAACTGCAGGAGACATTATTTACCCCTTTAATCAAATACAAATTTTACAATTACGGTACTATTGGAAAATAAATCCAATATCGCATCAAAATCACATACATAAAAAGGGATCCCGTCCGTTTTCGCGCAGAGGAAAAGGCGGGATCCGGCGAAAATTATTTAACGATCTTCAGGAAGAGGGACAGGGCTTCGGCATCGATTTTCGCGTCGACGGGATCGATTCCATCGATCGCGCCTTCATCGAGTTCGAGGGCCAGCGTTTCTCCCTTGATGTATTCGGCAAATAAATTCATGGAACGGAGGACCGAAGCGGAATCTGTTTTGATTTTAACGATGATCCGATCGGTGTACTCGCAGTTGAGATCTTTCCGGCGATCCTGAATGATTCGAACGATTTCGCGAGCCCGTCCTTCGGCGCGAAGTTCCTCGGACAATTCCGTGGAAAGGACGACAACGGCATTCGATCCCTGCGCGGCGGCAAATCCTTCTTTCGGCTGCAAACGGATCTGAACTTCGTCGGGTCCGAGTTCGACATTTTCGCCGTCGAGAGCAAGAACGATCTTTCCGTTTTGATTCATTTCGTTCAGAAGCGGAGCGCCGTCCGCATTGGCAAGAGCCCCTTTCACTGCGGGAAGCCGTTTGCCGAGCTTGGGTCCCAGCTTTTTAAAGTCGGGAAGGACGGAATAGCTGATATACTGATCCGCTTTTTCGATAAAATGAATCTCTTTGACGTTCAGTTCCTCTTTCATCAATTCGATTTTCGGGATCAGATCGTCTTTGACCGCAGGATCGGCCAGCACGACGCTGATCGCCTGAAGCGGCTGGCGAACCTTGAGTTTTGCGCCCATCCGGGCATTTCGTCCCAAGGATACGATTTCCCGAACGATCTCCATCTGATAGGACAATTTTCGGTCGATTTCCGAAGGTTCGGCAACCGGATAAGTGCAAAAATGAACGCTCTGCCGGACATTCTTTCCGAACGGCTCCACGGCCAACTGCAGCCAGATCCGTTCCGCGAGGAAAGGAACAAAAGGAGCGATCAGACGGGCAAGCGTGATCAGGCATTCATACAAGGTCCAATAAGCGTCTGCTTTGGCGGATCGATCCTGTTCGGAAGCGTCCTCCAGGTTCGCGCCGGACCAGAACCGGTCCCGGCTTCTTCGAACATACCAGTTCGAAAGGGAATCGACAAAAGCGGTCAATCGGGAACAGGCCGCGAAATGATCGTAATGATCCATGCGGTCGGAGACGGTCTCTATGGTTTGATGAAGCTCGCTGAGGATCCAGCGATCCAATTCCGTTCTTTGCGCGATCGGCCGGTAAGGAGAGGAACTCTTTTCCGCGGATCGAAGTTCTTTGGACGAAAGATTTCCTCCTTCGGCGGCAAGAACATTGAGGTCCACCAGTTTTTCCGGAGCAAAACCGTCGATCTTCCGATAAACATCGAAAAAGGTGCAGACATTCCAAAGCCGGATCATAAATTCGGGCATACTGTCCCGAATGGCCGTTTCGCTGTATCGGATGGAAGTCCACGGCGTTTGATTCGCGTAAAAATACCATCGAAGGGCGTCGGCTCCGTATTTATCGAAGATCTCACGGGGCTCGCGATAATTCCGCAGCGACTTCGACATTTTCTGTCCGTCTTCTCCGAGCATGAGTCCGAGAACGATACAGTTTTTGAAGGGGTGCGGGAACTCTTTTTTATCGGCAAAAAGGAGCGTACTGATCGCCAGCTGGGAATAGAACCATCCCCGGGTCTGATCGATCGCTTCACTGATAAAGTCGGCGGGAAAATTCTTCTCAAAGAGCTCTTTCGATCCTTTTTGATGAGGATATCCGAATTGGGCAAAGGGCATCGATCCGGAATCGAACCAGCAGTCGATCACTTCGGGGACCCGACGCATTCTCTTGCCGGGCGCTTTCGGCGATTCGTAAGTAATCGCGTCAATATACGGTTTATGAACGCGGAGGTGCTGCCAAATTTTCTCTTCCGATTCGGTCCATTTCGCGCCGGCCTCGGCTTTTGCCTTATCGTAAGCGGTTGTCCAGACCTCGGTTCCCTGGAGATCTTTTTTCGCGAGCAGTTCTTCAAAGCTGCCGATCGCTTCCTGATATCCGGTTTCTTCACAGACCCAGATCGGGAGGGGAGTTCCCCAATACCGTTCCCGGGAAAGAGCCCAATCGACATTGGAAGCGAGGAAATTTCCGAATCTTCCGTTTTTAATATGCTCCGGCATCCACTCGATTTTTTCATTATTTTCGAGCATTTTTTCGCGAAAATTGCGGGTTCGGATAAACCAGCTCTTTCGCGGATACTGAATCAGGGGATCGGATGAAGCCCGCCAGCAGAACGGATAATCATGAAGATACTGTTCCTGGAGGAAGAGGATTCCGCGATGTTTGAGATTCTGAATGATCTCCTTATCGCATTCTTTGACCCAGCGTCCCTGAAATTCAGGAACGATATCGGTAAAGGTTCCGTTGGGAGCGACCGCGCAGATCAGTTCAGGACCTTCGCCTGCTTGATACCGCGCCTGCTGTTCGATCAAAAGATCGAAGTCCACCTCGCCGAAAGCGGGCGCTTCGTGAACCAAACCGGTTCCCGCTTCCGTAGTAACGAAATCCGCGGAACAAACGCGCCAGGCGATATATTCTTCAGTGCCGTCTTTCAGGGTTCCTTTTTTTGAACCGAAATTTTTATAATAGTAATCGAACGGGGGGGTATATCGAAGACCGATGAGATCTTTTCCGGAAATTACGAAAAGGACTTTCGCTTCTTTTTTAACTTTAGCGGCGATCGTTTTTACAAGCGCGGAGGCAATGATCAGATAATTGCCGGGAACAGGTTCTTTACTCTTGGGATCGAACAGTTCGACAACGGAGTATTCGAGATCGGGATGAACGGCGGCAAATTGATTGCTCGGAAGGGTCCAGGGAGTTGTCGTCCAAACCAGGAGATCGGTCTTTTCAAAACGGGGATCATTTTGATCATTCAGAAGGGGAAAACGGACAAAGACGCTCGGATCGGCGACCTGTTTGTATCCCTGTCCAACTTCGCCGGACGAGAGAGCAGTTCCTCCCTGCGCCCACCACCAGACGATTTTATGTCCCTGATAAAGGAGATTCTGATCGAACAGGGTTTTCAGAGCCCACCAGACACTTTCGACATAAGATCGGTGATAGGTAACGTAGGCTTCATCGAGATTGATCCAGAATCCGATTCGCTCGGTTAAATCTTCCCATTGCTGAATATAGCGAAAGACATTTTCAACACATCGATGGACAAAGGGTTCGATTCCGAATTCTTCGATCTGTTCTTTGGAATGAATTTTCATTTCCTTACAGACTTCGACCTCAACGGGAAGGCCGTGGGTATCCCATCCGGCTTTTCTTTCGCAAAGAAAGCCTTTCATGGATTTGTATCGGGGATAAAGATCCTTGATCGCTCTGGTAAGGCAATGGCCCGGATGCGGAAGTCCGTTGGCGGTGGGAGGTCCTTCGTAGAAGACGAACGTTCCGATATTATTTGCCCGGCGATTTTCGAGAGCTTGTTCCCAAGTATGATTTTCGCGCCAATGCTTGATCAGGCGTACTTCATTTCCGGGAAAATCGGCGCCCGTTGAAGCGGACGCGTCCATTTTCTGATCGGGATCGTTCTTTTGTTCCAATTCGCTGCTTTTAAGGGGATCCATTTTTTCCTGGGACATTTTCGGTTGGTTTTCAGTTGATCTTGGATTGGTTGTCGGTTGAGCAGAGAAATTCCGCGTCCGCCGCGAAAAAATTTCTGCCCGGTGATATGTTTTGAAGATCCCATTTTCATTCGGGATCGCCGCATATCGATAATCTTGTTAATTTTACCATAATTATATTCTCTTTCAAGGAGAATCGATCAAGATATCTCCAGTATACAGAAGGCCCCGTTTTTTTGTCCCCGTATTTTCGTTCTTTTTCGTTTTTTTTAAATATTTATCTTGAAATAGAGAAAAAGCGGATAAAATTATAAAAAGTGCAACGTGAAGGCGTTTTAAAATCGGGACAATATAATATAATAGGGAAGAGTAATAAGATTCGCTTTTTAAGAATAATGCCAATTCCGCGAACAGCAAGGAGCTTTTAATACGATGGCCAAAAACGACCCTGATTCCAAAAATTCATTGAAAAAAGGAAAGACAAGTCCCCCGAACAAGATCAAAAAGGAAGTGGAAGGAGTTCGCTTTTCCTCCGTATTATCGGATCTGGATTTTTATCTTCTGAGTGAAGGAACGCATTGGGAGAGCTATAATAAACTGGGAGCGCACCTTCGGGAAGTCGATGGGGTGCAAGGAGTCAACTTTATCGTATGGGCGCCGAACGCGTCCCGGGTAAGCGTTGTCGGCGACTTTAATCATTGGGATGGCCGGATCAATCCGATGTTCCGGCATAATCCGTCCGGATTCTGGGAAACCTTTGTTCCCGGCATTGGGGAAGGAACGGTTTATAAATATGAAGTTGCCAGCGGCCTTTGGAATACACTTCGTGCGGATCCGGTCGGATTCTTTGCCGAAGTCCCTCCGCAAACGGCGTCCGTTGTCCATTCGCTCGATCATTATCAATGGCAAGATGCCGACTGGATCGAAAAACGGCAAAAAGAAGGGACCGCGTGGTTGAACAAACCGGTATCGATCTACGAAGTTCACGCGGGAAGCTGGCGGCGGCCGGGCAATAATCCCGATGAATTTTTAAACTGGCGGGATCTTGCGGAACAGCTCGTCGGATATGCCAAGGGAATGGGCTTTACCCATATCGAACTGCTCCCAATCGCGGAACATCCCCTTGCCGCAAGCTGGGGATATCAGGTCATCGGATATTATTCGATCACCAGCCGCTTTGGATCGCCGGAAGATTTTATGTATTTCGTCGATCTTTGCCATCGGAACGATATTGGCGTTCTGATCGATTGGGTTCCCGCCCATTTTCCGAAAGATGATCATGGACTTCGTCAATTCGATGGAACCGCGCTTTACGAACACGCGGATCCGCGCAAGGGAGAACATCGCGATTGGGGAACCCTGATCTTTAATTACGGCCGAAATGAAGTGCGCAATTATCTGATCTCCAACGCCCTTTTCTGGTTGGATAAATATCATATCGACGGACTCAGGGTCGACGCTGTTGCCTCCATGCTCTATCTCGATTACAGCCGGGAAGACGGAGACTGGATCCCGAATGAATACGGAGGAAGAGAAAATCTGGAAGCGATCCGATTCCTCAAGGAGCTGAATGAAACCGTTCACACACGACATGCGGGTGTATTAACGATCGCGGAAGAATCGACGGCTTGGCCCGCTGTTTCCCGACCGGTTTATACCGGAGGACTCGGCTTCTCCATGAAATGGAATATGGGCTGGATGAACGATACGCTTACCTACTTCAAAAAAGATCCGATCTATCGGAAGTACTTTCATGATCGGTTGACATTCAGCCTGATGTATGCGTTCAGTGAAAACTTTGTCCTCCCGATCTCTCATGATGAAGTCGTTCATGGAAAAGGATCGATTATCGGCAACGCGCCGGGCGATCTTTGGCAAAAATTCGCGAATGCGCGTCTCCTTTACTCCTATATGTGGACGCATCCCGGTAAAAAACTGATCTTTATGGGCAATGAATTCGGACAGTGGAACGAATGGAATTTCGCGCAAAGCCTGGATTGGCATCTTCTGGAATACACCGATACCCATGAAGGACTTCGCCGGTGTATTGTCGATCTCAATAAACTCTATCGAACGGAAAAAGCCCTGAATGAAATGGATTTCGACGGAAACGGCTTCGAATGGATCGACTGCCAAAATTGGGAGGACAGTACGTTTTCCTTTATCCGGAAGGCCCGGGATCCGGGCGATTATCTTTTGATCGTCGCCAACTTCACCCCGGTTCCCCGCTGGTATCGGCTCGGCGTTCCGGAAATGGCGATCTTTGAAGAGATCTTTTGCAGCGATTCCCCTTACTACGGAGGAAGCGGAACGGGAAACGGACGGGTTCCCGCGGAAAATATCGGATCACACATGCGTCCGGCATCGATCGAGATCCTTGCTCCCCCGTTGGGATTAAGTATTTTCAAACCGGTTCGAAATAAGTAGTTCTGCCGGATCGGATTTTTATCAGCGGCAATTTCATCACAAAAAACCGGGTCTTTGATCGGCCCGGCTTTTCTTTTCTATACTGCTTTTTTTATGCTGCGGAGAGGGATTTAAAAATCGAGGAACTCTCCGGAAAACAGACAGCTCTTCTTATTCTTTTCGGTCAAAAAGTCGGAAGAGAAAATCGAATACAATTCGGCTTGATAATCAATCGCGCAGGGAACAAGGGATTCCGCAACGGAATCGGCTTCCGATCCTTCTTCATTCCAATTTTCCAGAACGGATTCGATCACGGCCAAAGAATTATCATTCGACGGACTGGAATCGGGAACCATGGAGGGAGAAACGGGATCGAAAACAGTATGATTTCCGAGATAATAAATATTCTCCAAAGATTTTCCGCTCTTGTCGAACATTCGCAGGATAATGGAATAATTACCCTGCGCGGAGTAATAATGGGCGGTTTTGATTCGGGAAGAGAGATAAAAATTATTTTCGATGGATCCATCTCCCCAATCGATCTGCCAATTGGATATTCCATCCGCATCCGGAACATTAACGACGATTTTTAAAACTTCATTATTCCCGCCGTAGGTATAAGTATCGGCGATGAGCATTTCCGGCGTCTTCGGTTCAATAGCCGCCGGATCAGAACTGCCGGGAACAGCGATCGTGTAAGAGAGATTGATCTCCTTGTCGGGAATCATTAAACCCTCTAATGCCTTCTGGTCGGTGGAATTATCGATATCGTAAACGAGGATATGGGACAAAAAAGCTTTTTCGAGCGGCTCATCGAGATCGGCGAGTTTTCCGGCATCCCAATGAAAAGAAACCGTTTGCGGCGTATTATAATTATCCTTTGTAAAGATCAATTCCGTTGTATCTGAAATCATTCCTTCCGGAGCGGTGATGATCACCTTTACATCGGAAACAGGCGCTTGATTGAGCTTCAGTGTATACGCGCCGGAGGAAGATTCCGTACTGAGAGTGATTTCAGAAGCGGAGACAATCGCCGCGCTTTCGACAACGGCCAAAGCCGTATTGATCTGAAAAACGGTATTATCGGCAAGCGTCAAACTGATATATATAGAGGAAGGTCCAAGCGTCTTTGGAGAAATGGTAAGGGTCAACTTTATCGATTCTCCCGGCGCAAGAAGCACGTTCGTATTCTTTTCAAGGGTCCAGGAAATCCCAGTTCCGGAAAATGAATCGGTTTTGGAAATCTGAACTGTATTCGAACTTTGATTGATGATTTTGTATGTATAATCGCAGGATCCATCACTTTGAGTGATTGCGCCGAAGTTAATGGATCCGGAAACAATATTTCCGTAAGCATCGTAAAGAACAAGGGAATCGGAAAATGTATTTTGTGTTGTGATATTCCCGGACTGGGTATTTGTATCATCCAGCGGGTAATTTTCTGATTCAAAACCTGAATTTGAAGAATCGCAGTTTCTTTGGAAAGTGGAACCGGTGATCTCGACGTTTTCCATCCCATCCGCAGAATCCTTCGCCGCAAAATCATAAATCGCGCCGCCTTTGTAAGCGGTATTCGCGATAAATCGGGAATTGGAGACAGTCAATTTTCCATGATAATTATTATTGACCGCCCCTCCTGATCCTGTTTGGTTCGAATAGACTCCGGCCTGATTATTTATAAAGGAACTGCCGGAGATTACTAACGTTCCGCAATTATCGATACCGCCGCCGGTCCCGCTTGTACTTGCCGCGATATTATCGGTGAAAACCGATTGGGAGATGTTCAGAGTCGAACCGTTTAAGCAATAGAACCCCCCGCCTCCACTTCCCGAATTACCGGAGACAATGGAATTGGAAAGGACGATTTCGCCGTAATTATAGACTGCGCCCCCTTCTTTTACCGATCGATTGTTTTCCAGGGCAACATCGATCAGTTGACATTGCCCATATATGGTTACTCTATCTTTATCGATATAAAAATAGTTCATAAGGCCGGCCCCGCGATCGGATGCACTGTTTTCGCGGATCTGATCTCCTCTGCTGGAAAGGAGATAGCAACTTGTAATCGCTCCTCCGGATCCGCCTAATTCGCTCGAACTTGAACTGATCGCAGAATTTCGACTGTATGTATTTCCGTTCGAATAAAGGACATTACTGTTGAAGAGAGCGCCGCCGGTTTCTGCTGTATTGGAATCCAGTGTACTCAGTTCGATCAGGAGAAATCCGTAGTCCCCGATGAAAATCCCTCCTCCTTTTTCGGTTGCCTGATTTTTCGTAAGAAGGGTATCCGAAATGGAGCAAAAAGCATTATCGAACCAGAATGCGCCCCCTTCTATCGCGGAAGAATTCGATACTTCTGATCCTTTTATCTTCAAAAGGGGCGATTCGGAAAGCGAAGAAAATTCGTAAGATCCTTGCCCATTACAATAAAGGGTTCCCCCCTTTTGTGAAGCGCTGTTGTTCTTGAAAACAGAAGAGTCAATGATCGTTTGATAATTACTGGAACCGCCCAAAGCGATTGCACCGCCGTTCACTGCGGAATTGTTCTGAACCACTGTATTGGAAAAAGATCCTCTTCCCTCGAAAAAAACCGCTCCGCCGTCAGCTAATGAAGTATTGTTCAAAAAGAAGCAGTTTTCAAAAATCGCGTTGCAATAGGCGCCGACAGAAACACTGCCGCCGTTCGACGTATTTTTGCAGTTTTTAAAGGAGATATTTTGGAAAGAAACCGCCATTTCGGAAAGACTTGTGTAAGCAGAAATTTCAATGAAGCAGGAATCCGCACTCGATTTGGAACCGTCCAGAGTGATTGTTTGCTTGCCCGGCGCATTGATCGTCAACGATTTGTTTATGGAGAGCTTGCCTTTCAGGAAGATCGTTCCAAAAGCCTCGAACTCAATATGGGTCCCCGTATTATTTGCGTAATCGACCGCTTCCCGAAGAGAGATCAGTCCATCGTTCGCATCAACTTTATCTTCCAAGGTTGTAATGAAAATCGTTCCGGATTCCGCATTAGAAGAAAATCCCCGGCTTTCGAGAACTTCAAGATCCGCGCCCGTTGCCGGAAGACTCAGCAGATCGCGCCGTTCGAGCGGTTCGAAGCAAAGAGACCGTTTTTTTCCGCATAAACGCGTTTTTGGGGAATTCGATCCCGATTTTGAATTTTTTCCCTTAAAAAACAACATGAAAGCCCTCTTATTACAGATCCGGTAAGTTGGCGGATTAAAAACGTAAAGACCCTGCCCCACTCTCTTTGACGGACAAAGCAGGGGTTTCTCTTCCAGATTTTATGCAAATTTCTTAAAAAAAGAGGAAATAATTCAGAAATTTATCGAAGATTCTGAAAAAAACGATCAAAATTACGATAAAAACCGTTCCAATCGTTTCCAAAGAACTTTTCGAAATCGGCAAGCCGTTCTTCGGGGGAGTATACGGTAAATGGTGGTTTTTTATTGAGAAATTCCATATATTTTACCAGCTTTTTCGGAGCCTTTTCGTTCAGGAAGAAAAAGAGGGCCCAGGAAGCCGCGTAGGAATACTGAACGTCTTTCATGTAATCGATCTCTTTGATCAAATTCTGGATCGGTTCCCTGATATGGGCCGCGCGGGAATTGCGAAAGATCTTCAGTCGGTAGAAATTCGGTTTATCCGATACTCCGCGATGGCTCCATCCCCGACTGGAATTGGAGTCGGGAACTTCAAAATACATGGAAACACCTTCCGAAAGCCAAAGGGAAAACGGGCCGGGCCGAAGGAACATTCCCCGATTAAATGAGATCTGGTGTGTTGCTTCATGAACAATGGTCGCAACATTAAAGGCGGCTTGCGGACGGGACAGAATCGCATCCACCTTTTGAAAAGACCGCGAACTTTTTTTCTTTTCAGGGATCTCCGATTCCACTTCGGAAAGATCGTAAAGAACGGTTCGATTGTTCAGACGGTGATAATAGGCGACGATATTGGAAGCGCCCGGCGCGTCTTTTTGTGCGAAATCCAGAAATTCTTTTTTACTCGCGAAAAGGATCACGATCATCGGGACATCCGGACTTTTCAAATTCAGTCCTTTTCGGGCCTGATATCGTTCAAAAGCATCATAAAGCGATTCAAAAAGTTTTCCGTTCCATCGGACATATCCATCAGAGGTATTATAGATGAAGATGAAATGATCGGAGGACCATGCGCGAAATCCTTCACCGAATTCCCGCAGAAGTTCCGTTTCCATTGCCTTTCGGGATTCCGGGGCAAATGCGAGATTGTCTTCCGAGAATTTCAGGATCTCTTCCGCACGGATCACATGGATCTTTCCGAACTTGTCTTCAACGGCGGCGAGTCCGCCTTCCTCGGTTCGATAATCCGCGATCAAGCGTCCGGAGATCACAATTCGATCATCCGATTGCTCGGTCGACGGCTTCGGATCCTTATTCAGAACTTCAATATGCACAACCGCCAGCGTTGACCGGATAAAGCAGAGAAAAAACAGAAAACCGATCCCAAAAAGAAGAACACTTTTTATTCTGCTAATTCTGCGAAATTTCCGGTTTGTGAAAATTTTCATATTACTCATAGTACTTTCGACGGCGATTGATTTTTTCTGCGGTATAAAAAACGGATCTTCCCGATGATCAATGATGATCAAAAGTTTTCCAGCGATTATGAAGCCACCAGTACTGTTCCGGATTTCGGCGAATCGCGGATTCCAGAACGGAAGTAAACCATTGCGTGATCTCTTTAATCGTCGTCAATTCTTTCGGCCGATTTTGCGGATCCAGGGAGGCAAGAGCTTCCATATTGAACGACATGGGAACACCGTCCCGGCGCGTACAGGCGCAGATCAGAATCGGTGCGTTGTATTCGATGCTCAATAGAGCCATCGCCTTATACGCGGAAGCCTTCTGCCCGAAAAAATTGATCATGCACCCCTTGGGTCCTGCGGACTGATCCGCAAGAAAGGCCATTGTTCCCCGGTTGCGCAAGACCTCCAGAATCTCATCGTATCCTTCATTTTTAGAGATCAAAAACTGGCCGGTCGATTCGCGAAATCCCTGAATAAACCGGTTCAACCAGGGATTATCCAATGTTCGCGCAACCGAAAAAGCAGGATACCCAAGAAGTCCGAGAAGATATCCCCCCAGTTCGAAATTCCCGAAATGCCCGGTAATAATGATCATTGGCCGATTCGAATGAACTGCGTTGAGCAGTGTTTCCGAACCGATGATCCGGATATTTTTATACCAGTTCAGTTCATTCAATGTCCGCGGGGCTTTAGCGACTTCCACCGCCATTAAAAAAAGATGTTCCCACATCGCGCGGCAAAGAAGCCGATATTCGGATCGGGTGTGCTGAGGGTAAGCGTTCGTTAAATTTTTTTTGAGGATCTTATGCCGGACTCTCAAAATATCCGAAAAGAGAAAAGCGAGAAACGCGCTTCCCTGCTGACACATCTCCATCGGAATCGCCTGAACAAAGCAGATCGCGAATCGAATGATCATGTAAACCGTAAAATCGACGGCTTTCTTCTTCCAGGAACTGTTTTTCATTTAAAACGATCTCCTATTTTACCGCTTCCCCTGCGCGAAAGGCAAGATAGCTCGCGTATCGACGGGAATCAAGCTGTCCTTGCGCAACCGCTTTTTTCACCGCGCAGCCCTCTTCCGACGCGTGAGTACAATCTGGAAAACGACAATGATTTTCAAAAGGACGAAGATCCTTAAAAAAGCCGGCGACCTCTTCCGGAATAATATCCCAGAGCATAAATTGCCGAATTCCCGGAGTATCAACGACATATCCGCCGAAGCTCAATCGGATCAGTTCCGCAGTCGTCGTTGTATGTTTTCCTTTTTCATTTTCCAGGCTCACTTCTCCAACGCGAAGATCCAGAGAAGGATCGGCCGCGTTCAGAAGGGAGGATTTCCCAACCCCGCTTTGCCCCACAACAACGCTTTCCCGATCGGAAAGAATACGGCGCAAACGATCAATCCCAAAGCCTTCTTTTGTGCTTAAAAGAAGAACCTTGTATCCCATTTGCGCGTAAACGCCGATGAGCGGCTGCAATGTCGCCGGATTGACAAGATCGATTTTGTTAATGCAAATGATCGGTTCAATTCCGGACCGTTCACAGGTGATCAGAAGACGATCGATCAGATTCGGTTTAAGATGCGGCTCCATCGCACTTCCGATAATAAGGGCCTGATCAATATTGGAGACGATAATATGCTTTCTTTGACGGCTTGTCCGACTCAAGGTTCCTCGACGGGGTTCGACCCTTTCGATAATTCCCTCATTTCGGCCGGCGACTTTCGCATCTCGAAAAAGGACCCGATCTCCGGCAACAACGATTTGGCGCTGCGCGGTGGAGAGTGTCTTCAAGATCCGCCGGATCACGCAAACAAAGATCCGTCCGGAATGATCTTCCACATAAGAATACAGACCATGAACTTTCAGAACACGGCCGTTCAGGATCACTCCGGAATCGACCGCATCGGCATTGATCTCGGGCAGAAATTCAAAATCGCCCCGTATTCCGGTATTGATCTCTGTTTCCTGTCGAGTTGCAACGATCGTTCTTTTTCGGGTAATATCCCCTTTTCCGCTGATCCGTTCTCCTCCTTCGAAAAGATCGGAGATCTCGGAGGGATCCGAAGAATCGTCGGACTGCGATTCCGACTCATTCTGATACCGCCGGGTCCAATCGTTGATCCGGGTCCGGGAATTTCTGTTCTTTTTGAATTCGACCCGAATTTTTTCGGAAGAAGATCTCTTTTTTTTATTCGACATTATTTCCTTATTTATTGCAATAGTCGATCGCACGGGCCAATTCACTTTGAAGATCCATGCGATGAACGATCCGATCGATAAAACCATGTTCGAGAAGGAATTCACTTGTTTGAAATCCTTTGGGAAGTTCAAGATGGATCGCCGCTTTGATTGTGCGAGGCCCGGCAAAACCGATCAGGGCCTTTGGTTCGGCGAAAATAAGATCGCCGAGGGAAGCAAAGCTCGCGGCAACTCCGCCCATGGTGGGATTGGTCAATACGGAAATAAAAAGACCTCCCTTTTGATGAAAACGGGCAAGCGCGGCGGACACTTTGGCCATCTGCATCAGGGAAAAAATTCCTTCGTGCATTCGGGCCCCTCCTCCGGATCCGGACACAATAATCAGAGGAAGATCCTGTTCCTGCGCCCTTTCAATGGCCCGGGTCAACTTCTCGCCAACTACAGATCCCATACTTCCCATGATAAACCGGGAGTCGGTAACGCCAAAAGCAACTTTTCGAGCTCTTACCCGTCCGAGTCCGGTGATCACAGCGTCTTTCATTCCCGTATGAAGCTGATCGTTTTTGATCCGATCGGAATAGGAGATCCGATCAAAAAACTGGAGAGGATCGCCGGACACCATGTCGGTATCCCATTCTTCGAAGGTTCCCTCATCCATGATCTGATCGATCCGTTCACGCGCAGTAATCGACCAATGGTAATCGCATTGCGGACAAGTTCCTCCCCGTTTCGTGGTTTCCCGACTGAAAATCGTCGCTTGGCAGCCGGGACATCGGATCCAGAGCCCTTCCGGAATTCCTCTCTTTTTGCGAGGTTCCTCGGAACTGTTTTGTTCCATCTCGTTTTCTTTATCCATTTCTTCCTTCATGATATTCCAGCGGGAAGTGTATTGAACAGGACATCATCGGAATGCTGATGATGAGGTTCCCGCGTCGCAAGTTTTTTGAGATCGGCCATTCGTTGAGTATAATCATCGGCATCGAAAACCCCGGTCCCGGCAACAAAGAGCTGGACACCGGCTTGAGCACAGGCGGCAATGGTCTTTTCATTCACTCCCCCGTCTATGGAGAGAAGTGTATCAGGCCGAATATGTTTTCGAAGGGTCCGAATTTTATCGAAGACTTCGGGATTGAGTTTTTGTCCGCCGAATCCGGGCTGGACACTCATCGTTAAGATAATATCGGCATCATCGACCCAGGGAAGCAGTTTTTCCACTGGAGTCGTCGGATTGGAAACCAGGCCGGGAGCAACACCGAGATCCCGGATCTTCCGGAGCAGATCGCGAGGTTCAGGAACAACCTCCACATGGAACAGGATGGAATCGGCTCCCGCCTTTTGGAAGGGAACAATGAATTTCTCCGGATTCGTGATCATAAGATGAACGTCCAGCTTCAGATTTGTAATTTTCCGAAGGGATTCGACGACCGGAACGCCAATACTGATGTTCGGAACAAAATGCCCGTCCATCACATCGATATGAAGGACTTTGGCGCCGGCCGCTTCCAATCGGCGAACTTCCGACACCAAATTCGCAAAATCGGCCGCTAAAAGCGATGGAAGGATTACCGGTGTCTCCCCGACTAATGATCGAACCCAATCTGCTGATTTCATAAAACCCAACTGATATCGTCTGCTCTAATGATTACTGTTTACGGTTAACTATTGATATTCAATATTTTAATCCATTTACCATTTTGTGATTTCACTGTCCGCTCCGGCTTTCAAAAAAGGAACGAAGTCTGATTCCCCTTATTTCCGGACTTTTTCGATTCTTTCCTCATACGAGGGGTTTGCCCCAAAAACGCCCGGATTTCCTTTTCGGATTCCTTCCGCGGAAACAGCCAATCCCCCTTATTTTATTTTATTTTCGAGATAAAGTCAATCCCGGTTATTCTCTTCATGGAAAGAATGCATCTTTTACATTTTCTTTTTTTTCGAACTTTACTCTTGATTTATTTTTTTTCGTAATTAAAATAGGCATTATAGTAAATAAAAACAAAATAAAAAACTTACATTTTTTAAAGGAAAAAAATGGCTAAAAAAAATCTATTAAAAGTTCTGTTCGTTTTTACGGGTATCCTTTCCATTTTAGGGGGATTTTCGAACGAGGCAAACGCTTTTCATGGACGGGCTTGGCGATTTTGCTGCGATCCCTGTTCTTTTTCTTATTCCCCTTCCGAAAATATTGTCCCTTCCTGTTCTGTCCCGCAAGAATCTTTTACCGAACGGCCGGCCCCGCAGGCTTCCATGTATATTCATGGAGAGACGGTTTCCCTTTTTAACGGTAAAGATCTCGCCGGATGGCGCAATGTAAAAGGCGATAAACCGAATCCGAACTGGACCGTCGAAAACGGTCTGCTCTTTCGAAAGGCCAACGGAGGGGACCTCTATTCGGAAAAGAAATACGAAAATTTCATTCTCGAATTCGATGTAAAGATCGTAAAGGGAGGAAACAGCGGCGTCAAATATAAATCATGGAATACAAGCGGATTCGGATTGGGATGCGAATTTCAGGTCGAAGATGTCCCGACCGGAAAAACAGCCGCGCGCTATCGAACAGGCGGACTTTACGATGTCTATGAGCCGCAAACCGATCCGAGTGTTTTTCGCTCCGGCGAGTTCAATCACGGAAAGATCATTGTGATCGGAAATCATATTGAACATTGGCTGAATGGACAGAAAACCGTTTCCGCAGAAATCGGATCATACGACTGGTTTTGCCGAATCAAAAAAAGCAAATACGCCGACGTGAAAGAATACGGAATGGTTCGATATGGCCGTCTCCTCCTTCAAGATCACGGGAACGACGTCTGGTATAAAAATATCACGATCACCGAACTTCAGCCCGTTTATTGATTTTTCCGTATAGTCCTTTTTCCCGCGGACAAAAAATTTTCCATAAAATTCCATAAAAAAACGGTGAACATGTGTTCACCGTTTTTTTATTCAAGCCTTTTCAAAGATCAAAGACTCATTTGACGTCGGACATAGCCTTGTAGAATTCATATCGCTTATTGATATTTTCCTGAGCCTGTTCCTGGAATTTTTCGGCGGCCTGCGGATTGATCCGGTTGAGCAGATTGAATCGGTTCTGCTTGGCTTCGAAATCTTTAAGGGTCCCTTCGGGGGCCTTGCTGGCGAGGACGAACGGTTTTTCCAGACGCGGATCATAAGACCAAAGCGGCCAATATCCGCAGGCAACGGCTTCTTTCTGAAGGGCCATTCCGGTTTTCATATCGATTCCCTGCGCGATGCAGTGGGCGTAAGCAATAACGAGGGACGGTCCATGATAAGATTCCGCGGCGACCAGGGTTTTAATCGCATGGGTCGGATTGGCTCCGATGGAGATCTGTCCGACGAAGCAAGTCCCGTAATTAACGGCCATCATACCGAGATCTTTCTTTCCGGTTGCTTTTCCGCCGGCGGCGAACTTGGCAACAGCGCCCATCGGGGTCGACTTGGAAGCCTGTCCTCCGGTATTCGAATAAACTTCGGTATCGAGAACGAGGATATTGACATCGCGGCCGGAAGCGACAACGTGATCCAGTCCGCCGTATCCGATATCATAAGCCCAGCCATCACCTCCGAAGATCCAGTTGCTTCGGCGAATCAGATAATCGGCCGACATCGCAAGGAGCTTACTCTTGTCGCAAGTGCATCCGCAGCCGGCGACCTTGGCCTTGAGTTCTTCAACCCAAACGCGCTGCTGAGCGATTTCCTGTTCCGTTTCCTGTTTGTTGTTCAGGATATTTTCAACAAGAGCGGCACCGATCTTTTCCTTGTTTTCATTCAGAATTTCTCTTACAAAACCCGCCTGCTGATCAACGCCAAGGCGCATTCCCATTCCGAACTCGGCATTATCTTCGAAAAGCGAGTTGGACCAGGCAGGACCAAAGCCCTTGGCATTTTTCGTATACGGTGTGGTCGGAAGGTTTCCGCCGTAAATCGAAGAACATCCGGTCGCGTTGGCAACCATCATTCGATCGCCGAAGAGCTGGGTGACCAGCTTGACATACGGGGTTTCTCCGCAGCCCGCGCAGGCGCCCGAGAACTCGAAGAGAGGAAGAAGAAGCTGCGAGCCCTTGATCGAATCGACTTTGACCTTGGTCCGGTCGTAATCCGGAATCGAAAGGAAGTAATCCCAGTTGGCCCGTTCCTTTTCCAGATGGGCAAGTTTGTCGGCCATATTGATCGCTTTTTGTCCTTCAACCGCCTTGTTCTTCGCCGGGCAAACGTAAACGCACATTCCGCAGCCGGTGCAATCATCGGGAGCGATTTGAAGAGTCGCTTTCAGGCCCTTGTATTCCGGACCTTTGGCATCCGCGGATTCAAATCCGGCGGGCGCTTTTTCGGCCGCGGCCGGATCGTATACTTTCATGCGAATCGCGGCATGCGGGCAAACGAGGGAGCACTGTCCGCACTGGATGCAGGTATCTTTGTCCCAAATCGGGATATCGATCGCGATACTTCGTTTCTCGTACTTGGTTGTTCCGGTGGGGAAGGTTCCGTCGGCAGCTTCCATGAAAGCGCTGACCGGAAGATCGTCTCCGCGGGAAGAAATGATTTCGCCGAGTGTCTTTTCGATGAATTCCGGAGCCGTTCCAACGATTCCGCTGCGGCGATGGAAATTCGAAGAAGCGGAAGCAGGGACCTGAACTTCTTCCAAAGCGGCGAGAGAAGCGTCAACAGCGGCGTAATTCTTTTGAACAACCGCGTCGCCCTTTTTGCCGTAAGCCTTCTTGATTCCCTGTTTAATATGATCGATTGCTTCATCTTCGGGCATAAAGCCGGCGAGCTTGAAGAAGCAGGTCTGCATTACGGTATTGATTCGACCGCCCATTCCGGCCGCTTTGGCAACCTTAACGGCGTCGACAACATAGAACTTGAGTTTTTTCTCAAGGATCTCTTTCTGAAGTTCGACGGGAAGATGATCCCAAACTTCGGCGGCGCTGTAAGGAGAGTTGAGCAGGAAAGTTCCGCCGTCAACGATCGTGGAGAGCATTTCGACTTTTTCAGTGAAGACGAACTGATGGCAAGCGACGAAATTGGCTTTGTAGATCAAATAAGATCCTTTGATCGGACGGGGCGAAAAGCGAAGGTGGGAAACCGTAATGGATCCGGCTTTTCGGGAGTCGTAAACGAAGTAGCCTTGGCAGTAATTATTAGTGTATTCCCCGACGATTTTCGCGGTTTCCTTGTTGGCGCCGACAGTTCCATCGCTTCCGAGTCCGAAGAACACGCAACGGGTAACATCGTTCGGTTCGGTGGAGAAGTGCGGATCATAATCAATGCTGAGATTGGAAACATCGTCCTTGATCCCGATCGTAAAGCTGTTTTTCGGATTCGCTTTGTCGAGCTCATCGTAAATTCCCTTGACCATCGCGGGAGTGAAGTCCTTGGAAGAAAGACCGTATCGGCCGCCGACGATTACCGGCATTGCGGCTTTCCATTCCTGATTCATTGCGGCAACGACGTCCATGTAAAGAGGTTCGCCAAGCGCTCCCGGCTCTTTTGTCCGATCAAGGACTGCGATCTTTTTCACCGATTTCGGAAGAGCGGCGACAAACGATTTCGCGCAGAACGGACGATACAAACGGACATTGACCATACCGACTTTTTTATCGGATCCGACGGCGTCGAGATATTCTTCGACAATTCCGCTTCCGCTGGCCATAATTACGATGACCTTTTCGGCATTCGGATCGCCGTAGTAATCGAACAGGTGATAATTTCGTCCGGTCAATTTTCCGAACTTGTCCATTTCTTCCTGAACGATGGCGGGAACAGCATTATAGAGATCATTACAAGCTTCGCGAGCCTGGAAGAAGACGTCCGGGTTCTGGGCCGTTCCGCGGATCACCGGCTTCATCGGATTCAAAGCGCGTTCGCGGAAAGTATTGATCGCATCCATATCGAGCATGGAACGAACATCTTCTTCGGAAAGTTTTTCCAGTTTATTCACTTCGTGCGAAGTACGGAATCCATCAAAGAAATGAATGAAAGGAACATGGCTCCGATGAGTCGCGGCATACGAGATCAGAGCAGTATCATGGGTTTCCTGGATGGTTCCGCCGCAAAGCATTGCCCAACCGCAGGATCGAGTGGCCATTACATCGCTGTGATCCCCGAAAATCGAAAGAGCATGATTTGCGAGCGAACGAGCGGAAACATGGAAGACAGTCGGTGTTTGTTCCCCGGAGATTTTGAACATGTTCGGGATCATCAGAAGAAGTCCCTGGGAAGCGGTAAAGGTGCACGTAAGAGCGCCGGCCTGTAAAGATCCGTGCACGGCTCCCGCCGCGCCCGCTTCACTTTGCATTTCGACAACGTGCGGAATGGTTCCGAAGATATTCTTCTTTCCCTTTGCCGCCCAATCATCGGTCAATTCCCCCATCGTCGATGAAGGAGTGATCGGGTAAATCGCCATTACTTCATTGCAAAGATGCGCTACATGGGAAGTAGCCTCATTTCCATCACACATTACGAAACATCGTTCGCTCACTGCTCTTTCTCCTCTGTACTTAACTTAAAGTCCTAAAACCAAAAAACTCTTCCACCTTGACCCTCCTCTTGCCGCGATGCTTATAATCGGTTTATGATCAATCATAAATATCCGCGCCGTTGATAAAAAGATCGAAATTCGATCTCTTCAATGATGGTCTTCAGTGATTTAACTGCAAAAATAATAAAAAATGAGGCTGTTTAAACCGCACGCGGAGCAAACACCCCCTCTTTTCGACATCTATATAATATAAAATATCTCCATTAAGACCTGTAATGATACCCGAGAACATGTAAAGAGACAACCCGCCCCCATATAAATTTTCGCTTCTTCCCGTAAAATCTTCAGAAAAGTAAATTGATAATCGAGCTTTTATTATATTTTTCGTATGATATTATTTTTGCGTACATATTATCTTAAAAAAACGGTTTCTCTCACTTGCCCGGAGTATCAATCGAAATATAATTACAACCAATCAAATCTGGTGCTGATCTATGGACAGCACCTGTTTTCGACAGATCTCTTTTAAAAAGAAAGCGCAGGAATGATCATGTATAATCTACGAAGCGATAAATGGCACCTGGAAACGGAACGTTTGTATCTTTATCCATTATCAAGTCGGGAACTTCTTCTCTGGGTTGACGATCTTCCCGCCCTTGAACAAGAGTTGGACTGCCAATACAAAGCAGAGCCAATGGAGGGAATTTTTCAGGGAATTGTTCGATCTCAATGTACAATTACACAAGAAGACCCGGAACATTACCTTTTTCACACTTTTTGGTTCCTGATCCAAAAAGAAGACGGAATTGTAATAGGCTCAGCCGATTTCAAGGATCTCCCGAACGAAAAGGGCGAAGTGGAAATCGGATACGGACTCGGAAAAGAGTTCGAACATCATGGATATATGTCCGAAGCGGTGGAAGCACTTTGCGCCTGGGGGCTGGATCAGGAGGAAATTAAGGCGATCACTGCGGAAACCGATCCCGACGGATGGGCATCCCAGCGAATACTGAAAAGGTGCGGTTTCTCAAAATATCCCGAAAAAAATCCCTGCTGGTGGATACTCTCCAAAGCAGGGAAATAAATCACTAATCACTAATTAAGAGATTTCAGCAATTCTTCGGCGGCTTTCCGTTTAACGAACGGCTGCTTATTGTTCAGAGCGGCCTGAAGAAGTTTAGCGGCCTGTTCTTTTTTGGAAGCGTCCTTGGAGATGATCAGCGAGAAATAATAAGCGGCGGCTTGGCTCATCCGGCCATCGGCGGCCGATCGCTGAAGAATCGTAATCGCGTTTTGCAGATTGCCGACCTGGAAGAGACACCATCCATAGGTCGCGAGGAAATCACGGTTGTTTTCCTGCTTTTGCAAATTATTGGAAGCGTACTGAATGGCCCGTTTTTTCTTTTCCGGATCCTGCTGCTCACACAGGGCAAGAGCAAGTCCGTTTGCGGCTTCCGTATCCGCCGGCGCGATATTGACGACTTTTTGGAAGGCCTGTTCCGCGGCTGTATAATCCGCGCGATACAGGGCGACATTTCCATAGAGCTTTTGGGCGTCGAGCAGATCCGGTTTTTCCGAGCAGAGTTTTTGAACGTTGGTCCACGCAGTTTCCGTATCACCTTCACCAAGGGCCATCATAATCGAAAGTTTTAAGACATCAACGGAAGCGGGATTCGCGGCCATTGCGGCGGCAAGACTGGCTTTTGCCTTTTCCATATCACCGCGATTGATATAATATTGGGCCATAATCGCATCGGCGGGCGCTCCTTTGCCCTCCGAAATTTTATCTGCGTGCTGGAGCCATTGACGGGCACTGTCGTCCTCTTTTTTCTGAAAGAAGCTGTATCCGATCAGCCGGCAAAGTTCAGGCGTATCTCCCTGAATTTTTCGGAGTTCCCCAAGAATCGTCTGCATCTGATCCCAGCGTCCGCGAACTTGGGCCAAAGAAGCCTGATCGTTCAAAAGTTTGATTCCCATTGATTTTTTTCGATCGGGATTTGCGTTGTAATTCGCAAGGACCGTTTCCGCTTTTGAGAAAAGGAGTTCAGATGCGGTCAATTCCCCGCGCTGAAGGGCCAACTCTCCAAGAATAAGAAAGGCGCCGGGATCGGCGGGCGATTCTTCCGTCGCGTTTTCCAGGCAAACCCGGAAAGCTCGTTCATTTTTCGAAGCGCGGAACCATTCCGCCTGGATCAATCGGGGCGCGATGACCTTGGGATTGGCGGCGGCGAGTTCTTTAAGAATCGTGAGTGATCCTTCGAAATCGGATTTCGTGAATTTTTCCAGAGCGGCCTTGACTTTTTCCCGGCTTGCAGGATCAAGATCATCATTTTCCTTTTTGGCGGACTGATCGGCCGGAGCGGATACCGCCGGAGATTCCTGCGCAAAAAGGGGAACAATCATCGCACATGCAAAAAACAAGGCAATACCAGCACGAAAAACGGTGTTCATTTTATCTCGAAACGTTGTTTTCATCTTTTTAAATCCTTTTCGAATTCATAAAAAACTCGGGAAGAAACAAATTCCTCAAGCGTCCCCGAAATAACACGATGAGGTGCGGCCTGTACAAACCAGACGGAATCATATCATTTTTCAGAAATTAAGACAATGTCAAAAATTTAATAAAATGCCCGGGCGCGGTACTGGACAAAATTCCCATTTCAGGCTATATTGTTAAGATTAAGCTGGCTTGTTGTCCCTGTAAAGGCTTTTTTACCGGGCATAAGGGTCCGGCAAAGGGCTGTTTTTACGGCTCAAGACGGTTTATTTTCCATAAAAGGGATACTGGGTTTATCCTTTCCGGCTTTCAAATAATCGAATGCCGAAAGGGAAATGTCGGGGGTTGTCCCGAAAAAATTTTATATTATTCGTTAAAATTTTTAGCAACGAAGAAATCAGGAAAGGTGGAGTTTTAGTGGTCAAGCTTACGTTGAGAGAAAAAGAGAGTATTCAGGACGCAGTTCGTCGTTTCCGAAAACTGGTTGAACGAAGTGGAATCAAAAAAGAGATGCGTCGCCGCGAAAATTACGAAAAACCAAGCGAAACAAAGCGCCGCGCCCGTTTGCGTGCAGAACGCCGATCGTCCCGAGCGGCCCGTCTTGCGATTCGCTGATCCTTTGGCCTCCATGTACAAATAAAATTCCAGGGAACTTCCTCTGATCGATCTTGCAATGAGAGAAATCGGCCGAGGTTTCCGTGTTTTTTTGTGTTTAAAAAAGAACAGGATCTTATCCGTGTTGACTCCGATCCCCACTTCCGCCGATTCTGTATTGATCTCGGTCAATCCGAAAGCGGGACGAAGTTTTCCCATGCTTCGATCCGAATCTCTCTGCGATCATTTGCGAAAAAAGGGACTGATCGCTGAGATCCATACAGATCTTCAAAAGGTCTCCGAAAAGGCAAATCAGCTCCATTCCGAAGGAAGACTTCGGGCCCTTGTCGGCGTTGGCGGTGATGGAACTGCCGCCGAGTTGGTCAATCGTACCGTTCCGGGCCTTCCGATCTCCTTGCTCCCCGCCGGAACGGCCAATCTAATCGCGAAATATCTGAAAATTCCTTCCGATCCCCGAAAAATGGCCGATGTAATTGAACAGGGATATTATGCGGTTTTTGATGCCGGACGCGCAAATGATCGCCTTTTTCTCGTAATGCTCAGCGCGGGAATCGATGCCGATATCGTCCATAAAGTCGATCAAAAACGGCATGAAAATTATCAGAGCAACTCAAGAAAAGGGGCCCATATCAGCTATTTCTCTTATATTAAACCCATTTTTTCCTCCATGTTCTTCTATCCTTACCCGGAGATCAAGGCGAAGATCGAATTTCAAAATGAGATCGAGGAAAAAATATCGCGTTGGGCTTTCGTCTTTAATTTGCCCCGATACGGCTGGGGACTTCCTCTTGTTCCAAAGTGTGTTGGATCCGACGGAAAGCTCGATTACTGTTTTTTCAAAGGGAAAAATGTCTTTTGTTCGCTCCTCAGTGTCTGTTTTGCGCAGCTCGGAAGCCTTCACCGTTTTTTGCCGGGAACAAAGATGGGAACAGGATCCGCCTTTACATTATCGAGCGATCATGAAGTTCCTTATCAAATTGACGGAGATCCCGGCGGGTTCCTTCCTGTTAAAATCGAACTGATTCGAAATCGATTTACTGTTGTTGCCCCGGAAAAATCCGTTCGAAAGTATTCCAAATAAAATCAGCAAACCGACTGATCTTTGAAAGGAGTCAAAAATGCCGAATAATCCTGTGTCTATTGGAGAAATCCGCTGCGGAAAAGGAAATCCGTTGGTTCTTATTGCCGGCCCCTGTGTTCTTCAGGAAGAATTTGTTTTCGGAATTGCCGAAGAGATCAAGCGAATTTCCGAGCGGCTCTGCGCCAAAGGGCTCCGGATCCAGCCGATCTTTAAAGCATCGTTCGACAAGGCCAATCGAACCAGCATATCCAGCTGGCGGGGACCCGGACTGGAGAAAGGACTGGAAATTCTGCAAAAGGTCCGGGAAGCGGTCGGATTGCCGATCACCACCGATATTCATGAGAGTATTCAGGCAAAAGCGACGGGCGAAGTCTGCGATCTCCTTCAAATCCCCGCGTTTTTGGCGCGTCAAACCGATCTTCTTCTTGCGGCGGCGGGAACTGGACGGCCGGTTCATGTCAAAAAAGGACAATTTATGTCCCCTGATGATATGGGCAATGTCGTTCGAAAGCTCGAAGAAGGAGGATGTTCCAACATCTTGCTGGGAGAACGGGGAACCTTTTTCGGATACGGTCGGTTAATCAATGATTTTCGATCCCTTGTGATCATGCGGGATCTTGGGGTTCCTGTCGTCTTTGACGCGACCCATAGTGTCCAGGAACCAAGCGGACGCGGAAATACCTCAGGAGGGAATCGGGCTTACGTGGAACCGCTTGCCCGGGCTGCGATCGCAGTAGGAATTGACGCCCTGTTCCTGGAAACACATCCCGACCCGGACCAGTCCCCAAGCGATGGTCCGAATATGGTCCCCCTCGATCAGCTGGAAGCTCTTTTGGAACGGCTCTTAAGGATCCGTGAAATCGCGGAAGAAAATTCTGCCCGGTAATAATTCACCCCCTTTCCGTAAAAAAAGGAAAGGGAATGTTTTTTCTCTTCGAAAAGTTGATTTTATCTGAAAACAGGATAGAATTGATTGTAGGGATTATTTCGTTTTATTCTCTTCTTTCCTTCCTTTTTTTCCGTTCCAAAATGATTACAACTATCCAATTCGATAAAAGTGTGTTAAAATATATAAGACTGATAATATTTTCCAAAAATGGAATTAAGGCAGTATTCATAAACAGCATGAACTGATTATCCATGTCAATCAGAAAAACATCACAACAAAAAGCAAAGCAAGAGACTTTTTTGTCTTTACCCGTTCGGGAATCGAACGAAATAAACGGCGAAAAGGGCTTGGGGATCATTTTGCGTTTTCCGTTCCGGCGTGTCGGCCTTCCGTTTGTTGAATTGAGAGCAAACCGGGAATCGGAGACGATCTCTTCTTTTGGAAAGCGGTTCCTTTTTGTTCTTTTCTTCTTCATGATTTTTCTTTCGAATCTTTCCGGTGAAGAAACGAAGCCGGGGCCCGTTCCTGCCGATAAAAAAGCGGAGATCAAAGCGGTTCCCGATTCTGAAAAGCCCGCCCCAAAAGAAAACAGCGCCTATTACCTTAAAACCGAAGGGGACAGCAACGAAGAAGTCCGCGTTCAACGGGGAATTACATTTTGGGTTCAGGACGGAGAGGGCGATTGGAAAATCCCCCTCCCCAACTGGACGATCGATGATATTATCAAGGAACTGGATGCTCCGAAAGTGATCAGTCCGGCCCTTCCTTATTCGATTCAAAGTATTGATGTCAACGGCCGGGCAGAATCGGGAATGGTCCGCCTGAATGTCCAATACCGGATCTATACGACGAACGCTCCGATCATTCGTGTCCCGTTGGGATTAAAAGAGGGTGTCTATATCGCATCGGAAGGAAATAAAGATTTCTATGATTCCATTCAGTATTCCGGGTCTGGTAAATATTATATTGAGTTCGATTCCGATCTGGACGGATATGTTGCCGTAATCCAGAATGAAAAAACGGCTTCTGCTCCCCCCAAAGCGGCGTCTTCCGATAAAAAGGACAATAAAAAACCGGCTGTTCCTCCCCCGAAAAAAGAGGAAAAGATCCCCAGCCAAACTCCGAAGGGATATTTGCGGCATACGTTTACCATGCAGCTTTGTTTTCCGATTGAATCGACCGGAAACGAGGAATATCGAGTACGGGCAACATTTCCGCCCGCCGTCCATGCGAAGGTCCGTTTGGTCGTTCCGCTTCCGGATATTCAGATCACAACTTCGCAGGGGATCCTTGCGATGCCGCCGATCACGCTGAGTGAATCGACGTCGGAGATCACTTTAAACGGATTAAATCGCAATGGAGAGACGACAGAATTGTCCTGGCGGAAAAAGGACGATCGATCCTTGAGTAATCGGGTCATTCTTCAAGTGGAAGATGCGGAAATACTCATTACGCCCAGTCTTCAGGATGTTCAGTTTGAGGCGACCCTTCCGATTCGGCCGGATGGAATCGCCAATGATACATTCCGGATCCGGCTTCCCCAAGGTGCCCGTCTGCTTCGGGAAACGGTCGTCGCAACCGGTCTGAACAATTCGATCCTTGATATTCGGAGCATATCGGAAACGAATCAGGGAAATGATCCCATCGCGGAGATCTCCCTTGCCCGCAAGATTCGGGAACCTTTATCTCTGCGGTTTAAAGCGATCATCCAGGGAGCGCAAACAGATACGAAAGCCCCCAAGGAATCGGCAGCAGGATGGGAACTCGGCGGATTCGATCTGATCGGAGCGCAAAAACAATACGGACGAATCAAGTTCATGATCCCCAAAGATCTGAACTTCAAGATCCGTCCCCGATACGGTGTTCGGATTCATCCCGACGAAGGAAACGATCAGGAAAAGGAGTATGAACAATATTCCTATTACGCGCAGCCGTTTTCCTTAAACGCTCAAATGATCGTTCAGCAAACACGAATCAAGGTCAAGCCGGAATATCAGATCCTCGTTCACAAAGGCGAACTCCGGCTCAAGGCCCGTTTTCAATATATGATCTATGGATCCAAGGTTCGCGAACTCGCCTTAAAAATCGACGACTGGTTTATCAATGATGTCAAATCGAATTATCTGATCGATCTGGAAAAAATTCGGGAAGATCATAATTCAAAGGAACTGCTTCTTCCTCTTTCAACGGCGTCGGAAGGTCTGATCGAATTTGAGCTGTCGGCTGTACGCCATCTTTCTTCCGATCTTAAAAAGCTGGAATTCACCATTCCCATTCCCGTTGCCGACTGGATCGAGCCGGGCGCGGTGATCGTTGTTCCCGACGATAATGTCGAATTGAATCCGATCATCGATCAGATGCGCGGACTGCGAATCCGGACCTTGAGTTCACTTGCGACGGGAATTGAACTCCCCTCGCGTCAGCAGCAGCCCCTCTCCTGTATTTTCGAAAGCAGGGACAATCGGAAAACAGCCCCTGATTCCCTGGTCCTTCCATTTTTCGCCGCAGAAATGAAATCCCATTCCCGTAAGGTGGAAGTGCAGTCGCAGACAAATATTTATTTGGCCGAAAAAGAAAGTGATCGGATTCAGCAAACACTTACCTATTCGGTAAAATATGAACCTTTGGATTCCATTACGCTTTCGGTTCCGAACGATCTCCATGATCCTTCTTCGATTCAGATCACGATCGACGGCAAACCGGTTGCGATTCAGAATATTATCAGTGAACTGGACGACGATATTGCCGCGAAAACGATCCGAAAACGGATTCTGATGACCGATTCCCCACGGATCGGAAACTGTGTTGTTTCCCTGCAATATTCTTCCCGGAATTTCGATCTCCTGCCCCAGATGACCAACAAGATCGTACTGGATCTTGTTCAGCCGCTGGACGGATCTCTTTCTTCGAATCAGGTGAATGTGATCACGCCTTCCGGAATCAATATCGAGTTGGGATCCCAGGACGACAAAGCCTGGACATTTGATCCGGCCCGATCCCTTTTGAAAGGTGAGTCTCTTTCGTATCGATTCCATTCCGGCAAGATCCAGAATCAGTTGAATCTCAAAGCGATTGTAAGTGCAAGGGACATATTCGGATCCACGATTGTCGAAAGGGCCTGGATTCAAACCTGGCTGGTCAATTCGACCCGATTTGATCGGGCCGCATGGAAGATCATAAGCGATCAGAAGTCGATCAGCATCACGCTTCCTTCCCGAGTACGGAGGGAACGGATCACGATGCTCTTTAATAATGTTCTCTCTGTAATTGCTCTGAATTCGGACGAAACGGCGGATCGATCAAAAACGGCCTCCTTCAACACCAAGGGCGATCTTGTGATCCCGATCCCGGAAGAGTACCGTTTGAAGCCGTTTACATTGGAGCTTTCGTGGTTGATTGATGTTGCGCCCGGCGCGGAGATGAGTGAGATCGATTTCGCTCATTTTACCGATCCCTCCGTTTGGATCCGCAGGGGATATTGGCAGATCGTTCTTCCTTCGAATCAGCATTTGATCGGCAATCTTGCGGGATGGACGCCGGAGTATATACGGGACATGATCTGGTCCGGCTTTTATTGGAAGCAAAAGCCATCGATGACGCAGGAGGATCTGGCGGCTTGGGTTGGAGTCGAACCGAAAGAGGCGATTCCCGACGGGATCAATACATATTTGTTCAGCAGTTTTAATCCGCCGCAAAAAAGTTTTCTGCAAATTATGGATCGATCCATCTTGATTCTGTTGGGAAGCGGGTTTACGCTGATCTTGGGTCTGAGCTTTTTCTATCTTCCCGCTTTGAGAAGAAGAGGGGTTCTGTTCGTTCTGATTGTCATTTTTATTGCGCTCTGTTTTTACCGTCCTGCGGCATCTCTATTATTCTTGCAGACGGCAATACTGGGAATTCTTTTAACGCTTCTTACTTTTTTCCTTTCGCAGTTTTTTGGAGGTTCACCGAAAAACTGGCCGGGAACAAATATCGATCGAACAGCATTTTCCAATGCTTTGAACAACACTTATTCAGGAAGTTCCATGAACGGGCATTCTTCTTTATGGAAAGAGAAACCGCCGGAGTAAATTTGTGATTAGGGATTTGTAATTAGTTGACCCGACGGCAAGCCCGTAATGGAGTGAGCGAAGCGAACGGAATTACGGGCTTGCGGGCAGTTGCCGGCCGCTTCGTTCCTCTGCTCCGAATTAACGAATCAATTTCGGAAGACGAAAAAGACGGCCCCGATAATGCACATTCCGGCCCAAAGATAATTCCAGTTCAGAGGCTGCTTCATATAGATCAGCAAAAAGGGAACAAAAACGACAAGGGCGATCGCTTCCTGAAGGATCTTGAGCTGCGGAAGTGAAAGTTGAGTCGCTCCAAACCGATTGGCAGGCACCTGAAAAAGATATTCAAAAAAAGCGATTCCCCAGCTGACAAGAACCGCAAGCAGCCAAAATTTATGATTCATGTTCTTCAAATGACCATACCACGCAAAGGTCATCAGACAGTTGGAAATCGTCAACAGAAGAATTGTAATCGCTATCGTTTTCATGATTTACTCATTTTGTGGACAGATCTTGATCATCGGACATTCCGAACATCTTTTCTTTCGGGCAGAACAGTATTCTCTTCCCAGTGCGATCAGACGATGACTCGCGTCGATCCATTCCTTTTGAGGAAAGATCCGAACCAGATCCTGTTCCACCTTTTTCGGATCCGTCTCTTCGGAAAGCCCGAGCCGCCGGCTCAATCGCCCGACATGGGTATCGACCACAAATCCGGAAGAAATCCCGAACGCGTTTCCAAGTACGACATTGGCCGTTTTACGACCTACGCCCGGGAGCTGAACAAGATCTTCCATCGTTCGCGGGACTTCATTATGATATCGGGCCCTAAGAATTTCACAGAGTGCCCGAATATTCTTCGCCTTGTGATGATAGAATCCCGTACTTCGAATATCGTCTTCAAGTTCTTCCAGCGAAACACGGAGATAGTCGTTCGGGGTCGTATACTTCTTGAAGAGATCCGCGGTTACCTGATTGACCCGTTTGTCGGTGCACTGCGCGGAAAGAATCGTTGCGATCAGTATCTGGAACGGCGTCCGATATTCCAGCGTACAATGGACCTCCGGATACTGCTTCTTCAGGATCTTTAATACCTCGCGTCCTCGTTTTTTGACCTCATCTACCATCCTCATACTCCCTTCAGGGAAGAAATTATACGAGAGTTGACAATAAGAAAAAGGGGGTACAGCGACTAATGATATTGTTCGATATAGATATTATCTCAAGTTTTTTCCAAAAAATATTATTTTTTTGTCCGATTTGCTCCCCTTCAAAACAGTACATATCGGAAGGACAGGCTTAAAGTGGATAATAATAACAGTAATCAAAACAAAGATATGATAATCAAAAACGGGGAAGAGATCTCCGAGGAGGCCCGCTCGCGGGAAGAAATCACCAAGCGCGCCGGTGTTCTCTTTCTTCAGCATTACGAATACGTTCGGAATGTTGTCTATCGGGTTGCACCTGTTCCCGGCGTTCAGGAAGATATTGTCCAGGAGGTTTTTCTCGCCTTTGTCGAAAGCGCGAATCGTTGGGATCTCGAACAGGATGTCCGGCCTTTACTCTATTCCATCGCGAAAAAAGCGGCGATGAATCATTATCGAAAGTATGTTCAATCCATTCCGGAAGGACTCCGCCAGTTGGCGCAAACCGTTCGGGAAGAGTCCGAAAAACGACTCGATCCAGCCTGGGCCCCCATGGAATTATCCGATCAGTTCGACGCTCTGGAATCGTGCACGAATCGACTCAAAGGCCTGAGCCGGATCATTCTCGACTCGCACTATAAAAAGTCGTATTCTTTCGCGGAAATCGCGGAGAAAACGAATGTCAAGTTGAGTACTGTTCATCGAATTATGTCCCGTGTCCGTCTCTTTTTACGCGAGTGCATCGAAAGTGTCCTCCGGGGAAGGAGTGAACATGAATCCAAATAATCCTTATGATTCGGAAGTTCTGGAATGGGTCAATCGATATTTGCAAAATGATTTCGATCCGGAAATGGAAATCGCGCTTGCCGAACGGAGTCTGAAAGATCCGGGTATTGTGAAATGCCTCCTCGATAATCTCGATATGGATCGTCTGATCAGATGCTGGCAAAGACGAAATTGTCCCGGACCGTTTCCTGTTTATCATGCGAAGCATCGGGAAGGATCCGATGAAGATTCCCTTTTGATCGGCGATTTCTTGCCCGTCAGTTTTGATCAGTTCGATCCGGAATTGAATACGACGATCGTTCGGCAGGATCCTGTGGATTTCGAGGTATTGCAGCCTTCTTTCCGAACAGATTTGAAGAAAATACTCCGAGCGCTTTGGAGTAAAAATACCCTGAAGTATTTAACGCCGATTCTCCTTCTTTTCGGGGCAATGATCTGGGGATTATGGGGAATTCTTCATTGCAATGATCCGGATTCCCTTCATGAATACGCACCGATCGCCCGAGTTGCGGATCTGATCGATCCAGTCTGGGCAGAAGGAGAGGAAACGTTCAAGCCGGGCCAGGAATTCGGACCCAACAAACTGTTTTTGCGAAGCGGCTGGGCACGAATCCAGTTCCTCAACGGAAACGAGGTGATCCTGAAAGGAAATACGGATCTGATCGTCAACGATGAAAAAAGTCTCTTCTGCAATCAAGGGGATCTCGCGGTTACCGTTTCTTCCCAAGGAAAAGATCTTGAGATCATTACGCCTTTTGCAAGGGTCATCGATCGGGGAACCCGATTTTCGCTTT